>NZ_NTGZ01000511.1 GCF_002551245.1 Streptomyces sp. rh34
CGGCCCTACCGGGCGAGCGCCGCCGCCTCGGCCGCCAGGCGGGCCACCCGGTCCCAGTCCTTCGCCGCCACCGCGTCGCCCGGGACCATCCAGCTGCCGCCCACGCAGCCCACGTTGGGCAGCGCGAGGTACGACGGCGCGGAGGCGAGCGAGATGCCGCCGGTCGGGCAGAACCTGGCCTGGGGAAGCGGTGCGGACAGGGCCTTGAGGTAGGCCGTGCCGCCCGCCGCCTCGGCCGGGAAGAACTTCATCTCCCGCACCCCGCGCTCCAGCAGGGCCACCACCTCGGAGGTGGTCGAGACACCGGGCAGGAACGGCACCCCGGACGCCTTCATCGCCTCCAGCAGCGCGTCCGTCCACCCCGGGCTGACCAGGAACCGGGCCCCGGCGTCCACGGTGTCCCGTACGTGCTCCGGCGAGATCACCGTGCCCGCGCCGACCACCGCGCCCGGGACCTCGGCGGCCATGGCCCGGATCGACTGCAGCGCGGCGGGCGTCCGCAGCGTCACCTCGATCGCCGGCAGCCCGCCTGCCACCAGAGCCCGCGCCAGCGGCACCGCGTCGGCCACGTCGTGCAGGACCACGACGGGGACGACGGGCGCGAGATCCAGCACGGAGGCGTCGGACGGGGCGGAGGGCGCGGCAGAGGAGGTCATGGGGCCATCCTGCCGCGCACGAGGCGATATCTGCAACGAGCGTTGCGCACTGCGCAACGCTCGCCTTCCCGGGAGGTCAGTGGATGTCCGTCACCACGACGTCCAGCGACCACGGCCGCCCGGCCCGCGCGGGGGCCTCGGCCTCCACCACGTACCCGAGGTCCCGCAACACCTCCACCAACTGCGCCGGGCCCTTCGGTCGCGCACCCGCCAGCAGCAGATCCCGCACCAGCCGGCCCTTGGTCGCCTTGTTGAAGTGGCTCACCACGGACCGCTTCTCCACCCCGCCCACCAGCTGGGAGTGCAGCACCCGCACGCTCGCCGTGCGGGAGGCCACCTCGCCCGTCGGCTTCCACGCCGCCGCATACGCCGAGGACCGCAGGTCCAGGACGAGCCCGTTCCCGGCGGCCTCGGGCAGCACGGTCTCCATCGGGGTGCGCCAGTACGCGCCGAGCGCGCCGAGACCGGGCAGCCTCACCCCCATCGAGCAGCGGTACGGCGGGATCCGGTCGCCGATCCGGACCGCGCCCCACAGCCCCGAGAAGACCAGCAGCGACTTCGCCGCCCGCCGCCGCGCGTCCGCCTCCAGCGAGGCCAGATCGAGGGCGTCGTACAGCACACCGGTGTACAGCTCCCCGGCCGGACGGGTTCCGGCGGTGCGCAGCTCGGTGTTCTTGGCGACCTCGCCCCGCAGCCCCACGCTCAGCCCCAGCACCTCACGGGCCTTCTCCTCGTCCGCCTGACACAGCTCGACCAGCTCGTCCAGCACCGCCGCACGGGCCGGGGCGAGCCCCGGCAGCGACAGCGACTCCGGCTTCAGCGAAGCCCCGCGCCCCGAGGCGGCCTTTCCTTCGGAGGGCGGCAACAGCACGAGCACGGCGGTTCTCCTTCGTACGTACGGCGCAAGCGAGGACCCGGTCGGCGTGCGGGCTCCCCGGGTCCTCGGCAAGGGTACGGGGACGGGGCGCCGGCCCCCGTACGGCGAGGGTCGCGCCCCTGGACGCGCGGGGCCGGCGAACGCGTACGCGCGGGACCGCGCACGCCCAGGT
>NZ_NTGZ01000512.1 GCF_002551245.1 Streptomyces sp. rh34
GCCTCGCGGCGGGCGAAGAGCACGGCCAGGCCGCCGAGGAGGCCGATGGCCTCCAGCTTCTGCCCGGCGGTGCCCGGCGCGGGGGCCAGGATCCCGAGCGCGTGGTCGAGGTAGTCGATCGCGTGCGGGCCCAGCACCTCGCCGCGCCGGTCGTTCAGGTCGGCCAGCCACGGGTGCCGGACGTGCGCGGCCCTGGACTGGAGGGCCAGGCCGACGAGGTCGTCCAGCCAGTCGGCGCCGGGGGCCCCGGAGAGGTCGAGTTCGCCCGCGACCGCGTCCGCCATGAGGTCCAGCAGCTCGTCCCGGCTGCCCACGTAGCGGTAGAGCGAGGCGGGCCCCGTGCCCAGCCGCTGCGCGAGCGCGCGCATCGACACGGCCGCCAGCCCCTCCGCGTCGGCGAGCGCGAGGGCGGCCGCCGTGATCTGGGTGCGGCTCCGTTCGGGTGCGGGTCCGCGCGCGCCCCGATCGGGGCGCGACCAGACAGTCGTCGGCCGGGTCTCGCGATCGGCCACGGTCCGTCACCTTCCCTTCAGGTCCCCGTCCGGGGTCCGGAATGGCTGTAGTCTAATACCGCGAACACCGTTCGCAGTAATTTCGTCCACCGGAGGAGCCCGCCATGACCTGGACCGAACGCCGCTTCGCCCGCAACGGTGCGGTCGAGCTCGCCCACGACCGGCTCCGGGAGGGCATGGACGGCGAACCGCTGCTCCTGGTGATGGGGCTGGCGGTCTCCCGGCACTGGTGGCCCGGGGAGCTGTGCGCGGCCTTCGCCGACGCCGGATTCGCCGTCGCCCGCTACGACCAGCGGGACGCGGGCGAGTCCACCCGGCTGCCCAGGCGCGCCGCTCGGGGCAACCCCTTCGCCGCCCTGGCCGCCGGCCGCGGCGCGGCCTACACCGCCGAGGACATGGCCGACGACGCCGTCGCCGTCATGGACGCGCTCGGCTGGGATTCTGCGCACATCTTCGGGCAGTCACTGGGCGGCGTCGTCGCCCAGCGCGTCGCCCTGCGCCACCCGGGCCGGGTGCGCACGCTCACCTCGTCCGCCGCGCTCCCCAGCGACGTCGGCGGGCTGAAGGCCTTCCGTCATCTGCGGCTCGGCACGCTCGCGAAGTTCGCCCGCATCAAGCCCGCCCGGGACCGGGAGGGACGGATCGCGGCCGGGCTCGCGGTCGCGCGGATCTGCGCCTCGCCCGGCTACCCGTTCGACGAGGCGGAGGCCCTGGAGCGCATCACCGCCGACGTGGACACCGGCATCGCCGACCCGGACGCCCAGTCCCGCCAGATCGGAGCTCCCTGGCACGGCCGCTCCCTGGCCGAACTGCGGGTCCCCGCGCTGGTGCTGCACGGCACGGACGACCCGTTGCTCAAGCCTTCCGCCGGCCGGGCCACCGCCGCCGCGATCCGCGACGCCCGGCTCGTCCTCCAACCGGGCGTCGGCCACGAAATCCCGCGCGAGCGGCACACCGCGGTCGCCGCCGAGGTGCGGGCCCTCGCGGACCGGGCCGCCCGGGTCGCCGGCCGCGGGTAGCGCCCGTTCCCCGGGGCGACGGCCGTGTAACGGCCCTCCCCGGGTCAGGCGGCCAGCAGCACGCCGCCCATCGGGCCCGACGGGTGCATCGCTCCGGCCGGACCCGCCGGACCCGCCGGGCCCGCCGGGCCGGTCGACCGCACGGACCGGTGCTGTCTCTTATACACATC
>NZ_NTGZ01000513.1 GCF_002551245.1 Streptomyces sp. rh34
GGGCGGGGACGGGGCCGGTGGCCGCGGGGCCGGGCGCGGGGCCGGTGGCGGCGGGAGCAGAGCCGGTGGCGGCCCCCGGCGTCTCCTCCCATTCCCCCGTGCGTTCCTTGTCCTGGAGGTAGCGCTTGAAGCGGCGGCCGATCACCTCGTGCATCGAGCGGACGTCGTCCTGGCCCTCGAAGCCCTTGATCTGGAAGCGGCGGTACTCGCTCTTGCGGGCGAGGCCGTCCTCGAAGACGACCATGGAGGCCACCACGTCGTCGCCCTGGAGGTGGGAGATGTCGTAGCACTCGATGCGCAGCGGCGCGGTGTCCAGCCCCAGCGCCTCGGCGATCTCCTCCAGGGCGCGGGAGCGGGTGGTCAGGTCGGAGGCGCGCTTGGTCTTGTGCAGTCCGAGCGCCTGCTGGGCGTTGCGCTGGACGGTGACCATGAGGTCCTTCTTGTCGCCGCGCTGCGGAATGCGCAGGCTGACCTGGGAGCCGCGGCGCTCGGCGAGCCACTGGGAGACCGCTTCCGCGTCCTCGGGCAGGGCGGGCACCAGGACCTCCTTGGGGACGGCCTCGCCGCGCTCCTCCCCGTACAGCTGCTGGAGGGCGTGCTCCACGAGGCCGGAGGTGTCGACCGCCTCGACCTTGTCGGTGACCCAGCCGCGCTGGCCGCGCACCCGGCCGCCGCGCACGTGGAAGATCTGGAGGGCGGCTTCCAGCTCGTCCTCGGCGACGGCGATCAGGTCGGCGTCGGTGGCGTCGGCGAGGACGACGGCGCTCTTCTCCATGGCCCGCTTGAGGGCCTCGGCGTCGTCACGGAGGCGGGCGGCCCGCTCGTACTCCATCTCCTCGGCCGCCCGCATCATGTCCTTCTCCAGGCGGCGGATGTAGGTGCCCGTGCGGCCGGCCATGAAGTCGCAGAAGTCCTCGGCCAGCTCCCGGTGTTCCTCGGGGGTGACCCGGCCGACGCAGGGCGCCGAGCACTTGCCGATGTAGCCCAGCAGGCAGGGTCGGCCGGTGCGCTCGGCGTTCTTGAAGACCCCGGCGGAACAGGTGCGGACGGGGAAGACGCGGAGCATCAGGTCGACCGTCTCGCGGATCGCCCAGGCGTGGCCGTACGGACCGAAGTAGCGCACGCCCTTCTTCTTGGCGCCGCGCATGACCTGGACGCGGGGAAACTCCTCGTTGAGCGTGACCGCGAGGTAGGGATAGCTCTTGTCGTCGCGGTACTTGACGTTGAACCGGGGGTCGAACTCCTTGATCCAGGAGTACTCCAGCTGGAGCGCCTCGACCTCGGTGGAGACGACCGTCCATTCGACGGAGGCGGCGGTGGTGACCATCGTGCGCGTCCGCGGGTGGAGGCCCGCCAGGTCCTGGAAGTAGTTGGCCACGCGTTGGCGCAGGTTCTTGGCCTTCCCGACGTAGATCACCCGGCGGTGTTCGTCGCGGAATTTGTAGACCCCCGGGGAGTCGGGGATCTGTCCCGGCTTGGGGCGGTAGCTGGAGGGGTCTGCCATGTCTCACACCCTACTTGCGGGCAGTGACAGCGCGTCGTCCTCGGGTGGTGCCGCGCTCCGGGGTGCCGTGGGGTGTTCGCACCCCGGAGCGCGGGCCTGCGGTCCGGCGGAGCCGGCGCTCAGGCGTCCGCGGCCGAGGATCGCCCGGCACGGTTCCGGCGGCGCAGCGCGGCGGCCCCGCAC
>NZ_NTGZ01000514.1 GCF_002551245.1 Streptomyces sp. rh34
CGGGCTCCAGTCACCGTGGGTCTCGGAGTTGCCGTAGGCCTGCGAGGCACCGTTGCCGTTGACCGTGGTGGTGCCGCCGTCATTGGCGATGGCCATGGCCTGCGTCGTGCCGAGACCGAGGATGGAGGCGGCGACAGCGCCCGTAGCCAGAACCTTCTTGATCACGATTAACCCTTCTCGTACCGATCGCCCCGTAGCGGAGCCTCCTGGTCAACTCACCGTCCGGCGTTAGGTTCCGCCCATTCACCCGAATGCCGGACACGGGAGCCGACCCCCGCACTCCGGCCGTACGGCCGTCCGCTCGTGAAGGAATTGCGCGCACCCCTCCAACACGCCTCGCCCGAACGGGTGGACGGGGGGCGGATGGCTCCGAGGCCGCGCTATACGCCGGAGGGAATGCACCTCTCGCCGTCAACACCATTCACGTGCAGCCCAGTTGAAGGAGAATCGTTTTCCTTCATCGGCGAACCGGGATGCGCGGGACTCGACAACACCACCCGTTCGGGTGATTACACAATTTCCACGCACCTTCGAGTTTCCCGCCTGGGCCTGAGTCGTTAAGGCAGTCGTCCAGCGCGCACGTTTTCACCACGTTCACCATGGCTTCGCCGCAGGATCCGGCTGTGCAGCGGCTCCGCCCGATGGCTGCCCGCTTCCTCCGCGCGCGAAGCACCCACGCGAAGTCCTCGCGAATGTCCTAGGAAAGGGCAAGTAATGCGACAGGTCTTGAACAGAAGCATGATCGTCATGGCGGCCGCATCGGGCCTCCTGGCGGCGGTCGGCGGTACCGCGCACGCCGACGCGTCGGCCGAGGGCGCGGCCGTCGGTTCGCCGGGGGTCGGTTCGGGCAATGCGGTGCAGGTGCCGGTGCACATCCCGGTCAATGTGTGCGGCAACACCGTCAATGTGATCGCTCTGCTGAACCCGGCCTTCGGCAACAAGTGCGTGAACGCCGACGGTCCGAAGCACAACCACCCGCCCGTGGACAAGCCCCCGGTGGACAAGCCCCCCGTGGACAAGCCGCCGGTCGACGAGCCCCCGGTCGACGAACCGCCCGTGGACGAACCGCCGGTGGACAAGCCCCCGGTCGACAAGCCTCCCGTGGACAAGCCCCCGGTCGACAAGCCGCCGGTGGACGAACCGCCCGTCGACGAACCGCCGGTCGACCAGCCGCCCGTGGACGAACCGCCCGTGCACGAGCCGCCGACCGACACGCCCGGTACCGACACGCCCGGCTCGGGCACGCCCGGGTCCAACGCCCCGGACGCACATCTCGCCGACACCGGTGCCGCCGACCTGGGCCTGGCTGCCGGAGCGAGCGCCGCGCTGCTGCTCGGCGGTGCGGTGCTGATGCGCCGTACCCGCAACGCGCGGGACTGACAGAGCTCCTGCGGGAGTACGAGGTCCGGCCGGGCAGCGGGGACTGCCCGGCCGGACCTTCCGTGTGCGCTCCGCCCCGTCCTCCCGGGATGCGGGCCGGAGCGGTGGAACGATGGCCGGGCGCCGCCCACCGCGCGGGATGACGGGAAGGCCTGGAACCCGAGCTCCAGGACCGGGGATTCGGCATCGTGATCCCACCGCCGCTCCACGCCGAACCGGTCCGATCCGGGTGCCCGGACGCGGCGATGCCGACGGCTCGCGGGTAGGGGTAGGGGTGGGGGTAGGGGGT
>NZ_NTGZ01000515.1 GCF_002551245.1 Streptomyces sp. rh34
GACCAGGCGGGCCTGGGCGCCGTCGTGCAGGTCGCGCTCGATCCGGCGCAGGTCGGCGGCGGCGGTGTCCACGACCACGCCCCGGTCCGACTCCAGCTCCGAGACCCGGGTGGCCAGCCGGGACGGCCCCAGCAGGCCGGTGACCATCAGCCGGTCCACCGTGAGCAGACCCCGCACGATCCACGGCGCGGCCAGCACGAGTGCCAGGCCCACCGCCCCGGTCACCGCCAGCTCGCCCGGCGAGTCCAGATACTCCTGGTGGGTGCGGTCCCCGTACAGCTGGAGACCGCCCTGCCCCCCGAACACCGGGAAGAGCCAGAACCACAGCGGGTACGTCAGCGCCGCCAGGCCGTACGTCCAGAAGGTGATCGCGACGACGAACGTGAACACGGCCCACGGGAAGTGCAGCAGCGTGTACAACAGGTGCCGCCAGGACACCCCGCTCTTGAGGACCGCGCCCATCCAGGACATCGGGCCGCCGGTCTTCCCGCGCACCCGCTCCGGATCCGCCACCTCCACCCGCAGCAGTCCGCGCGCCCGGTGCCGCTCCAGCGCGCCGAAGCCCCGGCAGACGGCGAGGCCGGCCGCGAGGACCGGTATCCCGATGAAGGTGACCAGCAGACCCGCGCTCATCGACGTCATGGTGACCGCGAAGACGAACATCGCCGTGCTGAGCGGGAAGCTCAGCAGCGCGTAGAGCAGCTCGCGCCAGGCACGGGCCTCCAGCGGAGCACGCAGCGGGGCGGGGAGGAAGTGCGTCGCAGGGGTCTTCGCCCCGAAGCCGGGGCCGGAACCCTGATGCTCCCGGTCCCGCGTGTCCGGTCCGTATGCCGTGGCCATGAGTCCCGTCCGTTCCGTCTCTGTCTGAAGTCTCTCAGTGGGCTGTGCGTGGGGCGTGCGCCGCGGTGGCGCCGGAGGCGGCCCGTCACCCCGGACCGTTCTCCCTCAAGGGTGCTGGCCGGCGGCCTTCCGCACCATGAGGTCCCTCTCCGTATCCGCCCGGGGGTTTTCCCCACCCCCACCGGTCGGGCGGTCAGGCGGAAGGCCGGTCGGCGGTCCGGTCACGCCAGGGCAGCTCGGCGGTGACGGTCGTCGGCCCGCCCTCCGGCGAGTCCAGGACGAACACCCCGTCGACCGCGTCGAGCCGCTCGGCGAGCCCCGCAAGCCCCGTACCGCCGTCCATCCGGGCCCCGCCCCCGCCGTCGTCCGTGACCTGGAGCATCAGCCGGTCCCCCGAACGCCACACGTCGACGGAGGCCGACCGCGCGCCGCTGTGCTTGCTGATGTTCTGGAGCAGCTCCGAGACGGTGAAATACGCGATGCCCTCGATGGCCTCCGCCGGACGTCCCCGAAGGCCCACCGACACCTTGACCGGAACCGTGCAGCGGGAGGCGATGGCGGAGAGCGCGGCGTCCAGGCCCCGGTCGGTGAGGACGGCGGGGTGGATCCCGCGGGCCAGGTCGCGCAGCTCCTGAAGGGCCACCTTGATCTCGCCGTGGGCCTCGTCGACCATGCGGGCGGCGGCCTCGGGGTCGTCGGTGAGCTTCTCCTTCGCCAGGCCGAGCCCCATGGCGAGGGCGACCAGGCGGGCCTGGGCGCCGTCGTGCAGGTCGCGCTCGATCCGGCGCAGGTCGGCGGCGGCGGTGTCCACGACCACGCCCCGGT
>NZ_NTGZ01000516.1 GCF_002551245.1 Streptomyces sp. rh34
AGCCCTGGACGCGCCCGCGGCCTGGTCGCCGGGCGGGCCCTGGACGGGCGGCGGGGTGCTCGCGGGGCGGGCCGGTGCGTCGAGGGCGGCCGTCGAGGCGGACGCCTCCCACTGCCTGCCGTCGCGGCCCGCGTCCATCGCCTCGTTGGCGAGCCGGTCAGCGTGCTTGTTCTGCGCGCGCGGGATCCACTCGTACGTCACGCAGGACGGCGGCAGGACCGCGGCCGCGCGCGCCGCCAGCGGCTTCATGTCGGGGTGCTTGATCTTCCAGCGCCCCGACATCTGCTCGACGACCAGCTTGGAGTCCATCCGGACGTGGACCCGCAGCGCGTCCCCCGCGTCCGGGAACAACGCCTTCGCGGCCGTCAGACCGGCGATCAGACCCCGGTACTCGGCGACGTTGTTCGTCGCGACGCCGATGTACTCGGCGGCCTCGGCGAGGGGTTCGCCGGTGGCCGGGTCGATGACGACCGCACCGTAACCGGCGGGCCCGGGATTGCCCCGGGATCCGCCGTCGGCCTCGACCACCACCTGGCGCGCGGCGCTCATTACAGGCCCGACTCCGAGGTGCGGACCAGGATCCGGTGGCAGTTCTCGCAGCGCAGGACCGTCTCGGGGGACGCGGCCCGCACGTCGCCCACCTCGGCCATGTTCAGCTCCAGCCGGCAGCCCTCGCAGCGGCGCTGGTAGAGCCGGGCGGCGCCGACCCCGCCCTGCTGGGCGCGGAGCTTGTCGTACAGCTTCAGCAGGTCGGCGGGGATGACCTCGGCGACGATCTGGCGGTCCTTGGCCACCGTGGCGGCCTCGGCGTCCAGCTCGGCGGTCGCGGCGTCGCGGCGCGCGGTGGCGTCGTCGACCTTGGCCTGGACGGCGGCGACCCTCTCGGTCAGCTCGGCGACCCGCTCCTGGGCGCTCTCACGGCGCTCCATGATCTCCAGGACGACGTCCTCCAGGTCTCCCTGGCGCTTGGCGAGCGAGACGATCTCGCGCTGCAGGCTCTCCAGGTCCTTGGGCGAGGAGACCGCGCCGGAGTCCAGGCGCTGCTGGTCGCGGACGGCGCGCTGGCGCACCTGGTCGACGTCCTGCTCGGCCTTGGTCTGCTCGCGGGTGGTGTCGCTCTCCTCGGTGGTGGAGGCGACCAGCAGGTCCCGCAGCTGGGCGAGGTCGCTGCTGAGCTGCTCGATCTCGGCGTGCTCCGGCAGCGAGGTGCGCTTGTGGGAGAGCTGGGCGAGACGGAGGTCGAGGGCCTGGACGTCGAGAAGTCGGATCTGGTCGGCGGGCGCGGCGTTCAGTTGGGGGCTCCAGAGGAATGGTGGGTGGTCCAGGGGTCGGTGACCTGCTTCGAGACATGGACCCGCAGGTCCCATCCGTGGCGGTCGGAAAGCGCGTCGAGCTGGGCTGCCGCCTGCTCGCACCAGGGCCATTCGGTGGCCCAGTGCGCGGCGTCGACGAGGCCGAGCGGCGAGTGCTGCACGGCCTCGGAGGCCGGGTGGTGGCGCAGGTCGGCGGTGAGGAAGGCGTCGACGCCCGCGGCGCGCACGGCGTCGAAGAGGCTGTCGCCGGAGCCGCCGCTGACGGCGACGGTGCGCACGAGCGCCTCCGGGTCTGTCTCTTATACACATCTCTGATGGCGCGAGGGAGG
>NZ_NTGZ01000517.1 GCF_002551245.1 Streptomyces sp. rh34
CGGGCGGGCGGGGCGGTCTCGGCGACCGTTTCCCCGGGCGTGTCGTCCACGGTGGGGGCGGCGGAATCGGCGGCCGGTATGGCCGGCGTGACGTCCTCGGCGGGGGCCACGGCCGCACCGGGCGGGCCCGCCGGGCGGGAAGCGGCGCGGCGCCTGCGGCGCGGCGGCAGCTTGTCCCCGGGGGTGTTCTCTTCGTTGTTCCCGGTCGTGCCGGGTTCGTTCGGCTGAGGCATGCGGGCGGTTCTCCCGTCGTGCTCCCGGGCGCCGCGTCTGATTCCGGTCCGGCACGGTCCGCAGTGGTGCGATACCGCCGTCCGGGGCGCGGGCGCCGCACGGGAGCTGATGTCTGGCTCGCCGGTTCCGTATGCGGTGTGCGTACGGCCTGGCGAAAGTCTTGTGGGTCAGTGCGCGGCCCGACCCAGGTGGCTCCCGAGTCGGAGGGCTGCGCTACAACGACCGCCCTACGCGGAACCTGAACCTTCCGGCGCCGTCGCGACGGCTGCCCCGGCGACCGCGGGATGCGCGGTCGGGGCGGCCTCGCGGTCGGGCGCGAGCGGGTCGGTCACCGTGCCGGACTCCTCGTCGAAGAGCCCCTGCGCCAGCCTCGTCACCGCAGCGGGAACGGGCGGCGCCAGGTCGGCCACAGCTCGGAGACCGGACAGGACGTCGTCGGGTCGCACGGCGGGTGTCACGTGCCGAACAACCAGGCGCAGTATCGCACAGGGCCGCATCCCCGGCCTATCGGCCGGAGCGTCGACGACCCGCAGGTCGGCGACGGCGGCACGGGCGTCGAACGTACGGATGCCGTTCTTCGCCTTGCGCTGGACCTCTACGGTCCCGGCGTCGTTGAAGGCGGCCACGGCGGCACGGGCGTCCTCGGGGTCGACGCCGTCCAGGCGCATCTCCCAGACGGACGCGGTGAGCCGCTCGGCCAGGCCCGAGGTCCGGACCTCCACCGCGTCGATGATGTCGAGGCCGTCCGGCATCGACGCGTCGAGCAGTCCGCGCAGGACCTCGGGGTCCCGCGCCTCGGTGAGGGCGATCTCCAGGAACTCCGCCTCACTGCCCGTGCCGGTGGGTGCGGCATTGGCGTAGGAGACCTTGGGGTGGGGGGTGAAGCCCGCCGAGTACGCCATCGGCACCTCGGAGCGGCGCAGTGCCCGCTCGAAGGCCCGCTGGAAGTCTCGGTGGCTGGTGAACCGGAGGCGGCCGCGCTTGGTGTAGCGCAGGCGGATGCGCTGCACTGCCGGTGCGGGCGGCGGGCCTTCGGGCTGTCGCTTGCCCAGTGGTTCTTCTCCTCGGTGCGGGGCGGGCGCGGTGGCGCGCCGCCCACGAGATTCGGGTGCCCCCCGGGTGCCGCTCCGGCTCACCCCCGCTTGACGAACTTCTCGCCGAGCTGAGGGGTCTCGGACGCCTGCGCCGCGCTGGGGACAGTCGTTGTACTACCCAGAGTACGCGCAGGGATCCCCAGCGGTTCCCCGGACCGTGCGCCGCCCGTGGAGCCGGCCAGCGCCCGCCAGGCGTCGCGGCGCGCCCGGCGCACGGTTTCCCGGGCGGACGCGAGGGCCTGTCTCTTATACACATCTCTGATGGCGCGAGG
>NZ_NTGZ01000518.1 GCF_002551245.1 Streptomyces sp. rh34
GCAGCCGACTGATTGCACGTGAACAGCTGGATCTGCGTCCCGTCCGCCGACGCACCACCGGCCACGTCCACACACTTGCCACCGATACCGGTGACAGCACCCTCCCTCGGCCCCGTCGAACCGCCGAGTTCCTTGATCCGGACGTTCCGGAAGGACACGTCGTCGCCGTCGCCGTGGTTCTGCAGGCCGATATGGCCCTGCTGGAGGCTGCGGGCGGGGTCGGTGTTGGTGAAGTCGTTGATCTTACGGCCGTTGAGGAAGAGCTGGAGGCGCTCGCCCTCGACCCGGATCTCGTAGGTGTTCCACTCCCCCGGCGGATTCAGGGCCGCGTCGCGGACGGTGAGGTCGGCGGACTTGAAGCCGTAGACGGAGCCGGTGGTGCGGTCGGGGCTGTCGGTGGCGTCGATCTGGATCTCGTAGCCGTGGTCGACGGCCGACCACGGGTCGTCGGAGGCCGGGAAGCCCACGAAGACACCGCTGTTGTCGTCCCCGCTCTGCCGCCAGTCGAGCTTGAGGGAGTACGACCGGTACTCCTTGGCCTGGTACCAGTACAGGCCCAGACCGCCCTGGGAGGTGAGGGTGGCGTCGGCGTGCGTGAAGGAGCCGGGCCCGGCCTGCGTCCAGCCGGTGGTGCCCGAGGAGCCGAAGAGCGTGGTGTAGTCGGTCTCGGGGCGGCAGTCGGCCTCCGTCAGCTCCGCGGCCCAGCGGATGCCGCCGAGGAGGTGCCGGCGGAAGGCGGGGTCGGTGTAGGAGTCCTCGGTGTGGCCGCCGCCGGTGTAGAAGGCGCGCCCGCCGGCGTAGTCCTTGCACCAGGCGATGGGGTGGTCGGCGCCCATGGTGCCGCCGCTGTAGGTGGACTCGTCGAGCGAGGCCAGGACGTGCGCGGTGGTGCGCGGGTTGCTCCGGTAGTCGTACCACTCGTCGGTCCGCTGCCAGTTCGGGCCGAGGTGGGCGGTGGCGTCGTGGGCGCGGTCTTCCACCGTGACCGTGGCTTGCTGGATGTGCGGGTGGGACTTGAACAGCGCCCCGGCCAGACCTCCGTACCAGGCCCAGTCGTATTCGGTGTCGGCCGCCGCGTGGATGCCGACGTAGCCGCCGCCTGCCGCGATGTATCCCTCGAAGGCGGTCTGCTGGGTGGCGTTGAGGACGTCGCCGGTGGTGGAGAGGAAGACGACGGCCTCGTATCCGGCGAGGTTCGACGGGGTGAAGGCGGCGGCGTCCTCGGTGGCGGTGACGGTGAAGTTGTTGGCGGCGCCCAGATCGCGCAGGGCGGTGACGCCTTCGTCGATGGAGGAGTGGCGGAATCCGGCGGTCTTGGAGAAGACCAGGATGTCGTACGCGGGGTCGGCGGCGGCCGCCACGCGGGCGGGGGCGTCGGGGGCTGCGGCCGTGGAGACGGCGGCGGGCAGGGCGGCGGCGGCGAGCAGGCCGCAGGCGGCCCAGGTGGCGAGGTGTCCGAGAGGTCGGAGCGGTCGTCGGCTCATGGCAGGATCCACTTCTGGTTGGCGCCGGTCCCGCAGGTCCACAGGTGCAGCTTGGTGCGGTCGGCCGAGGAGACGCCCTCGGCGTCGAGGCACTTGCCGGAGGCGGGG
>NZ_NTGZ01000052.1 GCF_002551245.1 Streptomyces sp. rh34
CGTCTGGACGGCGGCGTGAGCACTGTTCAGCGCGGCCGTGACGGCGGCGGCCGCCGCCGCGCGCGCGAGGTAGCCCGCGGGCGTTCCGCGGTCCTCCCGCCAAGCGGCCCGCCAGAGGCCGACCCGGGCGAGAGCCAGTTCGAGCGACGCCTCTGCCAGCCGGTGTGCGGTGCCTTGGAACTCGATCAACTGCCGGCCCGCCACGGTCCGCCCGGTGGCCCGTTCCTGGGCGCTCTCCAGACAGCTCCGGGCCACCCCCAGCGCGCCCGCCGCGCGGGCGAGCAGATCGCGGTCGGCGACGCCTCGGGCGGCCGCCGAGTCGAGCGTGATGTCCGGCAGCGCCGCAAGGCCGGGCACCGGGGAGCGTTCGGCACTCCACACGCGTGCGCCCCCGTCGGCGGCACGGGACACCGGCAGGTGCTCGGGCCAGGGCGCGGTCCCCGCCCAGACCTCTGGAGCCTGCTCGGAATCCCCGTACACGTCGAGGAAGGTCCGCACCGCGAGCGCGGCGGACGGATCCCGGCAGTCGGCACCGGTCTCCTCCAGAACCAGACACCAGTCGAACAGGCCCGCGTCCAACATCCCCGGGGAGGGCCGGCCGGGGGCCGCGTCCGCCGTGAGCACTTCCCAGGCGGAGGCCGAGGCGGGCGTGGCCACCGTGCTCTTGCGGACGGCGGCCACCAGGCGGTGCTGCCGGGGTTCGAGGTCCAGGTTCATCGGACCGCCCCTCCGATCGGGTATTCGCCGGCGATGAGGTCCAGCTGGAGTTCCTGCGGCCCGCCGGAGACGGTCAGTTCGGGAGCCTCGGCGACGGCCGGGGCCAGCGCAGCGAACGGCGCGTCCCTGTCAAGCGCAGCGCCGGCCCCGGCACCCAGCTCCTCCCCGGCCCACCGGGCCGTCGCCTGAGCGGCCCGGCCGCAGGCCAGCTTGGTGTAGGCGGTCAGCACCTCGTCCGAGGAAAGACCGTTCGCCGTGTGCGCGGCGTGGTGGGCGAGTGCGCGGGCATTGGCCACGCCGAAGGCCAGCCGGGCCATCGACGGCGCCAGCTCGGCCCGCTCCGGCGCGGGCAGCCGGTGATGGGCGTCCCGCGCGAGACGCAGCCAGGAGGAAGCTCGTGACAGGTAGTCGAAGCCACCGCGTTCGAAGCCGATCGCGGTGGGCAGCAGCGACCAGCCGCCGTGCAGCGGTCCGATCACCGCGTCGGCGCCGACCCGGACCTCGTCGAACTCCACCTGGAAATACGGGGTGCCGGCGGCCCGGGGCACTGGAGTGAGGCGGACCCCGGGTACGTCGAGGTCCACCATGAGGAGGCTGATGCCGTCATAGCGGTGCCGTCCCTCGCGGGTGCGCACGGAGCAGAGAGCGACGCCGGACCAGTCGGTGTACATGGTCCACGCCTTGCTGCCGCTGACGACCCAGCCGTCGCCGTCCGGCACGGCCCTGGTCTCGACCCGGGTGGGGTCGCTGCCCGCCCCCGTCTCTGACAGCAGCAGGCTGGCGAAGAGCCGGCCGGCCGCGATGTCCGGGAGCCAGCGCGCCCGCTGCCCCTCGTCCCCGAAGGCCAGCACCGTACAACCGACCCCCTGCACGGTGACGAGGTGGACCACGTCGGGCAGGCCGTGCTCGCCGATCCGCTCGGCGACCGCCATCTGTTGCGCGAGCGGCAGATCGCGGCCACCGTAGCGGTCGGGGAAGTGACCGGCCAGAAGGCGCTCCTCGCCGAGCCGGGCGAAGACCTCGCGATGGTCGCGGCGCGGGCCGGCGGCCGCAAGCACCCGGTCCACCTCGGCGCGCAGGGCGAGCTGTTCGGGGCTCGGTTCGTCACGCACGGTCGGCCTCCCGCGTGCTGCCCGCCGCGGCCGCTCGCACCATGTCCACCTGGGCCGCGAAGTCGTCGAGCGTCGGGTGGGCGAACAGCTGGGAGACCCGCAGTCGCAGACCGGTCCGGCGCGCGAGCCGCCGCACCAGGTGCATCGCGGCGATGCTGTCTCCGCCGACGAAGAAGAAGTCGTCCTGCAGGGTCACTTCGGGGTTGCCCAGCAGCTCCCTGACCATGGCCAGGACCGCCGACGGTATGTCGACGGTGTCCAGGTCCTCGAAACGGTCCTCCATCTGGCCGTTCCACATCCTCTCTATCTCGTTCCGACCTCTGTCGGTGGGCGGGTCCCGTGGTCCGGTCCGCTCAAGCGCTGGAGCTGTGCGCGGCGCACCTGCGATGTCCGTCCTGTCCGTCCCTCTCCGCCGCTGTCCTCACCGGTGGGGCCGTCAAGGTGTGCCGGGGCGGGGGGAGTCAGACGGGCAGCGCCGTGCCCACGGTGGTGGCCAGGGATGTCAGCAGGGTCCGGTCCACCTTCCCGTTGGCGGTGACGGGGAGTGCGTCGACCCGCCGCCACAGCGCGGGCACCATGTACCCGGGCAGCCGCTCCCGCATGAACACCGCCAGCGCACGCGCCCCGGGGGCCTCCGGCGCGGCCGAGGCCACCACGGCCACCAGCCGTAGCCCGGTCGGGCCGGCATGCGGGACGACCGCGGCCTCCACCACCCCGGCGTGCTCCAGCAACCGGGCTTCTATTTCGGCGAGTTCGACCCGGAAGCCGCGCACCTTGACCAGCTGGTCCTCCCGGCCGTGGTAGATCAGCTCGCCCTCGGCGGTGAGTTCCCCGAGATCCCCGGTGCGGTACATGCGCTGCCCGGGGAAGTGCGGGTCGGGGTCCGCCACGAAGCGTTCCGCCGTCCGCCCCGGCCGGCCCAGATAGCCCTGGGCCAGACCGGCGCCGCCAAGGTAGATCTCCCCCACGGTGCCCGGTGCGGCGTGGGCCAGAGTGTCGGTCAGCACCCGGGCGCGGACCCCTGCGATCGGCGCGCCGATCGGGACCAGTGGTCCCGCGTCCTCCTCGGTGCACCGGTGCACCGTGCTCCAGACGGTGCCCTCCGTCGGGCCGTACTCGTTGAAGAGTTCGGCGTCGAGCCCGGCGGCCAGGTGTTCGCGCAGCAGTGGGTGCGGCAGGTACTCCCCGCCAAGGACGACACAGCGCACGTCGCGCAACGCGGCCGAGTGGAACCTCAGCAGGGAAGCGTACTGAGACGGCAGGCCGTCGAGGTGGGTCACACCCTCGCGCAGCACCAGCTCGGACAGCAGCTCCGGGTCGAGCGACTCCTCGGCGGTGGGCAGCACCAGCCGACCACCGCAGGACAGCGTGAAGTAGAGCCCGGCCACCGCCGCGTCGATGCTCAGCGGCGCCAGCATCAAGTACGTGACCGCGTCGTGCGGGTAGACATCGAAACGGGTCAGAGTAGAGGCGACGGCGGCCCGATGGTCCACGACCACACCCTTGGGCCTGCCTGTCGAGCCGGAGGTGAAAATCGCGTACGCGGGCCGATCCGGCCCGGGGGAAGGCCTGCCGACGCCGCTGAGAAGCGGGGGGCCGCCCGCTGCGCGGGCGACGGGAACCCGCACCGCGCCCGTGTGCTCCGCCAGTCGGCCGTCCTGTCCTGTCACCACCACCCGCAGGTCCGCCTCCTCGGCGATCACCCGCATCCGGTCGGCCGGGAGGTCGACCGGGACGGGCACGTAGGCGGCGCCCGCGATCAGTACCCCGAGCAGCCCCACGATCGTCTCGGCGGTCCGGTCCGCCGCGACGCCTACGAAGTCGCCGGCCGACACACCGGCCCGCCGCAGCTCGTCAGCCAACTGCTCTGCCGCACCGACCAGCTCACCGAAGCTCATCGAGACTCCGGCAACGGTCACGGCGGGTGCCGACGGTTCGCGGGAGGCCGCGGCGAGGACCAGATCGTGCAGACCGGCCCCGGGCGTCGGGGCGGGACGCCCCGTACGCCGGGCCGGACGGGAGTGCACCGGGAAGATCATCGGCCGCCCGATTCGGCAACCTGGCTCGCGGGCCGCAGATCGGTCCAGTGGACCTCGACGAAGTCAAGACAGCCCTGCCTGGAGTCCGGGCCGTGGGCGACCCGCCACCCCGCCGGCACGTCGAGGGCAGACGGCCACAAGGAGTGCTGGTTCTCACCGTTCACCAGGATGATGTACTCGCCATCGTTGTCCTCGAAGGGGCTGCTCATCACACCGCTCTCTGTCGCGTCGCTGGATACCGCTCAGACGGTACGAGCCGATCAGGGAGGCGACAGGCAGGAGCAGCGGCAGTTCGCGATTGCCGGGCGGCGGCTCGCGGGCTGCTCGCGAGCCGCCGGTGATACTGCCGTTCGCCGTCCCGACGGCCTCCTACTGTTCGTCAGGTCCTCGCCGGCACCCGAAGGAGTACCCAGATGGCCGATACACAGAGCCGGGCGCGCCACGCACGGCCGACCGAGCGGGTCCAGTCGGCGGGCTCGGCCCGGTCACCAACGACCGGCTCCGCCCGCTCCCTCGACGAGGCGTTCGCCGCCGTCGCGGCCATCACGCCCGAAGCGGTCGCGGTGTGCGACGACGACCTCGAACTGACCTACGCCGAACTGGACGAACTGGCGGCGCTGCTGGCTGCCGGCCTGCGTGCCGGAGGTGTCCGGCCCGGGGACCGGGTCGGGGTCTGCCTGGACCGTTCCGCCGAACTGGTCGTCGCCCTTCTCGGGGTTCTCAAGGCGGGGGCGGCCTACGTCCCCGTCGACCCCGCCTACCCCACCGAGCGGCTCGCGTACTCGGCGCGCAATGCCAAGATCACCCTGCTGGTCACCCGGCTGAGCAACTTCCCGGTGCCTGAAGGCTGCGTCACGGCGACCCCCGACGAGCTGCTCGCCGACGAGCTGCCGGCCCACGCCCCTGCCGACAGCGGGCCGATGGCCGGCGCCGGGCCCGACGACACCGCCTACGTGATCTACACCTCGGGCTCCACCGGGCGGCCCAAGGGCGTGGCCGTCCCGCACCGCAACGTGCTGAGCCTGATTGAGGCGACCCGGGCCGATTTCGGACTCGGTTCCACGGATGTGTGGACGCTGTTCCACTCCAGCGCCTTCGATTTCTCCGTCTGGGAGATGTGGGGGTGTCTGCTGACCGGCGGCCGCCTGGTGACCGTGCCCTACTTCACCTCCCGGGATCCGGAGCGGTTCCGCGACCTGCTGGTGGAGAGAGGGGTCACCGTGCTCAACCAGACGCCCTCGGCCCTTTCCCATCTCCTGGCCGTCGAACACGGCGACGTCGCGGTCCGGTTGCTGATCCTGGGAGGCGAGCCGCTCGACACCGCTGTACTGCTGCCCTGGTTCGACCGGCACCCCGACACCGCCTGCCGGGTGATCAACATGTTCGGCATCACCGAGACCACCGTTCACGTCACCGCTCAGACCCTGACCAGGGAACTCGCCCTTACCGGGACTCGCTCGGTCGGCACCGCTCTCCCCGGCTGGTATCTCTACGTGCTCGACCCGGCCGGCCGGCCCGTACCGGTCGGAGAGCCTGGCGAAATTCACGTCGGTGGTGCCGGAGTCGCCCAGTGCTACATGGGCGAACCCGCCTTGACCGCCGAGCGGTTCCTGCCCGACCCCTTCCACGGGGGCCGGATGTACCGCAGCGGCGACCGTGGACGGCTGCGCCCCGACGGCTTGCTGGAGCACCTCGGACGCGTCGACAACCAGGTGAAGGTGCGGGGCTTCCGGATCGAGCTGGACGAGATCCGCTCCGTGCTGCTGGAGGACTCCTCGGTCAGGGCCGCAGCCGTCGCGGTGCGCGAGGGCGCCGTCCCGCGGATCGACGCCTACATCGTGCTCGACGGCGGAGACGTGGACGCTGTCCGCCGTCGCCTGCTGACTGTCCTGCCCGACTACATGGTGCCCGCGACACTCACCGAGGTCGGAGCCCTGCCGCTGACCGCGAGCGGCAAGGTCGACCTGGCCCGGCTGCCGCCTCCCGCCCCGCCCCGGCGGGCGGAGCGGGAGGCCGCGCCGACCGCCGACGACGCGCTGGCCGCCCGGCTTCGGGCGCTCTGGACCGAACTGCTGGGCGTGCCGGTCGGCGTGGACGACGACTTCTTCGAGGTCGGCGGCAACTCGACGCTCGCCGTCCGCAGTTCCGCCGCCATGCGGGCCGAGGGCCTTCCCACCCTGCGGCTGCGGCAGTTCTACCGCCACCCCACCATCCGCGCCGTCGTCTCTGTGCTGACCGCCGGGGCGGCGCGGGAGCCCCAGCAGGTCACGGAGCGCCCGCAGGCCCAAGCGCACGGATAGATTCGCAGGTCAGGAGCGCTCTAACAACGGCTAACACAATGACGCGGATCGGCGCTGTTGACCGTGTCCGCGTCAGGAGTTGGGCGTTGTCCGGGCATGGGGACTTCGCCGTGGATCGTGTCGGATGACCTGTGGGAGCGGATCGAGCCCCTGCTGCCGCGCAAGAAGCGTCGGTTTCGGCATCCTGGACGCAAGCCACTGCCCGACCGGCAGGTGTTGTGCGGCATCCTCTTCGTGCTGCACACCGGCATCCAGTGGGAGTACCTGCCGAAGGAGTTGGGCTTCGGGTCGGGCATGACCTGCTGGCGTCGGCTGCGGGACTGGAGCGAGGCCGGCGTCTGGCAGCAACTGCATGAAGCGCTGCTGGCTGAGCTCAACGCGGCGGCCCGTCTCGACTGGTCGCGTGCGGTGGTCGACTCCAGCCACGTGCGCGCCATAAAAGGGGGAGCCAGACGGGACCGAGCCCGGTCGATCGCGGCCGAACCGGATCGAAACACCACCTGATCACCGACGGACACGGCACACCGCTCGCCGTGATCCTCACCGGCGGCAACCGCAACGACGTCACCCAGCTCCTGCCGCTGATCGACGCCATCCCACCTATCAAGGGCCGGGTCGGGCATCCGCGACGTAGGCCGGACTCACTCTTCGCCGACCGCGGGTACGACCACGACATCTACCGCGACCAGGTCCGCCAACGCCGCATCGTCCCGGCAATCGCCCGCCGCGGCACCCTCCACGGCACCGGATTGGGCAAGTACCGCTGGGTCGTCGAACGCAGCTTCGCCTGGCTCCACGGCTTCAAACGCCTCCGCATCCGCTGGGAACGCCGAGCCGACATCCACGAAGCCTTCCTCAAACTCGCCTGCTGCCTCATCACCCACCGACAGATCGACTCACTGTGCAGGCCGATGCCGGTCCGTGAGACCCATCCGGCTACTTCCAGACGGTGAAGTAGTCCTTGACAGGCGTAGTGATCTTGAAAACCATCCCGTACTCGCGTCGCAGATCCGCCACGCTGGTCGAGGCAGGCTCGTTGAGGCAACGTCGCACCGGCGGCTCATGAGGGCTGCACGGGCGTGGCTCTTCAATCAGCTGACCTGTGTGCCCACTGCGCACCTGGTCCCAGCTGAGAGTGAGAGTGGTGCCGCCGGACAAGTGTGCTGGTTCCCCGGTTCCTGGTCCTTGCGGGTCGCCTGTTTTCCCGCGGTAGTAGTCGACGACTGTGCGCGCGTAGTGGAACTCATGGTTGAAGGGGATGGGAGGTCCCGTACGGTCTCCTGCGCTGAGCACTCCGTCGATGGTGTCGGCCATCCTGCGGGGATCTGCCCCAAAGTAGGCAGCAACGGACATCATGCATTTGATCTTGTACCTGGCGGAGCCTGTCGGGAGGAACAGCTCCTTCGCGCTCCCGCCAACGCACACGTCTTCCAGAACAACCAGCCCCAGCGTGAGCGGCGTTTCGGCGTCCCAGACGGCGATGACGTCCCGGCTGGCCAACTCCGCCTCCTGCCGCGCCTTCAGGGCTTCTGGGCTGCCAGCCAGTTTGCGCACGGTCTTCTCGCTGGTCGCGCGCCCGCACGCTGCGAGAACAAGCACCAAGACGATAGTGAAAGGTAAGCCGATCACGCGGCGTATCCAGGATCTCCGCTGTCGGCTCCGAGCCGGCGAACCGGGCCAGGTCGCAGCGACAGTAGCCAGAAGAACAGCCAGGACGAGTATCACGATCCAGAAGGTGGTCGCCATGACGGCCATGATTCGCTAGCTGCACGAACCTCTGCTACCCGTACAGATACTCATAGAGCTCGACGTCGAGGGAACTGGGCACGTGCGGCAGCAGCGGACTCAGGCGACCTCATAGCTGGGACGGTACTGGCGCCGTGCGGCAGCGCCGGACACCCATCTCCTACCTGGAGCGACAGCAACGTCACCTCATTCTGTTAGGCGCTGTTAGGAGCCGGCCGCCGCTATGGCAGTGGTGCTGCCCTGTTGTGAGCGGGGGGTCTTCTCGCCGACACGGTTGGGCTCGATGGTCCGGGGGTCGACAGCTTCTCCGGGGGCGCCTTGTCGGTAGACGCCTTCGGGGTCGGAGTCACGGTCGTGGGGCAGGAGGAAGAACACCCTGCGCCGGTACAGGCCGCTGTCGGGGTCAGCCTCAGCTGCGGTGCCGAGCTCGATGTAGCCGATCATCCGGCCGTCGCGGGCATAACGCGGCTTGCTCTTGCGGCGAGGGGTTTTGTCCAGGGCCTGACGGACGTAGTCAAGCCGTTCGGGATCTTCGAGCCACACCACGTTCTCTTCGTCGGCGAGGTCGCTGTCCGTCAGTAGCGAGCTCATGGCCGCGACCTCTCCTTCGTCGGCGTGCACCGGGTTGGCCGGTGCCTGCGTGGTGTATCTGTTCCCTGCAGTGGAGCAAGGCAGTCGTTCATACCTCGCTGGGCACTCGTGCCTATGGGGGCATCCTGGGCGGCTCCCGGGAATGGGAACCGACGTAGCGCCCGCTCATCGTAGATCGGGCGCGCCCCGATGGCTCGGGGGCCTGAAGCTGGCCAGGGCCGGTGGGCGTGCTGGTTGTTCATTCTTCGGCTGCCAGGGCGAGGTTCGGGTAGAACTTGCGGCCGTTGGATTTGATCATGTCGGCCGGTGAGGCGAGGCCGACTTCCTGGCGGACGCGGGTGGCGAAGGCCCGGGCGGTGCCGGGGCGGATGCCTTCGCTGTTCGCGCACCAGGTGCTGTACGAGGCGTAGAGCAGTCCCTGCTCTACGCGGAGTTCGTTGTTCTCCGGGTCGTGGATGCAGCATTCGGTCAGGAAGCGGCCGATGTGGTCCTCGGTGTTCGCGTAGGCGGTGGTCGCGATGCGGACGCGGTCCGGGCCGGCGAGGGTGTCGCGGGTGGCGAGGTAGCGGCTGGCGCCTTCGGTGAGCCAGTGCAGGATGCCGGGGCCTTCGTCCTCGACGAGTTCCACTGCGAGGTTGTCGATCTTCCGCTCGTCGGGGACGATCCGTTCGAAGGGCAGCAGGCGGATGCGGCGCCAGAACGCGAAGCCGCCGGTGGAGACCTCGGGTCGGTGGTTGCCCAGGAGCCACAGTTTGTGGGTGGGGGTGAAGGAGAAGTAGTCCTGCCGCATCCGGCGGGCTTTGATCTTGTCTCCTCCGGTGAGGAGCCGGACGCGTGCTTCGTCGAAGCGGTCGTTCGGCTTGAGCTCGCTGCAGACGATCAGGCGTCGTCCGTGGAGTTCGGTGAGCTCGGTGGAGTGCTCGGAGAAGGCGCCGCGATCCATGAGGAAGCCGGGTGGGGCCGCATCTGCGTAGTCGCCGAGGATCTGGATCATCACGTCGAGGAGGACGGACTTGCCGTTCTTGCCCTGGCCGTGGAGGAAGGGCAGGACCTGGGCGCCGACGTCACCGGTGATGGAGTAGCCGAGCAGGAGGTGCAGGAAGTCGATCATCTCCCGGCCTTCGGCGTCCTCGCCGAAGGTGTCGTCCAGGAAGCGGTGCCAGCGGGGGGTGGGCATGTTCTGGGGGGCGACGCTGGTGGCCCGGGAATGGAAGTCCCGGGTGGGATCGGGCTTCCGGATGCGGCCGTTGCGGAGGTCGACGACGCCGTCCGGGGTGCACAAGGCGTAGGGGTCCCCGTCGAGGGTGTCGGGGTCCAGGGAGAGGTCGGGGGACGCTTTGGCCTGGGTGAGGAGTGCCTTCATGCCGGTGGTCGACATGGTGCGCTTCTTGTGGTGATGGAGTTCCCGTTCGCTGAACAGTCCGCGGGGGTCGGTGTCGGGGATCTCCTCGGCCATCTCTCCGGCCGCCCACAGAGCAGCCTTCTCGCCCCCGGTGCGCTTCCATCGGTAGCCGTCCCAGGAGTACCAGCCCAGGCCCTCGACGTGGCGGAACCTGTCGCGGTAGAGGCGGACGAACAGCTTCGCGTTGCCTCGGTCCGTGAGCGTTCCCGGGATCTCCCCAGGCGGGGGCCACGCCGCCGGAGCGGGAGCCGTCTCGGGGGCGCTCTGGGCGGGGAAGGGTGTCGCCGGGGCCGGGAGGGGTTCAGCGACGGCTTCGAGGGCGAGCATCTGCTGAGCGGCGGCAGTTGCGTCAAAGCGCTGGCTTTCGGCGCTGCTGCTCATGAGCGTCCTTTGAGGTGGAGCGGTCGGGCGGCCCCTGCTGCGAGGCCGTCGCGAATGATCTTCTCGTTCTGGGAGGTCTGTTGAGGCCTGGCCGCGTGGGCGGTGACGGTCAGCAGATCACGTATGGCGGGTTCATCCAGGTGCCCCGCAGCGGCGAGTCCGCCGGCCGTGAAGGCGGCCCGGTTGAGCTTCTCGGTGAAGGCAGCGCCTTCAGGGACTGTCCCGCACTGGGCGACCTCGTCGAGAAGCGGTTCCAGGACCCGATGCGCGGCTTGCGGGCTCCGAGGGCCGCGGGCACGAGGGACGGGAGTCGGCCGGGGTTGTTGCGTGGTGACGACGTGTCCGGTGCGGGAGAGTTCATTCGCGAGCCAGGCGGGGAGCGGAGCCGGCTGCCGGACATCTCCCAGTGGCTCGTAGGTTCCCTGCCGGGTACGGGTCGTGGGGGCCACGATGTAGCCGCCCTCGGCTCGCACGTCGACCTGCCAGGCGAGAGCGACCTTCGGGCTGGAGCCGGCGGAGGACCGGTACCGGACCCCGCCGGTGGGGAGCCGGTACCAGATGTGGAGGCCGCCAGAGGGGGTGCTCACCCGCAGCGTAGTGGTGTCCTGGGCGGGGTCGGCTTGCTGACGGTAGGCGGCCAGGAGTGCCATGGTGTCGAAGCCGGAAGCGAGACCGTCAAGGTCGACCGAGTCGTGGATCTGGATTCCCGGGAGGAGACGGCTTCGGTCGGGGACGGGCACGCTGTGGGCGTCGATGTCGATCACGATGAGGTTGGCCGGTCCGCAGGCGACCCCGACTCCGGCATCGGGGCTGGCGGTCCACCAGGTGTCGATGTTCCGCAGGTCGGTGGTGCCGGCGTGGAAGCCGTGGCACGGGCGTCCGGCCCTGGGGCAAGGGCATGTTCGAGGGTCGTGGTGCTGGGCCCTGCAGGCGGGGCAGTTCGCTTGAGGAGTCTTCCTCCCCGGAGCCAGTGGGTGCACTGGCCATCCGTTTCCTGCGCACCAGCGGGCCAGCACGAGTGAGGACACCACGTTGCCGGGAGGGCCCGCGGGGGGCGTCTCGTCTCGGCGGCGCACGTGGTGTCCTCGTTCGTCAGGTCGCAGGGCTTCGGCCCCTGCGGCCCATGGGTTGAAACCTGCTGGTCAGCTGCTTGCCGTACCGGCAGTAGGGACTGAAGGGACTGTCTTTCCGAATGAGTGTAGGGCTCTGCTCCTGGAATAGGGGGGCGACCTCCCCCGCGAGTCGCTATCGAACTTTTCAGTCCCTTCAGTCCCTTCACACGTCCTGCTCTCCGGAAGGGGCGAAGGAACGTTCGATCCGAGCTAGTCAACGGCGGCAGGGCCTCACGTGAGGGCGTCGAGGTTCGGTCCCTGCGTTCAGTCCCTGTGTGTTCTTGCAGGTCAGAGCGCCTCCACATCCCCGAACAGGGACTGAAGGGACTCAAGTTCCTAATTATCAGCCAGCAGGGGGAACGAGTAGACAGGATTCACGCGCCTGCATACGCGCGCTCACGTAGTCGCGTGATAACCCTCAACTTGAGTCCCTTCAGTCCCTGTTCGGGGGGTTACATAGTGCCTGACCTGCTCTTTTACGGAGGGACTGAACGCAGGGACTGAACCGTGAAGCCTCTTGCCTCTCGGGTTTTCCTTCGCCTGAAAGAGCTAGTGAAGTCCTGCAACGTACTTCTTGGCACCGGGTGCGGATGGTGCCGTGCATGGCCGAGCGGGCGCCCGGGGATCATCCCTGGGACTCTGATCCGCCCTCGACCCGAAGACCACCGGCCGGCACGCACAAGACTTCCTCTCAGGCGGGAACCTTGGCCGAGGTGCCCTGCTGGACGGCTGGCCCGCACCATGGTCGACGGTCCGGCCGAAAAATGGACGCTGAGGACGGCGGTCACAGCCCCGAGCGGGCCCGCGTAGCGGGTCGCGTCCCGGGTGCAGGCGGGGCTCGTCCCCAGCCGGGCCCTCGTGGGCCGCCCCGCCTCCTCTCGCTCCTGGCGCCCCCGTTCAACCTGCGCATCGCCCGAGCAGTGACACTCGCTGACCTGGGCGCAGCTCTCCTGCCCTGCATCTTCCTACTCCATCCGCATGTGAGGGACGGAGCCTCTGCTCAGCCACCTCCTGCGGCGGGTAGGGGTGAGGAGGCGGAGCGGAAGTCGAGATACCGGGAGGAGAACGGCCGTGACGGAAAGTGCCCAACACCAAGGTGTGCGTCCCAGCCGGCGTGTCTTCGTGCGGGGAGCCGCGGGAGCCGTGGGGACTGCGGGTCTGACCGGCACGATGGCGGTGAGTGCTGCTTCCGGCACGCCGACGGCGGGCTCCGGCGATGGTCGGGTGCCGTTCCACGGTGCTCACCAAGCGGGGATCCTCACCCGGCAGCAGCGGTTCGGCGGCTTTGCCGCCTTCGACGTGCTCGCACATGACCGGGCCGAGCTGGCGGCGCTCCTCAAAAGGCTGACCACCCGGTGCCGCACCCTGACGGCGGGTGTCACACCGCTGGACCCGGACGTGGCAGCGCTGCGAGGCCCTGAGGACCGGCTGACCATCACCGTCGGGGTGGGTGCCTCACTCTTCGACGGACGTTACGGGCTGACGGGGGCGCTGCCACCGGGACTCGTCCAGATGCCGGAGTTCCCGGGAGACCGGCTCGATCCGGGAAACTGTCACGGCGATCTCTCCGTGCAGATCTGCGCCCAGCACCCGGACGCCGTCCTCCACGTCGTACGGGATCTGGCCCGGGAGACCTCGGGGCTGCTGCAGACCCGGTGGCGGGTCGACGGCTTCCTGAACCCGCCGCGCCCCGAGGGCTCCCCGCGGTCGTTCGTCGGCTTCAAGGACGGCACCGCGCACCCGGACACGGCGTCGGCGCGGGAGATGGACCGGCTGGTCTGGGTCGGGCCGGAGGGGCCCGGCTGGGCGCGCGGCGGGAGCTACCAGGTCCTGCGCACCATCGGGCTGCGGGCCGAGGCGTGGGACCGGGTTCCTCTGGGTGAGCAGGAGCGGATCTTCGGCCGCCGCAAGTCGACCGGGGCGCCGCTCGACGGACGTAAGGAGAGCGACCTGCCCGACTACGGGCGAGACCCGCAGGGACTGCTCACACCGCTCGACTCCCACATCCGTCGGGCCAATCCGCGGACCGCCGGGACCGAGGACTCGGTCCTGCTGCGCCGGAGCTACAACCTCGACCGGGGCCTCACGCCCGACGGGACGCTCGATGTGGGGCTGGTCTTCTGCTGCTATCAGCGGGACATCGCCCGGCAGTTCGCGACCGTGCAGAAGCGGCTGGAGGGCGAGCGGTTCGCGGACTTCAGCACCACGACGGGCGGCGGCTACTTCCTCGCACTGCCAGGGGTGTCCGGCGCCTCGGACTGGTACGGCTCCACTCTGCTCGCCCCCTGAGAGCCCAGGCTTGGATGTTGACCAAGCCCATCTGGGACAGCCTGAAGCTGCTCGCACCGGCCCACAACGGTCGCGGCATCACGTACTCCAAGCCCCTCTGGCGGCGTCGGAAGGAGCAGCGGGCCGGGCGCTGCGGGGCGGGGTGCGGCCCGGTCTGTTGCCCGCCATTTTGCCCCTCGTGCCGGGCCGGATGGCTCGCATCTCCGCCGGCCGTTCTGACTCGCTCCGTCCAGGCGGCGGCACTGCGGCCGGGACTCCAGCTCCCGGGGGCAGGGGTCAGTGGGTGATGGGGTGGAGGAGGTCGTGGTCGCGTTCGTAGTTCGCCAGAGCAAGGCCGAGGGCGAAGAAGGTGGGTGCCCACTCGCCGACGAAGATGCCCCACCGGTCGGCCCGCGCGGTGCCAGCTGGCTCGACTTTCATCGATCCGTACCAGGAGACGACGGACAGGCCGATCGAGGCGAACGCCGCGGTGTAGGCGTGCTCGGCCTTCAGGCCCTTCTCGTGCAGCATCTTGACGATCATGAATCTTCCAAGGGACGTAGGGAAACGGTCTTCATCCACCGTCGCTGCTGGGCACCGGGTCGGCATCTTGGAACTCTGCCGCCCGACGCTCCAGCGGGTTCCCCGATCGGGGCATCGCGGGGCGGGATGCCCGGTGGCGATGGTGGCACTGGTGTACCTGCGCGAACACACCACTCTGGCGAAGATCGCTGCCGGGTTCGGGATCAGCGAGTCCACCGCGCATGCTTACACCACCGCGGTCGTGGACCTGCTCGCCGCCCGTGCACCGGGCCTGCTGAAGATGCTGCGTGAGCACGACCCCGACTTTGTCCTGCTCGACGGGACGCTCGCCGAATGCGACCGGATCGGCGACGGCCGGGCGGACTACTCCCACAGGCCCGACGCCACGGCGTGAACGTACAGGTCCTCACCGATCCCGACGGCCGGCTGCTGTGGCTCTCGCCCGCCCTGCCGGGCCGCACCCACGACCTGACCGCCGCCCGTACCCATCGGATCATCCGGATCTGCGAGCGCCAGGGAGTGCCGATCGTGGCCGATCTCGCTTACCAGGGTGCCGGCCCGTGGCTGACCACCGGCGTCAAACGCAGACCCCTACGGGAACTCACCACCACCGAGAAGACCCGCAACCGAGCCCTGGCCGCAGCACGCGCCCGTCGAACGCGGCGTCGCCCGCCTGAAGTCCTGGCGCATCTTCCGCAGGTCCCGCAGCAGCCCCAACCTCCTAATGGTGTTGTCAAGTCGAGGCAGTGACGGGGAGGTCGCTTTGGTAGCACTGTCCGTCACGGATGAGGGCCCACAAGACGTTCACCCGTCGGCGGGCCAAGGCGAGCACGGACTGGGTGTGCCGTTTTCCTTCAGCGCGTTTGCGTTCGTAGAACCGGCGCGACGCGTCGCAGGTGCGGATGCTGATGAGCGCGGAGGTGTAGAAGACGCGCTGCAGCCCTCGGTGGTAGCGCCTGGGCCGGTGAAGGTTGCCGCTGATGTTGCCGGAGTCCTGGGGAACCGGGGCGACTCCGGCAAGGCTGGCCAGGCGGTCGGCGGTGCCGTAGCGGCTCATGTCACCGGCGGTGGCGGCGAGGAACTCAGCGCCCAGCAGGGGGCCGATGCCAGGCACGCTGGAGATCACTTCGGCGAGTTCGTGGGCGCGAAACCGGGCCGTGATGAGCTTGTCGATCTCCGCGATCTGCTCGTTGAGGCTCATCACCTCTTTGGCCAGGGTGCGGATCACCTGCGCGGTGATCTTCTCCCCGGGGACGGCGGTGTGCTGGCGCTCGGCCGCTTCGAGGGCTGCCTCGGCCAGGGCTTCGGGGGTGCGGACCTTGCGGTTGCGCAGCCAGGTCGCCAGCCGTTTCCCGCCGGTCCGGCGTAGGGCGGCGGGGGTCTGGTAGCCGCTGAGCAGCATCAGCGGGCCTGCGTTGCCAAGGTCGAGGATTCGTTCCATGGTCGGGAATATTCCGGTGAGTTGACCGCGAATGCGGTTGATCCGGCGAGTGCGGTCGGCGTTCAGGTCGCTCCGGCGGTTGGTGAGGGCCCGCAACTCGATGGCGTGCTCGTCGTCCGGCCGCAGGACCGTCAGGTCCCGACGCATCCGGGCCTGGTCGGCGATGACCGTGGCGTCCTTGGCGTCGGTCTTGCCCGTGCCCCGGTAGCCGGCCGAAGCCCGATTGACCGCCAGGCCGGGTATGTAGACGAGGTGCTGGCCGTGGTTGAGCAGCACGCTGATCCACAGTGCGGCCATGCCGTCGGCGACATCGACCGCCCAGACCACGTCCTCGTCGAGGGCCAGCACATCGGAAAGCAGGGCCAGGAGCTCCGGCTCGTCGTTCAGGACACGTCGCGACAGCAGTCGTGCGCCCTCAGTGTTCAGGACCACACAGTGGTGATGGGTCTTGCCGATGTCCGTACCCGCCCAGATCTGGGCCTCAGTTCCTCCGGTCGTTCGATGAAGCTCTGCTCCCCGGACGACCTCGCCGGCGTGGTCCTACTCAGCGATCCGCCCGCGGGCGTTCGCAGCTCCTAAATCAGCGGCCGGGTCGTCGTGAGACACCGGGCGGCCAGGTTAGGGGAGCCATCGAGGGCAACCGCATGAAAGCCATACCCGGTGTCTCTGGGCCTCTGGACCTTACGACGGCCCGTCCAACCCGCGAACAAGGTAGGACCGCATGACCGTCATCGCCAAAGCCGTTCTCACCCTGGAGTGGCAACGCTGAAGAAGCTCACTGTTTTACCAGGACCAGCGCGCCAAGAATCCTCCGGCCCGACGCTTCCTTGTGTCTCTCTCGACCTCCCGGATCAGACCGGTACAGGACCAGCCACATGATCGGCCGGACAGACCCTAGATGGCACGGGTGAGGGCCCGCACCGTGGTGGCGCGGGCCCTCACCCGTTCTGGAACAACTGCAGCCGGGTGTGCCCGGTTGCCGGGTCAGCGGACGAAGTAGCCGCGCTCCGCGTCGAAGTAGGCCTTCTGGCCCTTGATGTAGGTGATTCCGTACGGGCCGCCGAGGTTGCGGTACTCGCCGCTGGCCCAGCCTCCCTCGATCCCCGCGTGGCCGCCGCCGGCCGGGCCNCGTACGGGCCGCCGAGGTTGCGGTACTCGCCGCTGGCCCAGCCTCCCTCGATCCCCGCGTGGCCGCCGCCGGCCGGGCCGTCCCAGCCGTTCGTCCCGTGCGCGGCAGCCGGGCCTGCGGCGACGAACCCGGCCGCGGCGACAGCCGCCAGCGTGATCGCGATACGACGCATCATGAAACCGCTCTCCGTTCATCTCATCGGTACGTGCAGTGCAACCACCTGACCAACGAAACCGCCCATGGCATATGCGGCGCGCGGTTGCCCCGACAAGGAGAACCTGTTCGGGCCCCGTCGCTCCACCGGCGCCGAACCCGATGGCCTCGACGACAACGCCGGCTACCTCCTGCCCGACGACCTTGAAAAGCCCGCTGCACCCGGACGCCTCACCCCGACGCGAGTCCGGCGAGGCTTCATCAGCCCGGAGCAGCTGGGGTGGTGGGCCGGTGAAGATGCGGGTTGTCCGCCCCAGCGTGAGGATCACAAGTACGGGTAGCAGCCCCGGGCGCTCCCATCCCGACGCTCGTCCGCTTCGCACTCCGCAGGGTCCTGGGTCCTGGAGGTAAAAATGCCGCGTCCGTTGTGGGCCGGGGCCATCAGCTTCGGGTTGGTCACGATCCCGGTGAGGGTCGTGTCCGCGACCGAGGACCACGACGTGCACTTCCACCGGGTGCACCTGGCGGACATGGGCCGGGTGCGGACCCGGAAGGTCTGCGAGCTCGACGACCAGGTCGTCTCCCAGGACGAGATCGGCAAGGGCTACGAGATCGCGAAGGACCAGACGGTCCCGGTGACGGACGAGGAACTGGACGCCATGCCGTTGCCGACGGCGAAGGCGATCGAGATCGCCGCGTTCGTCGACGCCGACAGCATCGATCCGGTGCGGATCAGCGACTCCTACCACCTGGCCGCCGACGGGCAGGTCGCCGCGAAGCCGTACGCGCTGCTGCGCAAGGCGTTGGAGCGGTCTTCGAAGGTCGCGGTGGCGAAGTTCGCGTGGCACGGGCGGGAGCGCCTGGGCCTGCTGCGGGTCCGGGAAGGGGCGATCGTGCTGCACTCGATGAAGTGGCCCGACGAGGTCCGCAGCCCCGAGTCCCTGGCCCCCCGGGAGGCCGAGGTCGGCGAGGACGAAATCGCACAGGCCCTCCAGCTCGCCGACCGGATGACGATCGAGGACCTGTCCGGTTTCCGCGACGAGTACCGCGAGGCGCTGGAAGGCATCATCGCGGCGAAGTCCGAGGGCAAGCCCCTCCCGGCCCCGGCAGAGGACGGGAAGCAGGAGAAGGGCGAGGTCGTGGACCTGATGGCCGCCCTGAACGCCTCCGTCGCGGCGGCGAAGGAATCGCGCGGCGAACACGGCGAGGACGCGACCGTGCACGAGATGCGCCCGTCGAAGAAGACCGCCCGCAAGGCCCCGGCGAAGAAGACGGCCTCCTCGAAGTCCGCGGCCGCGAAGAAGACGACCGGCCGCTCGTCCACAGCCGCGAAGAAGACCACGAAGAAGACGGCGGCGAAGAAGCGCAGTGCCTCCTGACCCCGTGGGTGCGGCGCTGCCGAGGATCGAGCCGATGCTCGCGACGCCCGGGGTCCTGCCGCCGCCGGCAATTGAGGACCGGTGGGCGTTCGAGGTGAAGCAGGACGGCCAGCGGGCCATGATCTACCTGCCCGGAGACGGGACCGTGCTCGTCCGCTCACGGTCCGGCGCGGACATCACCGCCGCCTACCCGGAGCTCCTCCCCCTCGCCGACGCTTGCGGCGGCCGCCCGGCGGTGCTGGACGGTGAGATCGTCGCGCTCGACGACCAGGGACGGAGCGACTTCGAGCGGCTCCAGCAGCGCATGGGGCTCGCCGGCTCCCCCGCCAGGGCCGCGTACATGGCCGCTCGGGTGCCCGCGCACCTGATGCTCTTCGACGTCGTACACCTCGACAGCCGCCCCGTGACCGCCCTGGCGTATACGGAGCGGCGCGGGCTCCTGGAAGGTCTCGGGCTGGCTGGACCGGCCTGGTCGACGCCCGCGGCGATCGTCGGGCACGGCGCCCAGGCGTGGGAGGTGGCCCGGGATGCCGGGCTGGAAGGGCTGCTCGCGAAGCGGCTCACGTCCCGGTACGAGCCCGGGGTGCGGTCGAAGGCGTGGCTGAAGATCAAGATTCACCATCTCGCCGACGTCGTGATCGGCGGATGGGTCCCCGGGCGCGGCCGGCTGAACGGCCTGCCCGGCGCGGTTCTCGTCGGGCAGCGGCGCGAGGGACTGCTGCGCTACGCGGGCAGCGTCGGTACCGGGTGGAGCGAGGCCGAACGCGCCCACCTCGCCAAGCTCCTGCGGATCGCGGCCGCCGACCACTGCCCCTTCGCCGAGGTCCCGCTTGTGGCCGGGGCGCGGTGGGTACTCCCCCGGCTCGTCGGCGAAGTCCGCTACTCGACCCGCACACGTACCGGACGCCTGCGCCACCCCTCCTGGCACCGACTGCGTCCCGACCTCGCCCCCGACGACCTCACCTGACAGCGGGCGGTACGAGCGACGGGCGAGTGCGCCCCGGTCCCGCCCGGCGGAGCTCGGGCGGGCACCCGTCCTACGCCGCCTTGTCCGCGGGCGGCTCGTCGTCCACGTGCTTCAGCTGGATGCGGGCGGCGACGACGAGGCCCGGCTCCACGGTTTTCCAGAACGGATGGGTGGTCACCCGGACGCCGAGCTCCAGCAGCCGCTCACGGTAGGCCGCGACCTGCCGATGCTGTTCCTCGGTGTAGCCCGGGCTGTCCGGCCTGGAGGGCCGATAGCCGGAATGGAGCTGCTTGTCCGCCTCCCGCGCCGGCATCGGTTCAGCCGACCAGGGCAGAGTCCGGGCGTACTGCTCGAACTCGGATTGAGTGCGGTGCAAAGCGCTCTGAGCTGCGCGCAAGTCGTCGGGGAAGGCAAACGTGGTCACCCCACGAATAATACGCCTGTTCGAATACTGGACGGGGGTGGTACACGCCCTGAAGCCCTCACCGTCATCCAGGTGGAGCACCCAGGCCGCCTACCGCACCTGCGGAACGCAGCCGCCACGGCTCTTCCGCCTCCGCCTGACGCACCCGAGATCACCCTCGTCCGGGCAGACCGTGCTTACGCGGGAAAGCTCGTCACCTGGGCAAAGAAGTATCTGAACCTCACGATCAAGACGATCTCCCGGCCCAAGGACACCACCGCCTTCGTCGCCCTTCCCCGCCGCTGGGTCGTCGAACGATCGCTCGCTGGGATGATGAACGCTCGCCGGCACGCGCGCGACCGCAGAGACCCCGCACCGACAGCTGGACGAAGCGGCCCTGAACCAACCTGACACGATGACGGCCATGAATGCCCAGCCGCACCCCTGCCCCTGGCTCGGTTCTGACCAAGCAGACGCAGACGTCCGTGCGGCTGCCGGACTCGTATCCGCGCGCTATCCGGAAGCGACCGGTGCGGTGCTGGGCGGTTCCGCCGCCTGCGGTCAGTCCACTCCCAGCAGTGACCTCGACATCACAGTCCTTCTTCCTGATCACGGCATGAGACGTCGTGAGGTACTTCGCCATGACGGCCGCTTGGCCGAGGTCTTTCTCAACAATCGCTCCGACCTGCGAACCGCCTTCGCGGAAAGCCGCACAACGCGCAGGGCGACAGCACTCTTTCTCTTCGCCGATTCCATCGTTCTCCACGATGACGACGGTCATGTCGAGGCGCTTCGCCAGGAAGCGAAAGCCCTGTTGACGGCAGGCCCGGATCCTCTGACAGGGCCTGAGTGCGATGCCCAGCGAGCCCTGCTCACAGACCTCTTGGACGACCTCACTGACACCGGCCCCCACAGCGACCCTCACGAACAGCTGGCCGTGGCAGACCGAGTCCTGCGCGAAGCGGCGCATTTGCTCACCGCGCACCATCGCGCGTGGAGCGGCGCCGGAAAATGGCTGCCCAGGCGCCTGAAAGCGGCTGATCCCGACCTCGGCCAACACCTACTCGACGGACACCTCACCCTGGCCAGACACGCTGACCCGACACCGCTGACAGCCTCGGCTATGCGAGTGCTGAGCCTGACAGGCGGCCCTCTCCGCGACGGCTACGTCGACCCCTGACACCTGTGCGACATCCGTGAGTTCCCCTGAGCCCCGTTGAGTCCGTGGCCCCGTGGCCAGTGAGTTCTTCCTCCTTCGTGTGGCCCGTGGCCTTGTGACGTAACTTCGGGATTCTTGAAAAGTTCTCACCTCGTCCGACCGATCGGCAGTCGGGCCAAAGGTGAGGAGGCTCGGGTTGACGGCTGAGCGTGCGTGAAGTGCGAGCGAGGTCAGAAGAAGCGGTGGGAGGAAGAAGGAAGCCTGGTCCGCCTCCCCTCCCGTAAGCGTCAGGTCGCTGCGTTCGCGCTGTCTGGTGAGGCGTCTTCCTTGCAATGCTGCTGCATGACGGCCCGCCCACGCGTACGGTCTTCCTCGCGCCATTCCGGCCGCAGCCCAGCCAGATTCGTGGTGAGGAAGTACGCGGCGCCGCAGGTGAGCAGCACCGGCACAAGTCCGGCAGCGGTCACCGCCGCCCCGGCGAGCAGCCCGCCGAGTGGGATACCGGCCCAGGCCAGCGAGTCGCCGAGCGCGTTGACCCGGCCCAGCATCCGGCGCGGCACCCGTTCGACGAGGATGGCCCCCAGCACTGGGTTGACGAAGCCGGCGCCGAACCCGGTGACCGCGAAGACGGCCAGGACTGCCCCCAGCGGGGCATCGAAGGCGAGGATCAGGAACCTCGGTGCCCCGGCCAGCAGGAACCCGGTGAGAACTACCACCCGCCGCCGCAGCCTGTGCGCAACCAGCGCGGCGATCAGGCTCCCGCCGACTCCCGCGGCTCCCATCGCGCTGCCCATCAGGCCGATCGCGGCCGGCCCGTTGCCGGACTCCCTGGCCCATACGGGCACGAGCACCGAGGTGATCGCCGCGTCCAGCAGGTTGGTGATCCCCACCATGACGATGACGGTGAGCAGCAGCCGCTCGCCGCGCAGGAAGGTGAAGCCCTCGCCGAACCGCCGCCAGTAACCCGGTTCCGTCCTCCCGGCCGCCGAGGGGGCTTCCTCGGCCGTGTGCCCCATGCCGCGAGGCAGCGCGAGTTTGATGATCACCGATCCGAGGGCGAAGCAGCCCGCGTTGACGGCGAGTGCGGTCAGGGGGCCGAGTAGCGCCACCAGGGATCCGCCGATCGCCAGGCCGACGGTAGAGGCGAGCCGCTCGATCACGCCGGACAGACCGGTGGCGCGCTCCAGCGGTACTCGGCCGCGCTCAGCCGCCTCCGGGACCATCACCTCCTTGGCCAGGTCGCCGGGGCCCCGGGCCGCGCCGATCAGTGCAACCAGAACCAGAAGAAGGGGAAAGGAGAGCAGGTCCAGGGCGTGGAGCAGGGGCACCGCAGCAGCGGCGGTCGCGCTGGCCAGATCGGTGGTCCAGGAAACGGCTCGCGGTCCGATCCGGTCCACCAGCGGTCCGGTGAACGCCTTGACCACCACGTAGGGAGTCATCTCGCAGAAGGCGACGAGTCCGGTCTGGGTGGCGCTTCCGGTGGTGACGAGGACGAACCAGGGCAGTGCCACAACGGAGATGCGCGTGCCGGTCAGCGACACCGCCATGGCCGCCAGCACCCCTCCCAGCGGCCGTAAGGACCTCTTGCCGGGTATGCCGCGGGCCTCCGAGGCGTCGTCGGTCATGACGTCCGGTTTCCTTCCTCTTCCTGAGGGCCGGAAGGGGGTGGCGACGCGGCAGGCGCGTCCAGTTCGGGCAGGATCTGCGTGATCACGGCGACCCGTTCGGCTCCCTCGGGGGCACTTGCCGCCGTCTCCGGCGCGTCCCGCCGGTAGCGCGCGACGACTTCCGCCAGCTCCCGGTACAGGGCGGCGGCTTCCTCGGGCGTGAGCCGCAAGGCCCAGTCGCTCATGTCGAAGGTGTTCTGCCATGCGCGGGGCATCGTCTGAAGCTCGTTCAGGGTCTGCTGCGTGCGCAGGGTGTAGATGGCGGCGACGGACTGCTGGTAGGCCAGCGCGGCCTCGGGCTCTCGCTCGGCCAGCTCCGGATCGTTGAACCAGGTCGTTCGGTGTACCGAACGCCACCAGCGCTCTCGCGCGTTGCCGCGTTCGGTGTCCTCCTCGACGAAACCGGCCGCGCCGAGCTGCCGGAGGTGGTAGCTGGCCGTACCGGAGTTCACGCCCAGCCGCTCCGCGAGGCGGGTGGCCGTCGACGGGCCGTACTTCCGCAGTAGCCCGACCAACTGCACGCGCACCGGATGCGCCAGGGCACGCAGCCCCTTGGCATCCAGGACAACCGAGTCCTCTTCAACGTTCAGGCCATCCGGCCTCTCCACTGCATCAGCCATGCGCCACACGGTAGACCGCAAAGAGTTCTTCGCGAAGAGGTATTCGCGAAGAAGTCTTTGCATTTCAGCTCGCCTGCAAGATGACACTGCTGTCCCGTCACTGGACCGGCTCGGCCGCTCCAGCCAGGACCTCATCGCGATCGTGTCCGGCCTCCGCAAGCGTGGCGTCGGCTTCACCTCGCTGCACGAGGCGCTCGACACGACCACGCCCGGCGGGCGCCTGGTCTTCCACGTCTTCGCGGCCCTGGCGGAGTTCATCCGCGAACTCATCGTGCAGGACACCAACGAGGGCCTGGATGCCGCCCGAGCCCGCGGCGCCCGACTCGGCCGCCCGCCGGCGATGACCGAGGAACAGGTACGTCACGCCCGCGACCTGCTCGCCCGCCCGGAGAACACCGTCACCTCGATCGCCAAGCTCCTCGGCGTTTCCCGCAACACCATCTACAACTACGTGCCCGAGCTGAAGGGCGGTCGCCTCGCACTCGCTGAGGCGACGGGCACGCCGGAACTGCCCCAACCCGCCAGGTCCGAGGACTGATCACTGCCGTTTGCGGCTGGTGACGATCCTGCTGGCTTATTCCGTACCCAGCAGGTCTGACGGCTCGTTGGGCAGGACAGCAGCGGCCGTCTTGACGTTCCCGGTCGCGGGTGGGGTGTGGAAATGTCGATGCAGCCGAGGCCGTGGCCGAAGGTGCCCGAGCTGACCGCGCAGGTGGCGCGGGCGGTGGCGGCACGGGGCCCGTACCCGTTGGCGATGCGGGTCCGTGACGAGCTGGGAGAGTTGTTCTCGGACACCGAGTTCGCCGAGGCGTTCGAAGCCAGAGGACGGCCAGGCTGGTCACCGGGCCAGCTCGCACTGGTGACGGTGTTGCAGTTCGCCGAGAACCTCACTGACCGGGCGGCAGCGCACCGGGTGCGGTACGGCATGGACCTGAAGTACGCGCTCGGCCTGGAGCTGGATGATCCCGGGTTCGACGCCTCGGTGCTGTCCGAGTTCCGCACGCGACTGGTCGAGCACGGGATGGAGGAGAAGGTGCTCGACCTGCTGCTGACCGCGCTCAAGGACCGGGGCCTGGTGAAGGCCGGTGGCAGGCAGCGTACTGACTCCACCCGCGTACTGGCGGCAGTACGCGATCTGAACAGGCTGGAGCTGGCCGGGGAGACGCTGCGGGCCGCGCTGGAGACGCTGGCCTGCGCGGCACCGGACTGGCTGGCCGAGGCGGTGCCCGTGCGGGAATGGGCCGAGCGCTACGGTCCGCGGATTCACTCCTGGCATCCGCCGGCTTCCACGAGCAAGCGCGAAGAGATGACCCTGGCATACGGCCGGGACGGGTTCGCGCTGCTGGAGATGGTGCACGCCCCTGAAGCGCCGATCTGGCTGCGCGAACTCCCGGCGGTGCAGGTCCTGCGCACGATGTGGGTGCAGAACTACCACCGCACCGTGACCGAGACCGGGGCGGAGGTGAAACGGCGGGAGAGCAAAGACCTCCCGCCCGGCAGACTGCGGCTGGCCTCCCCGTACGACACGGACGCGCGCTACGGCCTCAAGCAGGGCTCCTGGTGGACCGGCTACAAGGTCCACATCAGCGAGTCCTGCGACGAAACTGATGACCACGACGCGCCCGCCGGCCAGGCGACGATCCCTGGAGGCGACGGAACGCCGCCGCGCCTGATCACCGGCATCGCGACCACCGACGCCACAGTGACCGACGCGGAAATGACCGAACCGGTCCATCACATGCTCGCCGGCCGTGGTCTTCTGCCCGCCGAGCACTTCCTCGATTCCGGTTATGCCTCCGCCGAGTTGATCGTGGGGGTGAAGAAGACCTTCGGGGTCACCCTGGTCACTCCGGTCCTCATGAACAGCTCATTCCAGGCGCGTGCCGGCGCCGGTTTCGACCGCACCGCGTTCACCATCGACTGGGAGAAGCGGCAGGCCACCTGCCCACGCGGGGACACCAGTACCTGGTGGAGTCCCGCGACCCAGCGCGGGACCAAGGCCATCGTCATCAAGTTCGACAAGGAAACATGTCGCCCCTGCCCGGTGCGCGATCAGTGCACCCGCTCGAAGACCGGCGGCCGAACCCTCTCCCTGCAACCCCGCGAGGTGCAAGAAGTCCTCGACCATGCCCGCCTCCAGCAGGACGACGAGCAGTGGCGAGCCAAGTACGCAACCCGCGCGGGCGTCGAGGGAACCATCCACCAGGCCGTCGCAGTCACCGGGATGAGACGTGCCCGCTACCTCGGCCTCCAGAAGACCCACCTGGAACACGTTCTCTCCGCCGCTGCGCTCAACCTCATCCGCCTCGATGCCTGGTGGAACGGTCACCCGCTCGACCGCACCCGTGCCAGCCACCTTGCCCGCCTCGACCTCTCCCTCGCCGCGTGACCGAATAGAGCCGGCAGGATCGCCACCGGCCGCAAATGATCGGCCTTCGGAGACGTGGGAGTGCTGGCCGTCAGGTGAAGAGGGGGGAGAGGGCTGCGGTGATGGCGGCGGCTAGGGCGAGGACGGCGGCGAAGGTGCCGGCAGCGCGGGCGCAGGCTGTTGGCCAGGTAGCGCCGTCGATCCGGGCGAGCGTGCCGGCGCCGACGGCGGACAGTAGAGCGACAAGGAGAACGACAGCGATGGTGAGAAGGACAACAGCGACGGTCACGGCAGACTCCCTGGACACGGTGGGGTGTTGACAGGGACCAAGTTCGCGGAACCGCTGTGCGCCATGGTTCACCGGAACGAAGATGAACACGGGCACACACACCATCAAGGGGTCGTTCACATGCTCGATGATCCGGACCGTCGACGTTCCGCACTGTCCGAGCTGTGCTCAAGGCTGGATGAGGGGCGGGCCCGTGCCCGCATGAGTAAGACGCAACTTGCCGGGATGGCGGGTCTGGGGCGCACGACGGTGTCGAAGGCACTCTTGCCCAACCACGGGGTGCCGTCGGTAGACACGGTGACAGCCCTGGCCAACGTGCTGAAGTTGCCGGGGGAGGCGCTGCTGGAGTTGCGGCGGACCGCGGCCGGGGAGACAGGCACCGCGTCCGCCGACGTGTCGGGGCCGGGCCGGCCGATCGGGCAGTGGGATCCGCACGAACTGGAAGTCCACCCCGCCGGACCCGGCAAGAGCCCGTCGGACGCCGACGGCGTGCGGGCACTGCCGGGGTATGCGCGGCGCGAGCATGACCAGGTACTGGCGGCCGCGGTTACCGCGGCCGCCACGGGCCGCAGCCAAATCGTGGTCCTGGTCGGGGCCTCCTCGACGGGTAAGACCCGGGCGTGCTGGGAGGCCGTGCAGCCGCTCGCCGAGAAGGCCTGGCGGCTATGGCATCCCTTCGATCCGACCCGCGCCGAAGCCGCCCTTGAGGACCTGCACCGCGTCGGGCCTCAGACGGTGGTGTGGCTGAACGAGGCACAGCACTACCTCGGCAACCGGAAGTTCGGCGAGCGGATCGCGGCGGCGGTGCGCCAGCTGCTGCTCGACGAGGAACGCGGTCCGGTCCTGGTCCTGGGCACGCTGTGGCCCGAGTATGCACACGACTACGCCACCCCGCCCACACCGGGCGAGGACGATCCGTACAGCCTGGCGCGGGAACTGATGGCCGGACACACCGTGAGCGTCCCCGACACGTTCGACTCCGCGGCCCTGGCCACCGCGACAGCCCTTGCCGAGCAGGGCGACACCCTGCTGGCCGATGCTCTCACTCGCAGCCGCAACGGCGGGCGGATCACCCAGGACCTGGCCGGAGCTCCCGAACTCCTGCGCCGCTACGAACAGCCTCGGCAGGCCGCCTCCCGCGCACTTCTGGAAGCGGCGATGGACGCCCGCCGGCTCGGCACAGGGCTCCACCTCCCCCAGGCTTTCCTGACTGACGCCGCCCCCGATTACCTCAGCGACCACGACTACGACTTGCTCACCGACGACTGGGCGGAAAAGGCCTACGCCGAACTCGCCGAACAAGTCCACGGCAAGCAAGCACCCCTGCGCCGCACCACACCCCGACCCACACGACGCCCGCCCACCCCCACCACCGACGCCGGCACCACACCGCCGACCTCCGCGGGCCCGGTGTTCCTGCTCGCCGACTACCTCGAACAACACGGCCGCACCACCCGCCGCCACCTATGCCCACCCGCATCCTTCTGGCATGCCGCACACACCCACCTCACTCACCCCGACGACCTGAACAACCTCGCCAAAGCAGCCAAAGGCCGACATCGCCTGCAATGGAGCCACCACCTCTTCCAACGCGCAGCTGACCACGGTGACCCCGAGGCCCTGACCGAGCTGGCCAAGGCGCGGGTGGAGGCTGGGGACTGGGACGGCGCTGAACCCCTTGCCCGGCAGGCCGCCGACCACGGCAACACCTTTGCCCTGTACCTCCTGGCCGAGATGCGGGAGGCGGCTGAGGACTGGGAGGGCGCTGAAACCCTCTACCGGCAGGCCGCCGACCACGGCGACCCCGGAGTCCTGACCCGCCTGGCCGAGATGCGGGAGGCGGCTGGGGACCGGGAGGGCGCCGAAACCCTCTACCGGCAGGCCGCCGACCACGGCGACCCCGACGCCCTGATCCACCTGGCCGAGATGCGGGAGGCGGCTGGGGACCGGGAGGGCGCCGAAACCTTCACCCGGCAGGCCGCCGACCACGGCGGCACCAACGCCCTGGCCCTCCTGGCCGAGATGCGGGAGGCGGCTGGGGACCGGGAGGGCGCCGAAACCTTCACCCGGCAGGCCGCCGACCACGGCGACACCTACCCCCTGATCCACCTGGCCGTGATGCGGAAGGCTGGGGACCGGGAGGGCGCCGAAACCCTCTACTGGCAGGCCGTCGACCACGGCGACACCAACGCCCTGCGCCACCTGGCGGTGATGCGGGAGAAGGCCGGGGACTGGGAGGGCGCTGAAACCCTCTACCGGCAGGCCGCCGACCACGGCGACACCGTCGCCCTGGCCCGCCTGGCCGAGATGCGGGAGGCGGCTGGGGACCGGGAGGGCGCCGAAACCCTCGCCCGGCAGGCCGCCGACCTCGGCGACTCCCACGCCCTGGCCCTCCTGGTGATGGCGCGGGGGATGGCTGGGGACCGGGACGGCGCCGAAACCCTCGCCCGGCAGGTCGCCGACCACGGCGACACCTACGCCCTGACCCGCCTGGCCACGTTGCTGGAGATGGGCGGGGACCGGGACGGTGCTGAAACCCTCTACTGGCAGGCCGCCGACCTCGGCGACCACGGCGCCCTGACCAACCTGGCCGTGATGCGGGAGGAGGCCGGGGACCGGGACGGTGCTGAAACCCTCTACCGGCAGGCCGCCGACCACGGCGACCCCGACGCCCTGACCAACCTGGGGGAACCGTCGGACATCTTCAACAGGCTGTGGCCGTACGGCCTGGACCCGGACGGCACACCGACATCCCCATGGGAACCGTCCGGGTCCGTTGGACTGAGGGAACACGTCCCGCCACGCCCGTCGTAGGGATGCCGCCGTTTGCGGCTGGTGACGATCCTGCTGGGTACGGAATAAGCCAGCAGGATCGGTGACAGCGTTCTTACCGGCACCCACCTTGAACACCAACGTCAGAGCCACCGATGCCAGCGATCACGGGATCTCGGCAGGTTGAAAAATACCTACTTAGGGCAGCCCCACCAGGCCCCAGCCGCGGCGAGCAGTCTCCGTGACCACTGCGCCCCATTCACGCAGAAGGGCAACGAAGTCCTCGAAGGTGTCCGGACGGCCCGCCCAGCCATCGCACTCGGCCGCGAACGGGCCACTCAACTCCTCCAGGCACGGCTCCACCCGCTCCCAGGCCCGGGCCTTGCCCGCCACCGCCTCCGGCAGGCAGACCAGAAGAACATGCGGGCGCCAGCGGTCGGCGGCGAGCGGGAAGACTCCGCTGGCCGCCGCCGGAGCATCGACCTGGTCCGCGTTCCAGATCAGACCTCCGAGGAAGCTGTCCATCACCTCACGCACGGGCGCGCCGACGAGCGGCCGTATGTCAGCCCATGTGGCGCCCGCGCGGACATGCGGCATGTGGGCGCCGGTGGTGGTGAGGAAGCTGTACACGGCGCACCACGCCGGTGCTTGTCCAGGAGGCCAGAGCCAGCCGTGGGACTGCTCGGGCCCGCCGTCGTACACGTCGCCGAACTCGCCCGGCCACGCCATGTCCTCAAGCCGTCCGATCCGGCTCTCGACAGGGATAACACTTAACTGCCCCCAGTCCGCCATGAACACCGTGAGGTCCATACCCATGGACGCAGCATAGGAAGGGGGGCACGGCACGTCGCGTACGGGCCCGGCGGCTGACCGGCCAGTGCAGGGACGTCCGGCATGTCGCCGGGCGCTCCGGCAGACGGGAGGGTGCAGGGTGGAAGGCGGAGCCCTCCGGATCGCACGTCGACCGGACGGGCCACCACTCCCCCGCACCCCGTCGCCTGGGCCTCTACGTGACGCGGACTCGCAGCACGTACCGTGCGCGGGACCGGATCGCCTCCGCCTGCTCCCGCAGATCCGCGTCGGTGAACCCGAGCAGCGCCTCGTCCGAGGCCCGGCGCAGCAGCGGCAGGATCTCCGGGACGGGCTTGCCTCCGTAGGTGTCGGCCAGCTCGGCGAATGCCTCCTGGTACGGGCGCGCCGGGGCGCCGGTGCTGTCGGCGAGGAGCCGCCCGAGATCCCGGCTGCTCACGTTGATCTCGCCCATGTGCCCGCTCCGCTCGCTCACCGGCCCCGGCCACTCCGGCACCGGTCTTCGACGGTACGAGCGGGGACTGACAATCCCGCCCGCCCGGCCGGACGGTGCCGGGCCGGAGCGCCGCTCCGCCGACCCGAGGGGCGGCCCGGCGGAACGGGCATTCTCGTGTGCGGGCGGGTCAGGCGGCGGGGGTGTAGCGAACGATGGTGTTCTCGCACGGGCCGTCGGCGTAGACCTTCAGAGCTTCGAGCTCGCGGTCGTCCGCGGTGAGCTGCCAGCGGAGCTTGGTCGACACCCACTCCGCGACGTACCGGCACTGGGCGTCCGGGGACGGCGGCATCCAGTCGGCCGGGTCCTGGTCGGACTTCTGCCGGTTGCTGCGGGCCGTCACCGCGACGAGCGAGACATCCGCCCCCTGGTCGTTCGCGTACGCCTCCCGCCGCTCCGCAGTCCAGCCGTAGGCACCGGAATCCCACGATTCGGCGAGCGGCACCATGTGGTCGATGTCCAGGGACCCGGCACTGGTGACCTCCTGACCGTCGTAATAGCTCGTCCAGGTTCCCCCGGTCAGCTTGCAGCCGGCCCCCACGGTCGGTGCGACGACCGCTTCGGCGATGAGGACCTCGGCCCTCGTGTTGCACCCGTCGGTGGAGTTGTCGCCGGAGTTCCAGTGCTTGAAGGACGAGCGGGTGTAGCCGGTGCGGTCCTCTTCGGTGACCTGTACCAGGCCGACTGCGTCGGCCAAGGTCGTCACCTCAGCAGCCGGAGCGGCCTGAACGGCGGGAGCGGAGAGAAGGGGCGCAAGGGCAAGGGAAAGTACGCTGAAACCGCGCACAAAGTTCTTGATCACCACCGCGTTCTACCGGCACCCCGGCCCGCCGCGAAGCCCGGGACCCCGGCTGTCACCCGCGCGGGGGAGAAGATTCACCGCAGGAACGCTTCCCCTCCCCCGCCGCATGGCGCCACAGCCAGTCCGGCCGCTCGCTGAAGCGCCGTCTCCTTTGAACTCCACCCCCTCGGAGGGCGCACCGCGGTGGGGGGATGGTGAGGTCGGCGTGGGCCGGAGCGACCTCGCGGCTACCCGGTCGACCGCACGGCTCTACGACGCACGGTCCACCGGTTCGTCGGCCACCTCCACGTCCCGCCAGCTCTTGTCTGCGGCGTGCCATCCGGCGCACCGGTGGGTCAGGGGCAGGGAGTCGACGGGGTGCACGCGTGAGTGCCGGAGTACCGCGCGCAGGGCGATGAGCCCCGGGCCGGCGTCCGGGCGGACAGGTACTCCCGCACCGAGTTCCTTCACGGTGGGGAGCTGCGGGCAGTGGACGGAGCAGAGGTCTTTGCGTTCTGTTCCGATCAGCCACAGGAGTACCCCGTTCCTCACCTCCTGCGCGCACTCCGCGTCGATGTCGTCGGGGCCGAGCGGGTTGACGAAATCGAAGCCGAGCCGCCCGTCGGGGAGCGGCTCGAAATCCACGGTGAACCACGCGAAGCCGCCCATGCAGCTCGGCCGGGCGTAGCGTACGTGGACGTCGCGGCGGGCTTCGGCGGGGAATCGCATGCCGAAAGCGTGCCCGTCCTGCGGACGCCAGGGCAACAGGGTTCCGAGCACCTCCTCCGCGGCTGAAGTGCGCTGGGCCTTCTCGCGGCGGAGCGGCGGCGGACGCCACTGAGAGCTGCGTGGTGACTACCCGGCGGCGGGTCCCTGCCTGGCCTTGTCCACGAGACAAGCAGCAGATATTCACCACTTCGGGAGGCACCAGTTCCTGGAACTGTTCGACTGCGGCAGTTCCGGAGAGTGAGCAGCAGCCCGTCGGCAGTCGGCTAGAAGAGGCCAGCGCGCACGTGGTGTGTGAGGTTCTTGAAGATCTCACTCAGCCACGGGCTACGGATGCTCGGCAACCGGATCAGGGTCCGCTGGAGCACTTCCGAATCCGCCCGGAACAGGTGCCGGGGGTGTAGCGCGGGTGGATCGAAGTCGTCATGGAGGGTGCCGGCGGGTAGGGCACCCGACGCGGGGACGGGTAGGTCCGGTCGGGGGAAGGCCAGCCACAGCCACACTCCGAACGGCAGCGGCACCAGGTACGGCGGCGGGTCGACTGGGGCCCAGGTCTTCCCCGTCTGAGGATGGGACGGCACGAGCAGGATGGAGGCGTCTGGGCTCGGAGCGGGCAGTGCCGGTCCTGCCAGGGCGGCGCACCGTGCCTGCGGGCCCGCAGGCAGCAGGGCGTCGAGCGCGCGTTGGAACACCTGCCCGACCAGGCCGCCCGGGACGATCACTGGTTGGCCCTCCGAGGCCGCCAGCAGGTGGGCGAGCGCCTGGCCCGCCGCGGCCTCCCACTGCGGGCTCCACGACCACCAGTAGTTCGACCAGTGGCCCGCCGCCATCCGCGACCCCCATGCGGCGATCGGCTCAAACGGGGGCGTGCCCTTCCCTTCCGCCATCAGCTCCGCCCAGGAAAGCGGCGCGGCGTCAGCGCCATCGATGGGAATGCGGCGTACGGCCTTCGGGGCGAGCCACATCGCCTGCCAGAGTGAGCAGTCGTCGATCCGGCTCGCCACGGACAGGGCACACTCCGCGCAGGCCACGTTGGGGCCGTCGGCCCCGTCGAGGCCGCAGCAGTAGCCGCCTCCGCGTTTTTCCGGAATCAGCACCGTGCCGTGGGCGTCGCCTGGCGCGATGACAATCGCGCCAGGCGCGCCGTCGGAGAGGGCGTACACCGGCGCGTAAACACCGCGGGCGGCAGCCTCGTCCGGACGGATCTCCTCCCACCTCCGCCACGGTGGCCCCCAGGGCTCCGGATCCACGGCGAACGTGCCGGACTCCATGAGTACTGGGAGCTGCACCCCGTTCCCGTACTTCTGATGAGCATGGACCGGCAACGCAACCTGGGACAACGGGGTGGTCAGCCTGGCACCACAGCCAGCACACACGAAAACGAACAAACGTCCTCCGTAAGGGAAACAGGGGCATCGTCGCAGCTCAGCGACAGACCGGCCAACGTGTTTCCCCTCCGCTGGGCGAGGCCGTGAAACGCCACGGTGTGTGACGTCACCGTTCGAATCCTCGGTGTACGAGGCGCCTCCCAAAGTAATGAATATCTGCTGCTCGTTCTCGGGTTCTGGCTCACTGTCCGTGGAGGGCTCACTGAGTGTGATGTCAGTGGTGTGTGGTGGGATGGCCGGACTTTGCTGCCTTGACCTGCTGGGAGTCCGCCTTGATGCCCCTGCACTCGTCTCTGACTCACGCCTTGGCCGAGGCTTTGGTCGATGTTCTGTGGTTCGTCGAGAGCGCTGAAGACGAGCAGATGGATCCGGACGACGCCGTCAAGGTCATGGAGGGCGTCGCTCACCTGGTCAGCAAGCTGTCGAGCGACCAGCGGAACGAGTTGATCGAACTGCTTGAGGCCATGGCCGAAGCCGAGTCCGACCCGGCACGGCGGGAGTTCCTGGAAGGGTTCCCAGAGGGCTTCGGGCTCCTTGAGGATGGGGTCTGACCTGTGCTTTACGAGTAGAACAGGACGCGTTTGCGGAGAAGGGCGATACCGGCCCGGCTGAACATCTGGCGTTTGAGCATCTTCATTCGGTTGACGTGGCCTTCGACGACGCCTGAGCTTCAGGGCAGGGTGAGGCCGGCGATGACGGCATCACGGTCACGGTCGATGCCTGCGGCGAGTGTGTGAAGGCCGGGGAGGTCGTCTCGTCATAGGCGAGCGGGCGGACTCGTCACCGCCCACGTCCGCACTAACTTGATCTTTAACGTGCGATGTCGAACGGTGTGTCGTACTTGATCACTCGGTTCGGGAACCGCCGTACGCGGAAGCGGCCTTCGTCTGAACATGTGCTC
>NZ_NTGZ01000519.1 GCF_002551245.1 Streptomyces sp. rh34
CCCTGCGCAGGTCACCCGTGCCGCCCCCGCCCCGCCCGCTCGCCTTCACCGGCCGCCCGACCGTCGCCGACGGGACCGGTACGGCGGACCGCGACGGAACCACTGCCGGGACCGGTACGGCGGACCGCGACGGAACCACCGCCGTGACCGGCGCGGCGGGCCGCGCGACGCCCCTCGTGGAGCTGGACGACGTTTCCGTCGGGGACCGCCTCCGCCTCCCCTCCCTGCGCGTGGAATCGGGAGCCCGCCTCCTGGTGACCGGTGAGAACGGGGCCGGGAAGACCACCCTGCTGCGGGTCCTCGCGGGAGACCTCACCCCCGACGCGGGCACGGTCACCCGCCGCGCCCGCATCGGCTACCTCCCGCAGGAACTGCCCGCGCGCCCGACCCGGCGCACCCTGCTCACCACCTTCGCGGCGGGCCGCCCCGGCTTCCCCGACGAGTACGCCGACGAACTCCTGACCCTCGGCCTGTTCCGCCCCGAGGACCTCGACGTGCCCGTGGCGTCCCTCTCCATCGGCCAGCAACGGAGGCTGGCCCTGGCCCGCCTGGTGACCCGGCCGGCCGATCTGCTGGTACTGGACGAGCCGACGAACCACATCGCGCTGAGCCTGGTGGAGGAGCTGGAACAGGCCCTCGACCAGTACCGGGGCGCGGTCGTCGTCGTCTCGCACGACCGCAGCTTCCGGGCCCGTTTCACCGGCGACGTCCTGGAACTGCGGGCAGGCCGCCCGGCCTACGCGTCGGGGGAGGCGGCCGTCCCGAGCACCTGAGCGCGCAGCCGGCCGACGAACACCCGCTGGCCGACGATCAGCCGCTCGGCGGCCAGCTCCGGCGTGCACCAGGCGAACCGGTCCATCTCCGGGAACTCCTGCTGCACGCCGGACCCGCGCGGCCACTCCATCGAGAACGTCCCGGGCACGACGGACGCCACGTCCAGCTCCGCCTCCAGGGCCCAGACGGTCACCGTCTTGCCGCTGCGCTGCCGTGACTCGCCCAGCGCGATCCACTCACCCGACGGGACCGGCACGCCCAGCTCCTCCACGAACTCCCGCCGGGCGGCGGCCTCCGCGTCCTCCTCCGGTCCGTACTCGCCCTTCGGCACCGACCAGGCGGCCGTCTCCCGTCCCGCCCAGAACGGACCGCCCATGTGCCCGATCAGCACCTCGACATCCCGCTCGCCCACGCCCTCCACGACCCGGAAGAGAAGAAGCCCCGCACTGCGCCTGCCTGTCGACATGTCGGCAATTCTGCTGCGGCGCGGTGCGGGGCGCCACGCGGGCCCGGCATGATCCGGAAGGAAGCGCTACGCCTTCCGGTAGCCGTACGCCTCCGAGGCCGCGGCCTCCACCGCCGCGAGGTCGCCGCCCGCCGAGGCGGTCACCACGGCGGCCACCGCGCCCTCCACGAACGGCGCGTCCACCAGCCGCGTGCCCTCGGGCAGCTCATCGCCCTCGGCGAGCATGGCCTTCACCGTGAGGACCGCGCTCCCCAGGTCCACCAGGACCGCGACACCCGCACCCCGGTCCACCGAGGCGGCGGCCCGGCCGATCAGCTCCGCGCTCGTCCCGAGCC
>NZ_NTGZ01000520.1 GCF_002551245.1 Streptomyces sp. rh34
AGATGTGTATAAGAGACAGGCTTCGCACCGCCCCACCGCACTCCGTTCCGGCCCCGGGGTCACGTCTTGCCGCCTCCTGCGGCCCGGCCGAACCGCTCGTCCAGCACGGACAGTCGGCGCCAGTACTCGTCCTCGTCGATCTCCCCCGCGGCGAAGCGGCGGCCGAGCAGCGCGATCGGCGAGGAGTCGCCGGGGACGGCCCCCGCAGTGCGGGCGGCCGCCCACGGGCCTCCGCGCCCGCGCCACACGGTGCGGCGCAGCAGGGTGACGATCCCGATCACGATCGCCGCCCAGAGGAGCGGGAGGAGCAGGACCCAGGGGCCGGGTCCGCCGGAGTGCGCCAGGGTGTTCATTTCGGTCAGCTCCCTCGTTCACGGATGGCGTGGTGCCGTTCCGGTCGCTTTCGAGCCTGCCCGGTGGAGGCCCTCCGGGGCGTCGTACGTCCGGCGGCCGTGTGCGTACTCCGGTGGGAGCAGCCGGAGTACGCGCCTCCCCTCCCCTTCGGTGCCTACTAGGCAGGAACGCTCTCTCCCGTGAGCACCCCGGACCGGCTGATCGAGGCCACGCGGGAACTCCCGCGGGAGCGCGGCCAGGGTCTTTCGTTCGGATCAGGTCGGATCAGGGAGCGGCAGTGTGAACGGCTCCCGCCCGGCGCCGGCCCGGACACCGCTCAGGCCAGGGCGGCGAGGGGGTCGTCGAGGACCGGCTGCCAGGCCAGTTCGGCGGCGCCCACCAGGCTGTTGTGGGCCAGGGTGCACGGCAGGATCGGTACGCTTCCGCTGCGCCCCCACAGGCTTCGGTCGGCGACGACGGCACGCAGCCGCTCCGGGTCCGCCTCCAGCAGGTCGCGGTGGAGCCCGCCGAGGATGATCCGGTCCGGGTTGAGGATGTTGACCAGCCCGGCGAGCCCCAGGCCCAGGCGGTCGATCAGCGCCTCGGCGGCGTGGCGCACGGCGGGGTCGCCGTACTCCGCGCGGAGCAGGTTTCCGGCCTGCTTGAGGAGGGACTCCTCGGGGCCGGGTTCGCGGCGGGCGGTGGTGAGGAAGGCCAGCGGGTCGGTCTCCACGTCGAGGCAGCCGCGCCCGCCGCAGTGGCAGGGCCGCCCCTCGGGGTTCACGGTGAGGTGCCCCACCTCCAGCGCGAGGCCCGAACTCCCGCTGTGCAGCCGGCCGTCGAGCACCAGCGCCCCGCCGACGCCCCGGTGGCCGGTGGCGACGCAGAGGAGGTGCTGGGCGCCGCGGCCCGCGCCGTGCCGGTGCTCGGCCAGTGCGGTGAGGTTGACGTCGTTGCCGGTGAACGCGGGTCCGGTGATGCCCGCTTCGCGTACGCAGGCGGCGAAGATGTCCCGGACCGGGGAGCCCACGGGCCAGGCGATGTGCAGCGGATTGAGGGCGGTGCCCTCCGGCTCGGCGACCGCCGACGGCACCGCGAGCCCGGCCCCCGCGCAGCGCAGCCCGCTCTCGCGCAGC
>NZ_NTGZ01000521.1 GCF_002551245.1 Streptomyces sp. rh34
CCTCGGTACCGCGGCCCTGGGCCTGCCCGCCACCGCCGAGGCGGCCGAGCGGGGCCGCGGCCACGGCGGCGGCCACGGATCGCTGCGCGATCTGCCCGTGCCGACGGTGATCGGCCACCGAGGAGCCAGCGGCTACCGCCCCGAGCACACCCTCGGCTCCTACCAGCTGGCCCTCGACATGGGTGCGCACATCGTCGAGCAGGACCTCGTGCCGACCAAGGACGGCCACCTCGTCTGCCGCCACGAGAACGACATCACCGCCACCACCGACGTCGCCGACCACCCCGAGTTCGCCGGCCGCAGGACCACCAAGAGCATTGACGGGGTCTCCCTGACCGGCTGGTTCACCGAGGACTTCACCCTCGCCGAGCTGAAGACCCTGCGGGCCAAGGAGCGCATCCCGGGCACCCGGCCGGACAACACCCTCTACGACGGCCGCTGGACGATCCCCACCTTCGAGGAGGTGCTGCGCTGGGCGGAGAAGGAGGGCCGCAAGCGCTCCAAGCCGGTCTGGCTGTACGTGGAGACCAAGCACCCCACCTACTTCCGCAAGCTGGGCCTCGGCCTGGAGGAGCCGCTCGCCCGGCTGCTGCGCCGCTACGGCCGGGACCGCAGGAACTCCGCGCTCATCCTCCAGTCCTTCGAGCCCGGCTCGGTCCAGCGCCTCGCGCGCCTCGTCGACACCCCGCGCATCGTCCTGCTGTCCGGCCCGAAGGAGCGCCCCTGGGACTTCGTCGAGTCGGGCGACCCGCGCACCGTCGCCGACCTGGTGAAGCCCGCCGGTCTGGCGTGGATGGCCTCCTTCGCCCAGGGCATCGGCCCCACCCTCGACCTCGTCATCCCCAAGGACGCCTCGGGGCGGCTCACCACCCCGACGACGCTGGTACGGGACGCGCACGCCAAGGGCCTGCGGCTGCACCCGTACACGCTGCGCAACGAGAACAGCTTCCTGCCCGCCGACTTCCGGCGCGGCACCGACCCCAACGCGTACGGCGACGTGTTCGGCGCCTGCGCCGCCTACCTCGCCACCGGTATCGACGGCATCTTCGCCGACCACCCGGACACGGCCCTGCTCGCCGCGGCGGACTTCGCGGGGCGCTGACCCGGTACGGAGGCGGGCGCGGCGCGCCTCTCGTACCCGCGGCGCGCCTCTCGTACCAGGGTGCGCCTCTCGTACCAGGGGTGCGCCGTCAGCCGCCCGCCCCCGTATGCCCCGGTCGGGTGGTGCCGCGCCGCCGGGGCAACCTGCGGCCGTCGTCGGCACGTCCGCCGGTACATGACGCTTCTCGATCACGACCTCGGCCCGTCCGCTTCCACCGCCTTCGTCGTCCGTGCCTTACAACCTCTGGTGCGTGCGGAGGCGAGGGCCGAGGCGCCGGCCGCCGGGCTCGACCCCGCCGACCTCGAACAGAGCGTCTGGGTGCGGCTGCTGGAGCGTCCGGCCGCCGCCGGACCACCCGCGGACGCGGCCCGCTGGGTGCGCGACACCGTACGGGGC
>NZ_NTGZ01000522.1 GCF_002551245.1 Streptomyces sp. rh34
GGCCAGCGCCATCAGCTCGGCCCCGGCCGCGTCGGTCACCGGGCGCAGGACGACGCCCTCGGGCAGCCCGGCGCCGGGCAGGGAGGTCAGCGCCTCGACCGGGGCGACCAGCAGGGTCTCCGGCGGATCCGGTACGAATCCGGCCGCCCGCAGCCGGTCGCCCAGGTCGGCCGGCCGGTCATGGGAGTAGAGCTTCCACTCGAATTCCGCGTGGCCGAGCGCGGTGTAGTGCCGGATCTGGGCCCTGATCGCCGCGTCGGCCCCCGCGGCGTCCAGCTCAGGGTCCGACCAGGCGACTCCGTTCCAGTCGTCGGCGCCGCCGACCTGACGCACCAGGGGCCCGGCCCGTTCGACCTCGACCCCGGGCCCCTCGGGGCGGGCGTGCTCGCGCATCGTGCGGTCGTACAGGTCACGTACTTCGTCGGTTCGCATCCGCGCACCTCAGCACAGCGGTGATCGGCAAACCAGCGGGTTTCGGCCTCCGCCCGCGCGGAACGGCTCGGTGCGGACGCGTCGAAAGCCCAGCTCGGGGCAGGTGCCGATGTAAGTGATCATGAAGTGGCGAGGAAGCAGAGGTGCGGCACCGATGGCGATACCGATCCGCAGACGGGGCACCCGGGAGCGACGTGCTTCCTTCGACCTCCGGCGTACGACCTTCGGGTTCGCGCTGATCGCGCTGATCCTCGTGGGCGGCGGCATGGCGCTGCGGGCCGCCTGGCGAGCCGCCGGGCTCCCCCCGGTGGCCGCCGTGCCGGCCGCCGTCCTGGCTCTCGCGGCCGTCTTCGTGGTGCTGCGCCGCCGTAGGGCGCGCCGGGTCGCGGCGACCGTCACGGACGCGGCGTACGGGATCGTCGACGCGGGCCTCGCGGAGCTGGACGCCGCGGAAGCGGCCCGCACCCGGGCCCGTCCCGAGCCCCCGCAGCCCGCCGGTCAGGTCGACTACGCGGAGCTGGACCCGTACGCCTTCGAGGAGGCCGTGGCCGAGCTCTGCCGGCGCGACGGCTGCCCTCAGGCCGAGGTGGTGGGCGGCGCGGGCGACCTGGGCGCGGACGTCCTGGCGACCACTCCGGACGGCCGCCGCCTGGTCGTGCAGTGCAAGCGCTACGGCCCTACGAGCCGGGCCGGATCCCAGGACCTCCAGCGGTTCGGCGGCACCTGCTACGCGGTGCACGAGGCGGATGTCGCGCTCGTCGTCTCCACCGGAGGCTTCACCGAACCCGCGGTCGACTACGCCGAGCGGTGCGCCATTCTCTGCTACGGCCCCGAGGAGCTGACGGCCTGGAGCGAGGGCGTCGCACCGCCGCCCTGGGAGGTGGCGGTGGTCCCCGCCGAGGGGCCGGCCGCCGGGCTCAGCGGTCCTTGAGCGCCTGCTGGATCGTCCGCATGACCTCGTCCAGGGGAGCGTCCGTGCGCGCCACCGCGACGAGCACCTCGCCGTCCGCGGCCACCGTCGCGGCCGGGGCGCGCTCGGGCTCGGCCCCGGG
>NZ_NTGZ01000523.1 GCF_002551245.1 Streptomyces sp. rh34
AGATGTGTATAAGAGACAGCCTCGGGGCGGTGCCGGCGGCCCGGGCGGACCCGGTGTCCCCACACCCGGTCCCGCCGCCCCGCGCCCCGCGTCCCAGTCCGCCGCACCCGCCCCCGCGAAGAAGGGCCGCTCCAAGCTGGTCCTCCTCGGGGTGGCCGCGATCGTGCTGCTCGGCATCGCGTACGGGGCCGGGCTCCTGCTGAACCACTCCGAGGTCCCCAAGGGCACCACGGTGCTCGGCGTCGACATCGGCGGCGGCACGAAGGAGGAGGCGGTCACCAAGCTCGAAGCCGCCCTCGGGGAGCGGGCCAAGACGCCCCTCCAGCTGTCGGTGGACGGCAAGAAGGAGAAGCTCGACCCCGAGAAGGCCGGTCTCACCCTGGACAGCCAGGAGACCGTGCGCGGCGCGGCGGGCAGCGACTACAACCCCGTCTCGGTGATCGGTTCGCTGTTCGGCGGGGAGCGTCCCGCCGACCCGGTGATCCCGGTCGACGAGGAGAAGCTCGGCGTGGCGCTGACCGACCTGGCCGGCGCTTCCGGCTCCTCCAGCGACGGCACGATCCGCTTCGAGCCGAACAAGGCCGTGGCGGTGCCGGGCAAGCCGGGCAAGGCGCTGGACGCCGGCCAGTCCCTGATCTCGGTCCGGGACGCCTACCGTGCCCAGGTGCAGACCGGGGAGGCCCGGCTGGTCGAGCTCCCCGTCACCACCACCCAGCCCACGATCACCAAGGCCGAACTGGACCGGGCGATGAAGGAGTTCGCCGAGCCCGCGATGTCCGGCCTGATCACCATCAAGGCCGGCCCCAAGCAGATCCAGTTCGGCCCGGCCCGGTCGCTGCCGCAGATCCTCTCCATGAAGCCGGTGGACGGCCGGCTGGTCGACGTCTACGACAAGCAGGCGATCGACACGCTCCTGGACGGCGTCTTCGACGGCATCATGGCGGTCAAGGGCGACGGCAAGAAGCATCAGGTCGGCGCGGACGACGTGGCCCAGGCGATGAAGACCGCCCTGACCGGGAAGACCGCCGCCGAGCGTACGGTCACCATCGACCTGACCGGCCAGGGCTGACACCCCGGACCGGACAGCCGCTCCGCCCCCTCCGCCCCCGCCCGGGAACGTATCCGGCCGGGGGCGGAGTCGTCGGCGGGCAGGCGCGTACGTACGGCGACGTGGTCGCCCGCCGTCGGCGACAGCGGAGCGGGGCCCGGCGCTCAACGGCCGCCGGGCCCCGCTCCCGTATCGCTCCCGCGTCGGGGGCTACGGGAAGTTCACGACCTGGGAGGGGATCGTGTCCGGGCCGGACGTGGGGGATCCGACGTCGTTGATGACGTGCTCGTACTGGCCGTTGCCGCCGAGTGAGACGACGAGCAGGTTGTGGAACCTCACGCCGGGTTTCACGGGG
>NZ_NTGZ01000524.1 GCF_002551245.1 Streptomyces sp. rh34
GGGCCGGACGCCGGACCGGGTAGACGGCGGCCGGGTGCGGGGCGGGCAGCAGTCCCGGCCACGGACCGCCCGCGGTCCCCGCCCCGTCGTCGGGGACGTCGCCGACCGGGACCAGCCGGATCCGGTCGCCCGGCCCCCGGCCGCCGACCTCGACGATCCGGGTGACCGCCCGGTGCCCGAGCACCGCCTGCACCCGGGCGGCGGCCCGCTCCACCTCCACCGGAGTGTCGCGTTCTCCGTCGAACGCGCCCTGCGAGCCGGTGTCCGGAGCGATCCCGTCGGGGCGCAGGGCCAGGCGGCGGATTCCCGGTTCGCCTCCGCCGGTGTCCAGCAGGCCCGTTTCGGACCAGGCGGCCAGCACGCCGCGTACGCGCTCGGCGACCGCCCGGGAGGACAGCCGCCCCTCGTGCCGGAAGGTCCGCGTCAGAATCCGGCCGTCGGCCGTCTCGACCGCGGCCTCCACCCGTCCGCACACCACCCCCGCCGCCGCCAGGCGCTCGTGCAGCTCGTCCGCGAGCGCGACCGCCACGAACACGACCGCGTCCAGCTGCCCCTCGGCGACCTCGAACAGCCACTGCACAGTGTGGTCCTGGACGGCGGTCCGTACGGACACCGGCCGGGCCGACCCTCCGCGGGCGACACGGTGCGCGCCGATCCCCTCGGCGCCGAGCCGCTCCGCGACCCGGCCCGCCGGCAGCCGCGCGAAGTCCCCGACGGTACGCAAACCGAGCTGCTTCAGGAGCTCGGACAGTCGGGGCACTCCCAGCACGCCCACCGGGTACGGGGACAGGAACGCGGCGTTCCCGTCCGCCGGGACGACCACCCCGTCGCCCCGGCGGGCCGCGAGCGCCGCCACGAACGTGCTGTCGGCGATCCCGGCACGGGCGGGCAGCCCCAGTTCGGCGACGGTGCCCACCAGCCGTACGGACAGCTGCCGCTCGCCGCCCCAGTACCGCGCGGCCCCGCGCGCCGGCGCCGCGAGCAGCCCGGGACGGATCACCTCCAGCCTGGGCACCACCTCCGTTTCCACCCGGTGCACCACCTGCTCGAACAGCCTCACCTCGGCGGCGAGGTCCCGCTCGACGACCCGCAGCCCGGGGCATCTGGCCTGCGCGGTCCGCAGCCGCATGTGCCGCCGGACCCCGGCCGCCCGCGCGGACGCGGAGCAGGCCACCACCGCGCCCCGGTGCACCACCGCCACCGGCGTGCCGTCCTCCGCACCGCACGCCAGCACCGGGAAATCGGGCACCCAGACCACGACCACCCGTACGGCATCGGTCGCCCCGGTCATCCGACGACGCGGAGATCCGCCCGCGCCCCGCTCACCACGGCCTCCGCCGCCCCCCGCTCCACCATGCCCACCAGACCGTCCGGACCGGGCAGCCACAGCTCCGCGCTCCGCGGCGCGGCGGCCGCGCCGCGCC
>NZ_NTGZ01000525.1 GCF_002551245.1 Streptomyces sp. rh34
AGATGTGTATAAGAGACAGTCCGCGGGCGCCGGGGGCACAGCCGCGCGGGTCGCGGCCGGGGGCAGCGCGGAGGCGGCCCGGTGCGGGCATGTCCTCGGTTCGGCGCTGCGTCCCATGGACCGAGTGTACGTGCGGTGGGAAGGGCAGCGGTCCGCCGCCGGGCCGCCCCGACCGGGGCGAACGCCCGGAACGGAGTCCCGGGCGGGGCCGGACCGAAATCGGGCTGACAGCGGGTGCCCCGGAGCGGAGGCCGGGCGTCAGGGTGCGCCGTCGGCCGGCCGGACGGTGCTGAGGATCTCCGGCACGGTCGGTTCCGGAACCTTGTCGTCGACTCCGCGGACGCCGACGCACCGCTTCTCGAACAGGCCGCGACCTGCGTACGGACCGGTCCGGGACGCCCGCCCCGGACACCGAAATCCGATCTTCCCTTTGCGGCGGGAGCGGGACCGGAGTGGAATTGCGTACAGGGGACAGTGGTATTCGGTACTCCCGGAGGAAAGGACGCGCCATGAGCGACACCGACTGGGGGGACGACGTCTACCAGCCCCAGGAACCCGAGGCTTCCGACCCCGGCGAACAGCTCGACGCCGGGGACACGCTCATGGATCCGTCCGGCACCGGCGACCCGCTGGACGAGGGCTACGCACCGCCGGACCGCCCCTGGGCGGTCGACGGCCTCGGCACCACGGCCAACGAGCGGCACACCGGCGAGTCCCTCGAAGCCCGGCTGACCAGGGAAGTGCCCGAGCCGGACGGTTCCGCCGGCGACGGCGTGGGCGATCTGGTGGGCGGCGACGGCGAGCCGTGGGACGACGAGGTCGGTGTCGCCCGCGCCGGACGGCTGACCCAGCAGGCGGACGGCAGTGTCCCGGCCACCCTCACCGCCAGCGATGTGGGCATCGACGGGGCGGCGGCGTCGGCCGAGGAGGCCGCGATGCACGTGATTCCCGAGCCGGGGGACGACAACGCGCTCCTGGAGGCCGACCCGGCTCCCGGAACCGGTGCGGCCACCGGTGGCACCGCCGCCTCGCCCTCGCCCTGAGCGGGCGGTCGGCGAGCGCCTGCCCCTGAGCGCGTCCGTCCCCGGGCCCGTACTCCCCCGGCCGAAGCCCACCTCGCACCGCCGAACGCATCACGCGGCACCGAACGCACCCGACGCACCCGACGCACCGCCGTACTCGGATTGCCAGGAGCACACAGATGGTGCGGGACCGGGCGGAGCAGTAGGGCGCCGGGCGCCGGACCGTGCGGATCGCGCTCGACCTCGGGCCTCGGTGCCGGGCATCGCCGAGGCGGTCTTCGGCCGGGCACGGTGCGGGCACGCCGGCCTGCGGGAGGCGGCCCGCGGCCTTCGCGAGGCGCCCGCCCCTACGCTCCTGTC
>NZ_NTGZ01000526.1 GCF_002551245.1 Streptomyces sp. rh34
GATCGGCACCCGTACGGCCCGGGTGCGCTCCCGTGCCGTACGGGTCCGTCCCGCCGTGAAGGTCCTCGGTTCCGGCCCGGCCGGCGTCCGCCTGTACGCCCGGGCCCTCCTCCTCCAGGTCCAGGCGGTACCCCACGCCCCACACCGTGCGGATCAGCCGGGGGCGGGCCGGATCCGTCTCGACCTTGCCGCGCAGTCTGCGGATGTGGACGGTGACCGTCGAGAGGTCACCGAAGTCCCATCCCCAGACCTCCCGCATCAGCTCCTCCCGCCCGAACGCCTTCCCGGGGTGCCGGAGGAGAAAGGCGAGCAGGTCGAACTCCCGGAGCGTCAGGGCCAGTCCGCGCCCGTCGCGGTAGGCCTGTCGGGCCGCCGGGTCAAGGCTCAGACCGCCGCCGGACAGCGGGCCGGCCCCGTCCGCCGGTACGGCGGCCCGGGCGCGGCGCAGCACCGAGTCGACCCGCAGGACCAGTTCGCGGGGGCTGAACGGCTTGGTGACGTAGTCGTCGGCGCCGGTCTCCAGTCCGAGGACGCGGTCCTCCTCGTCGCCTCGGGCGGTGAGCATGATGACGGGGACCGGTCCGTTTTCACGCATCCGGCGACAGACCTCGAACCCGTCCATGGCGGGCAGCATCAGATCCAGGACGACGAGGTCGGGCCGGTGCGCCGCGAACCGCGCCAGCGCGGCGGGGCCGTCGCCGGCCTGCTCGACGGTGTAACCGGCGCGGTGCAGATAGCCGACGACGACCTCGGCGACGGTCGGGTCGTCGTCCACGACGAGGACCCGGCCGCGTGCCCCCTGCGGGACGGGGGCCGGTGGCCGGGCGGGCGGGGTGTTCTCCATGGCCTCCACTGTGGCACCCCCACCCCGGGGCTCCGGGAGCCCGAGCGCCCCCATCCGGCCGATGTCCATGTTTCGTAAGAACCTGATGACCTAAATGCCGGAGTTGTCTCCGTAGGGTGATGCGGGTGACCGATTCTTCTGCCGCTCTTCCGCTTCCGCCCGCCCCGCACACCGGCCTCCCCCGGGCCGACATCGTTCTGCCCTGCCTCGACGAGGTGGCCGCGCTGCCCTGGGTACTCGATCGCGTCCCCGACGGCTGGCGCGCGATCGTGGTCGACAACGGCTCGACCGACGGTTCGGCCGAGCTCGCCCGTTCCCTCGGCGCGCACGTCGTCACGGAGGGACGGCGCGGGTTCGGCGCGGCCTGCCACGCCGGACTGCTCGCCACCGACGCCGAGTTCGTCTGCTTCTGCGACTGCGACGGATCGCTGGACCCCGCTCTGCTGACCGGCTTCGTGCGCCGGATCGCGGACGGCGAGTGCGATCTGCTGCTCGGCCGCCGCCGCCCCGAGGGCCGGGGCGCCTGGCCGCCGCACGCGCGCGCCGGCAATCTGGCGT
>NZ_NTGZ01000527.1 GCF_002551245.1 Streptomyces sp. rh34
CGACACGCCGGAGGCCGGGGGCCCTTCCCCGGCGCGGACCGTACGCACGGCCGCCACGCGCCTGCTGGCCGCGATCGACCGGCACACCTGCCCCGCCTGCGCCGGCCTCCCCCCGCGCCGGGCCCAGGCGCACTGACCCGGCGCCGTGGACGCCGGTGACGGCACACCCCTCGAACCGGCCGGACAGCGGTGCATAGGATTGGGCCCATGTCGAAGCCTGACGAACTGCTTGTTGATATCGCTGCCCTGGTGGAGTCCGGGCACAGCAATCAGATGACTCTGACCGTGGTCGCCGGTGGTGCCGTCATCACGGGGCGGCTGGCTCCCGAAGCGGCCTGGCGGCAGCGGGTGTCGGAGGTCCTGGCCGACTCGGCCCACCTGAGCGAGTTCTCCGCCGCCTTCACCGCCCCGGCACCCGGGGAGAGGGCGCCCACGCACCTGCACTTCCATGTGGCGCGGATTCTGCAGGGCACGGTCGGGATCCCGGAGACGGGCGGGATGTACCGCGTGGCGATCGATGACGTCAGCGCCTGGACCATGGGCGACTTCAGCTACTCCGACCACTGAGAGCACACCGCTGCGCGCTGACCGCTCGGCACGCGGCGAGGGCCCGGCCGGCGCCTGCCGGTCGGGCCCTCACTGTTTCTGGCGGCGGGCTCACGGTTCGTTCTGGTGGCGGCCCGCGCCTGCCCGCCGGTCAGGCAGCGGCAGGAGCGCCGAGCAGGGTGGAAGCCTGTTGGAACGCGCCGACGGCGCGCTGTGGCGCGGTGCTGCGCGGGAGGCCGGGGCAGGTGAAGCCGAGCCGCGTCATGGCCCGGAGGACTTCACCGGCACTGAAGTCGCGGCGGTCCTGACGGGTGAGGACCTGCCCGACCTGCTTGATCGGGTAGGTCCGACGGCCGATGATCACGGACGCGCCGATGACCTGTTCGGGCTTGACGCCCCTCATGGTTTCCAGGACACCACTCTTGGTGAGGTCGAACGGGAAGCGGGCGATGACGCAGCGCATGGTGCCTCACAGGGAGTGGAAGGGGACGGTGCTGCCGGGGGGGTGAGCCGGTGCGGCGGGCCGGGGCCAGGGCGCCCAGCGCGCTGCCGTGCTCGTCGACGGCCGGCACGACGACGAGCTGTCGGCCGCGGCCTCGGTCAGCTGTTTCGAGGCCGCGGCGTCCACGGGACCGCGCTCAGGCCGCCGCGTCGAAGGCGGACTGCTGCGCGCCCACGCGCCGTGCCGCCGAGGCGGGGCTGCGTCGGCCGCGGGAGCCGGTGCTGCGGCTGCGCTCACGCCGCGCGGCCACCGGCGCGGTGATCGTCACGGGGATGCCGGAGGGGGTCCGGGCGCC
>NZ_NTGZ01000528.1 GCF_002551245.1 Streptomyces sp. rh34
CTCCCTCGCGCCATCAGAGATGTGTATAAGAGACAGGCCCGGCGGCGGCCACCTGGGCGGCGATCCGCCCGACGGCCTGCGCACCGGACGCGGACGGGCTCGTCGCGTCCCGTTCGTACGCCACCAGGGTCCGGGAGGGCAGCGGCGGCAGTGCCCGGGCGGCGACGGGGGCGGCCGGGGTGGCGGCCGCCGGCACCGGGGTGGGCTCCAGCCCGTCCATGGGGTCGCCGGCGGAGGACCGGGGCGGGGCCGCCTCGGCGTCCGGCGCGGCCGGGGTGGCCGGGACGCCTGGGGTGGCCGGGGTGGCCGGGACGCCTGGGGTGGCCGGGGTGCCCGGGACTCCGTTGGTGGCCTGGCCGTTGGTGGCCTGGACGCTGTTGGTGGCCGGTGTCGGCGCGCCGGGCTCGGGCCCCGTGGGCGCCCCCGGCATCGCCGGCCCGCCCAGGTCGGGAACGGCGGGGCGGGTCAATTGCCAGTCGTTCGCCGTTGGTTCGGTCAGAGCGAACAGGTTGGGCGCCAGGACGGGCAGTTCGCCGTCGGCCGCGTCCGGGGCGGTCAGCTCGACCGGGGACGTGCTCCACCACACGGGGCGGCCCAGCCTGCGGGAGACGTTCCGGGCCACCGCGGCGTCCGGGCCGCTCAACCCGTCGAGCACCAGCAGGACCGGCGTCGACGGGTCGCTGTGGCGCAGTGTGGTGTCGGCGGCCAGCAGCTCGGCGAACTCCGCGGCCGGCATCCGGTAGGAGACCGTCCCCACCGTCACCTGGACGTGGCCGCTGTCCTCCAGGTCCACCGACGCCCGTACGGCGTAGGGAACCGGCCGGTCCTTCCCTTCCGCGTCCTGCCCGGTCCACGGCGCGGCCACCGTCGTGTCCGCCACCCGGAAGCTGTCCAGCCGGGGCAGGAGGGCCGAGCCGTCGTGCCAGTGCCGGCCGAGCCCGATCGCCGCTCCCAGGGACGTGAACAGTGCGGGTGCCGCGAGGGCGCCGTGCGCCTCGGCCGCGTACGCGCCGGCCACATCCGGGTCGGCCATGTTCCGGCCTGCCGCGAACCCCTGGGTGAGCAGGGCGCGCGCGCCCTCGCGCAGCGCGTCGTCCACCGCGACGGCCGGGTCGAGGTGGAGGGCGCGGGCGGTGAGCGCGTCCGCGGCCGGACCGGACAGTGTCTCCTCCGCCCGGACCCGCGCCCAGAACATCCGGGCCCGGTGCGTCGGCGCGGAAGCCGGGTCGGACAGCCCCAGCGCGGCGACGGCCGCCCGGTCCACCTCCGCCGCTGTCTCTTATACACATCT
>NZ_NTGZ01000053.1 GCF_002551245.1 Streptomyces sp. rh34
CTTGCCAGCCCGCTCAGAGATGTGTATAAGAGACAGGTGCTGGTGGTCCCGGTGCTCGCCCGCCCCGGGGGCCGCCGCGTGCTTCCCCCGCGGGCCCTCCGCCTCCGCGTCCCGGTGCCGGCCATCGACGGCCGCCTGACGCTTCCGGACCGCCTCCACCGTCCGGCGGGTCTCCTGGAGCGCCGCGTTGCGCGTGAGGTTCATCAGGGCCTCGTCCGCGCGCCGGTACGACTCGGGGGTCGGCGTGGACCGTGCGGGCAGCAGCTCCTTGGGGGTCGCGGCCTCGATGGCGAGCTGCCGACGGCCCTCCAGCGCACTGGCCCGCTCGGTCTCGGCGTTGGCGTAGCGGCGCAGCAGTCCGGCGTGCTCCCCGCGCAGCCCCGCGAGCTCGACGCGCTTGCGGCGGAGCTTGGTCTCCAGACGGGTGCGCAGCGCGCGCGACTCCTCCAGATCCTGCTCCAGCTCGGCTATCCGCTCCTCGGCCCGCCATTCGTCACGGGCACGGGCCCGGGTCAGCTCGGCGACCCGCAGCCCCGCCTCCCGGTCCCAGCTGCGCATCAGATACGCGCCGGTGACGGCGGCGGCCGCCACGGCGGCCACCAGCCCGCGCAGGACCAGGGGTTCGGCCAGGAGCCAGGCGCCGGCGGCACCGACGACCGACACTCCCGCCACCACGGAGGGGGGCAGGATTCTGTGGAGGGGCGGCGAATGGCGGTGGCGTCCACGTGGCATGGCCTGAAATTTACCGTGTGTACGGGCCACTTGGGGGGCCGCCCGGCAATCTGTTCCCCGCCGGTTACCTCGCGGCCCCCCAAAGGCCCTCCACCCGGCCCTTTACCCGGTGATCGAGCACCACTGCTCCGGGATCGAGCACTACTTCTTGATCAGGTCCTTCGACTCCAGATACGCCTTGGCCACATCGGCCGGCTTGGCGCGCTCGGCGTCGACCTTCCGGTTCAACTCCGCGAGATCTTCCGTGGTGAGCGTGGAAGTGAGCTTGCCGAGGGCGTCGGCGATCTCCGGCGCGCCCGCGTCCTCGGCATTCAGAACAGGAAGGACGTTGTCCGCGTTCTGGAGCTTCTTGTCGTCCTCCAGGAACACCAGTCCGTCCAGCACCGCGTCCGTGGTGGTCGTCAGGACCAGCTGGACCTTGCCGTCGCGAACGGCCTGCTTGGACTGCGGGGTGCCGACGCCCTTGGGGTCGATACCGGTGACGTCGATGCCGTACGTCTTCTTCAGACCGGGCGCGCAGAACGGCCGCACCTCGCACTCGTCGCCCGCAGCGATCTTGACCTTGATCTTCGACTTCCCCAGATCGGAAAGTGTCGTGAGGTTGTTCTTCTCGGCGAATTCCTCCGAGACCGCGAAGGCGTTCTGGTCGACGGCCTTCCCCACCGGGAGGACCTTGAGTCCCAGCGGCCCGGCGAGCTTTTCCAGCGCGGCCACCGTGGCGGCGGCGTCACCGGAGGCCACGGGCTCGGCCTGGGCCTTCTTGGCCCCGTTGACCTTGGCGTTGAGGAATTCGGCGATGGTGGCGGCGTACTCCGGTACGACGTCGATCTCGCCCTTCTCCAGCGAGGGCTCGTACAGCTCACGGTTCTTCACCGTGGTGACCGAGGTGCTGTATCCTGCGTCGTCCAGGATCTGCGCGTACAGCTCGGCGAGCACCTTGGACTCGGTGAACGAGGCCGAGCCGACGACCAGGGAGCCCTTCTCGCCGTCGCCGGCCGAGGAGCCCGAGCCGCCCTTCTCCTTCTCCAGGCTGTCGCCGCCGCAGGCCGCGAGCGACCCGGCCAGCGCCACCATGCCGACGACCGCTCCAGCTATCCGCGAGGTCCTGCTCATATGCGTTGTTCTCCGTCCGAACAGATGAAAAGTGACCAGAAGTAAAGTGACCGGCTGAAAGTGAGCCGGAAGACAGGTGCGCCCTCACGCGGGGCGGCGACGGCGCAGCGGTGACAGCAGCCGGTCCAGCCCCACCAGCGCCCCTTCCACCAGCAGGGCGAGGCCGGCGACCAGGACGGCGCCCGCGAAGACCTGGGCGGTGTCGTAGGTGTTGAACCCGGCGGTGATGATCCGGCCGAGACCGCCGAGGCCGACCATCGCGGCGATCGACGCGGTGGCCACGACCTGGACGGCGGCTGACCGCAGCCCGGTCATGATCATCGGGTAGGCGAGCGGCAGCTCGACCCGGACGAAGAGCTGCCCGCCCGACATCCCCATGCCGCGCGCGGCCTCCACCACGGCCCGGTCCACCTCCCGCATCCCGACATAGGCGTTGGTCAGCAACGGCGGCACCGCGAACAGCACCAGCGCGATGATGGTGGGCCAGTACCCCGAGTTGCGCAGGGGCGTGACCATGAACAGGGCCAGCACCGCGAAGACCGGGACGGCCCGCCCCACGTTGGAGATGTTCACCGCGAGCGCACCGCCCCTGCCGATGTGCCCCAGATACAGGGCGAGTGGCAGGGCTATCGCGCAGGCCACCGCGAGGGCGACCCCGCTCACGTACAGATGCTCGCCGAGCCGGTGCGCGGCCCCGCCGTCGCCCGACCAGTTGGCCCCGGTGGTCAGCCAGGTCCAGGCATCGCCGATGACTCCCACGGGTCAGCCCGCCTCCACCTTCGCCGGGGCGGGCAGGCCCGCCGGTCCGCCCGGTCCGTCCGGGCCCGCCCGCCTGTCCCCGCCCGTCCCGGGCGTCCGGGACGCCCCGGATATCCGGGTCCACGGCGTCAGCACCCGCTGGAGGCCGAGCAGCAGCAGGTCCGCCGCCACCGCGAGCAGTACGCACAGGACCGAGGCGGCGAGCACCTGGGCCTTGAAGAAGCTGGGCAGCGCGTCCTCGATGAGATTGCCGAGGCCCCCCTTGCCGACGAGCGAGCCGACCGTGGTCAGCGCGACCGTCGACACGGTGGCTATCCGCAGCCCCGCCATCACCGCGGGCAGCGCCAGCGGGAGCTCCACCTCCCACAGCAGCCGCGCCGGCCCGTACCCCATGCCCCGGGCCGCGTCCCGGGCCTCCCGCGGCACCGCTTCGAGCCCGGCCAGGATGTTGCGTACGAGGATGGTCAGCGAATAGAGCACCAGGCCCGTGACGACGAGCGCGGCCGACAGTCCGAACAGGGGCAGCAGCAACGAGAACATCGCCAGCGAGGGCACGGTGTAGAGCACGGTCGTCAGCCCGAGCACGGGTCCGGCGAACCGTCGGCCCCGGCGGGCGAGCAGCGCCAGCGGAAAGGCCACCGCGAGCCCGATCAGCACCGAGACCACCGTGATCCCGATGTGCTGCACGGTCGCATCGGTCAACTCCTGGCTGCGGGAGCGCAGATACTCCCCGCAGATCCAGTCGTTCGTCACCAGGCAGTTCTGCTCGGCCATCCGCCCCCACCTCCTGTTTTCGCCCGTAGTCCCGGATTCCGTCGTTCCGGACCTCGTCGTTCCGGACCACGGCGGCCCGGATCACCGCCGGATCGAACTGACGACTGGCGAGCCTATCCTCGACCACTGACATTCGCGGAGGCTGTCGTATTCCGGCAACATGCCCTTCACAGAACGCCCTCCACAATGGGGAACCATGATCCGTTTCGAGCATGTCACCAAGCGGTACGCCGACGGCACCACCGCCGTCGACGACCTTTCCTTCGAGGTCGCCGAGGGTGAACTGGTCACGCTCGTCGGGCCTTCCGGTTGCGGCAAGACGACCACCATGAAGATGGTGAACCGGCTGATCGAACCGACCGAGGGCGGGATATTCCTCGACGGGGACGACATATCCACCATCGATCCCGTCCGACTGCGCCGCCGCATCGGCTATGTGATCCAGCAGGTGGGGCTCTTCCCGCACAAGACGGTGCTGGAGAACACCGCGACCGTTCCCCATCTGTTGGGCTGGAAGCGCGGAAAGGGACGCGAACGCGCCGCCGAACTCCTCGACCTCGTCGGACTCGACCCTTCCGTTTATGGCGACCGCTATCCGGAACAGCTTTCCGGCGGTCAGCGTCAACGCGTGGGCGTGGCCCGCGCCTTGGCCGCCAATCCACCCGTTCTCCTGATGGACGAGCCATTCGGTGCGGTCGATCCGGTGGTCCGCGAACACCTCCAGAACGAATTCCTGAAACTCCAGGCCCAGGTGCGCAAGACCGTGCTGTTCGTCACGCACGACATCGAGGAGGCCGTCCGGCTCGGCGACCGGATCGCCGTCTACGGGCAGGGCCGCATCGAGCAGTTCGACTCCCCCGCCACCGTGCTCGGAGCCCCCGCGACCCCGTACGTGGCCGACTTCGTCGGCGCGGACCGCGGGCTCAAGCGGCTCTCGGTGACGCCCATCGAGGAGAGCGACCTCGACCAGCCGCCGGTCGTCCACCTCGACGACCCGCTGGCCACGGCCACCGAACGGCTCAGATCCCAGGGCGCGCGCTGGGCGGTCGTCCTGGACAGCCGGGACAACCTCCACGGCTGGATCCCCGCCGACGCGAGGGCCGACGCGGCATCCGGCGGCGTGCCGGACACCGCCAAGGGCGCCGTCCGCGCACACGCCCGCCGGATGGAGGCCTGGCTCCCGCTCGGCGCCCCCCTCAAGCAGGCCTTCGCCACCATGCTCCAGCACGACGCGGGCTGGATCGCCGTCATCGACAAGGAGAGCGAGGGCCGCTTCCTCGGCGTACTGACCCCCGCCCGGCTGCACGAGGCGCTGCGCCGCTCGATCGACGCGGACGCCCAGGACGTACCGCGCGCCGAGGTCGCCGTGGAGACGGTCGCGACGGTCGCCCGGACCACCTAGGTGTGTTGTCCGGACAGGTTGGTGACGCATCCGGCCCGGCCCGAGTGATTCCGTAGGTCCCGTACCGGGCCGGATTCGGGAAATTTCCGGAATGTGGGTGAACCCGCGCTCCACAACCCACGTCCTAGAGGGCGCACATCGTCCGTGGGGCTCCGGCCGGCGGACTCAAGGAATCTCTCGCGAAGCCACGGGAAGCGATGTCTGTCACGCCAGATGGGGATAGTTCGGTGTCGGTTCCGCAGCGCGTCCGCCGGTTGCTCCGCGGGCCGCGCCCCGAATCCGTACCGGCGCTCGTCGGTACCGCCTGCACCGTCGTCGGCCTGATCGACATCGCCGCCGGGGTCTTCCCCCGCTTCCGGCACAGCCGGATGCACACCCTCGCCGAGGTGCTCCCCGGGGCGCTCGGCCCGTTCGCCGCCGCGCTCTCGCTCAGCGCGGGCATGCTGCTGCTCCTGCTCGCACACGGGCTGAAACGGCACAAGCGGCGGGCCTGGCGCGCGGCGGTGATCCTGCTGCCCGCGGGGGCCGTGGCCCAGTTCACGTACCGCCACTCGATCGTCGGGGTGCTCGTCTCCCTGGCCCTCTGCTGGCTGCTGGTACGCCACCGGGACCAGTTCCGGGCGCTGCCCGACCCCCGCAGCCGCTGGCGCGCCCTCGCCAACTTCGTCCTGCTCGGAGCCGGTTCGCTGGGACTCGGGCTGATCATCGTGAGCGTCCACCCCGGCCGGGTCGTCGGCGACCCGTCCATCGCCGACCGCCTCCAGCACGTGCTGTACGGCCTGTTCGGCGTCGAGGGGCCCGTCGACTACGCCGGGCGCACCGGCTGGACCGTGGCCTACTCGCTGGGCGCGCTCGGCCTGCTCACCGCCGTCACCACCATCTACCTCGCCTTCCGCCCCGAACACCCTGCCGCCCGCCTCACCGAGGACGACGAGAGCCGGCTGCGGGCCCTGCTGGAGCGGCACGGCGGCCGGGACTCGCTCGGCCACTTCGCGCTCCGCCGCGACAAGGGCGTCGTCTTCTCCCCCAGCGGCAAGGCCGCCGTCTGCTACCGGGTCGTCTCCGGGGTGATGCTGGCCGGCGGCGACCCCATCGGCGACGTGGAGGCCTGGCCGGGCGCGATCGAACGGTTCATGGACGAGGCGCAGGCGCACTCCTGGGCCCCCGCCGTGATGGGCTGCAGCGAGACCGGCGGCCAGGTCTGGACCCGGGAGACCGGACTCACCGCCCTGGAACTGGGCGACGAGGCGGTGGTGGACGCAGCGGATTTCTCCCTCGCCGGACGGGCCATGCGGAACGTGCGCCAGATGGTCAAGCGCATCGAACGAGGCGGCTACGAGACCCGGGTCCGGCGGGCACGTGACATCGGCGACACCGAACTGGACCGGATCCGCCGCGCCGCCGCCGACTGGCGCGGCACCGACACCGAGCGCGGCTTCTCCATGGCGCTGGGCCGGATCGGCGACCCGGCCGACGGCGACTGCGTGATCGCCACCGCCCACTTGCCCGGCTCCGGTACGACGGACTCCCCACACGGCGACCTGAAGGCGGTCCTCCACTTCGTCCCCTGGGGGCGCGACGGCATGTCCCTGGAGCTGATGCGCCGCGACCGCTCGGCCGACCCCGGCATGAACGAGCTGCTGATCGTCGCCTCACTCCAGGCCGCCGAGAAGCTCGGCGTCGCCCGGGTCTCGCTGAACTTCGCCATGTTCCGCTCCGCGCTGGCCCGCGGCGAGCGGCTCGGCGCGGGGCCGGTGCTGCGCCGCTGGCGCGGGCTGCTGATCTTCCTGTCGCGCTGGTTCCAGATCGAGTCGCTGTACAAGTTCAACGCCAAGTTCGAGCCCCGCTGGGAGCCCCGCTTCGTGGTCTTCCGCACCAGCCGCGACCTGCCCCGCATCGGGATCGCGGCGATGCGGGCGGAGGGCTTCGTGAACCTCTCGCTGCCCCACCCGTTCCGCCCGCGCCGCCCGCGCCCGTGCGGCCACACGCTCCACGGCGCCCAGGAGCACGACGTACGCGCGGCCTGACGGACACCGCCTAGGCTGGTGGTATGAGTACGTCACGCACGCGGGGCACGGTCCGAGGACTGCCGGAGTGGGACCGCTGCGCGGTCATGGGGGTCGTCAACGTGACGCCCGACTCCTTCTCCGACGGCGGCCGCTGGTTCGACACCACGGCCGCGGTAAAACACGGTCTGCACCTGGTGTCCGAGGGCGCGGACCTGGTGGACGTGGGCGGTGAGTCGACCCGTCCCGGCGCCAGCCGGGTGGACGAGGCCGAGGAGCTGCGCCGGGTCGTCCCGGTCGTGCGGGGACTGGCCTCCGAGGGCGTCACCGTCTCCGTGGACACCATGCGCGCCCGCGTCGCCGAGCAGGCCGTCGCCGCCGGGGCCGCCCTGGTCAACGACGTCAGCGGCGGCCTCGCCGACCCGGACATGATCCCGGCGGTCGCCGCCGCCGAGGTCCCGTTCGTCGTGATGCACTGGCGCGGCTTCAGCGAGTCGATGAACAGCCGCGCGGTGTACGGGGATGTGGTCGCCGAGGTCCTCGACGAGCTGCGGCAGCGGATGGACGCGGTGATCGCCGGCGGCGTCGACCCCGAGCGCGTCGTGATCGACCCCGGCCTCGGCTTCGCGAAGGACGCCGCCCACGACCTGTCGCTCGTCGCGCACCTGGCCGGCCTGCACACGCTGGGCCGTCCGCTGCTGGTGGCCGCCTCCCGCAAACGTTTCCTCGGGCACGTCCTGGCCGGGCCGGGCTCGGCCCCGCCGCCCGCCCGCGAACGCGACGCGGCGACCGCGGCCGTCTCCGCGCTGGCCGCGTCGGCCGGAGCCTGGGCGGTCCGGGTCCACGAGGTACGGGCCACCGCCGACGCCGTCCGCGTCGCCCGCGCGGTCGAGGGAGCCGCGTGAACGAGGAACACGCACAGGCCGCCGCCGACATCGCGGAGGTCGAGGCGGCCAACACCGCCTTCTACGAGGCGCTGGAACGCGGCGACCACGACGCGCTCTCCGAGCGCTGGCTGCCGGGCGAGGACCTCACCGTCTCCTGCGTCCACCCCGGCTGGCCGGTGCTCACGGGCCGCGGCGACGTGCTGCGCAGCTACGCCCTGATCATGGCGAACACCGAGTACATCCAGTTCTTCCTGACCGACGTCAACGTCTCGATGACCGGCGACACCGCCCTGGTCACCTGCACCGAGAACATCCTCAGCGGCGGCCCGGCCGAGGAGGGCAACGCGCTGGGCCCGCTCGTGGGCCAGCTGGTCGTCGCCACGAACGTGTTCCGGCGCACCGCCGACGGCTGGAGACTCTGGTCCCACCACGGGTCGCCCGTCCTGACCGAATCCGATGAGGACGACGACGAGGAAGCACCCTCCTGAGTGGGTACGGGACCGGTAGGGGTTGGAACCGATGACCACCGGGTATGGGCGGCTACCAGCCCGGTGAGGCGCGGTCCCCGGCCCCCACGGGCGAGCACTGTCGGTGCTCGCAGGTAGATTCGAAAGAAGGCACCTCGTCGCCCGCACGCGGCCGGGTGCCTCTCGACCAACGACAGCAGGAGTGATTCGCGTGGATCGTGTCGCGCTGCGCGGCCTCAAGGCCCGTGGGCACCACGGTGTCTTCCCCCGGGAACGGGAAGAGGGCCAGACCTTCATCGTCGACCTGGTGCTCGGCCTCGACACCCGCCCCGCGGCAGCCACCGACGACCTGTCCCGCACCGTGCACTACGGCGTGGTGGCCGAGGAGGTCGTCGCCGTGGTGACCGGCGAACCGGTCGATCTGATCGAGACGCTCGCCGAGCGCATCGCCCAGCAGTGCCTCAAGCACGAAGGCGTCCAGGAGGTCGAGGTCGTGGTGCACAAGCCGGACGCTCCGATCACCGTCCCCTTCGACGACGTGACCATCACCATCACCCGGAGCCGATCATGACCGCATTTTCCACCGAAGGGCAGAGCGACCCGACCGTACAGCCGGTTCCGACCGCCGTCGTCCGGCAGGTGGACGCCGCCGACGTCACGCTCTCCAACCCCAAGATGGCCGTGATCTCCCTCGGCTCCAACCTGGGCAACCGACTGGAGACCCTCCAGGGGGCCGTCGACGCCCTGGAGGACACCCCGGGCCTCCGGGTCAAGGCCGTCTCCCCGGTGTACGAGACGGAGCCGTGGGGCGTCGAGGCGAACTCCCAGCCCTCGTACTTCAACGCCGTCATCCTCGTGAAGACGACGCTGCCCCCCGCCTCCCTGCTGGAGCGCGGCCAGGCCGTCGAGGAGGCCTTCGACCGGGTCCGCGAGGAGCGCTGGGGCCCGCGCACCATCGACGTCGACATCGTGGCGTACGCCGACGTCCTCTCCGACGACCCGGTGCTCACGCTCCCCCACCCGCGCGCCCACGAGCGGGCCTTCGTCCTCGCCCCCTGGCACGACATCGACCCCGAGGCCCAGCTGCCCGGCGCCGGCCCGGTGGCCCAGCTCCTCACCGAGGTCGGGCGCGAAAGCGTCCTGCCCCGCGCCGACCTGGAACTGCGCCTGCCGGAGTAATCGTTAGGCTCGACGACGGTGGTCCGGCGCACGGCCGGACCGGGCACAGGCGGCGCGAAGGGCGGCTCACTCGGTGAAGCAACTACGGCTCGGGGTACTGGCGGGCCTCTTCGCCGCCGCCGGTGTCCTCTCCTGGGGCGGGGCCCGCCTCTGGGACTCCTTCGGCACCCTGCCGAGCGTCCCGCTGGCCGCGTCGATCGTGCTCGCCGTGATCGCGGCGATCCTCCTCGCGACCGCTCTCTCCACCCGGACCCGCCTCCGCGCCCAGCGCGAGCGCCGCCCCGGCGCCAAGGGCGTCGAGCCCCTGTTCGCGGCCCGCGCGGTCGTCTTCGGCCAGGCGAGCGCCCTGGTGACGGCCCTGGTCGCCGGAATGTACGGCGGCACCGGCGTCTTCCTCCTGAGCTACCTCGACATCCCGCCCCGCCGCGACCAGGCCATCTACGCCGGCGCGGCGGTGGTGGCCGGCATCGCGGTCATCGCGGCCGCCCTCTTCCTGGAACGCGTCTGCCGCCTCCCGGAGGACGGCAACGACCACGACGGGACGGGCGCGGCAGCCGCGTAGGGCGGTCGCCCGGTCCCGTCGCCGCCCGCGTACTGTCGCAACGCGTCGGCAAGGCAGGAGGACACCACGCGCACGCGGAATCCGGGGATGTCCCGGGCCCGGAGGCGCCCTCCCACCGCGTTGACGGTCTGCTTGCTCGGTAACCCATCGCTCATGCGGCGCTCCTCGGCCTGCTCACCATCACAGGCCGAGGAGCGTATCGGGCACCACTGTCAAACGGGGCTAGCGCGCCAATATGAGGCTCATCGCCTCGGCGCGGGTCGAGGCGTCACGCAGTTGACCGCGAACGGCCGACGTCGTGGTCTTCGCTCCGGGCTTGCGGATGCCTCGGACCGACATGCACATGTGCTCGGCCTCGATCACCACGATCGCTCCCCGGGCCTCCAGAATCCGCATGAGCGAGTCCGCCACCTGCGTGGTCAGGCGTTCCTGTACCTGGGGCCTGCGGGCGAAGACGTCCACCAAGCGGGCCAGCTTCGACAGCCCGGTGATCTTCCCGGTGTCGGCCGGGATGTAGCCGACGTGCGCGACACCGTGGAAGGGCAGGAGATGGTGTTCGCAGAGCGACATGATCTCGATGTCCTTCACCAGCACCATCTCGTCGTGCCCGAGATCGAAGGTCGTGGTCAGTACGTCCTCGGGTTCCTGGCGCAGGCCGGCCAGAATCTCCTTGTACGCCCGCGCCACCCGCCCCGGCGTCTCCCGCAGGCCCTCGCGGTCCGGGTCCTCCCCGACGGCGATCAGCAGTTCGCGTACGGCCGCCTCGGCACGCTTCTCGTCGAATTCGCCGATCGAACCCTGGCCGTCCAGCGTCACCGGGTCGGTCATCTGTGCCTCGTTCCTCTGTGCTGTCCCGTGCGCGGGTTCGCGCCCAGACCTCGCAGGCATACGGAAAAGCCGCGCCCCCACAGGCTAAAACCTGGGGGGCGCGGCATCCATTCCGGGACCGGTCCGGCCCCCGTGACGGGGGTCTCACCGGCCGCCGGTCAACTCTCGGGACGCTCCTCGGGGATCGCCTCGGTGGACGGGGCGATGTCCTTCGTCAGGTCCGTCGGGGCGATCTCCGGCGGGGTGGCCGAACCGTTGGCGATCGAGGCGCCGTTGGTGAGGGCCAGCTCCTTGGGAGAGAGCACCGGGGGCCGCGTCGACGGGGTGCGCCGGGCGGATCCGGTCCATGCCGGGCGGGCGGGACGCCTGACGAGCGGGGCGAAGATCTCCGCGATCTCGTCCTTGCCCAGCGTCTCCTTCTCCAGCAGTTCGAGCACCAGGGCGTCGAGGATGTCGCGGTTCTCGACGAGGATCTCCCACGCGTCGTTGTGGGCGGTCTCGATGAGCTTCTTGACCTCCTCGTCGACCAGTGCCGCGACCTCTTCCGAGTAGTCGCGCTGGTGGCCCATCTCGCGGCCCAGGAAGGGCTCGGAGTTGTCGCCGCCGAACTTGATCGCGCCGAGGCGCTCCGTCATCCCGTACTGCGTGACCATCGCGCGGGCCGTCGCCGTGGCCTTCTCGATGTCGTTGGCCGCGCCGGTGGTCGGGTCGTGGAAGACCAGCTCCTCGGCCGCACGCCCGCCCAGCATGTACGCCAGCTGGTCGAGCATCTCGTTGCGGGTCGTGGAGTACTTGTCCTCCTCCGGGAGCACCATCGTGTAACCGAGGGCGCGGCCGCGGGAGAGGATCGTGATCTTGTGGACCGGGTCCGACTGGGGGGAGGCCGCCGCGACCAGGGCGTGTCCGCCCTCGTGGTACGCGGTGATCTTCTTTTCCTTCTCGGACATGATCCGGGTCCGCTTCTGCGGGCCCGCCACGACGCGGTCGATGGCCTCGTCGAGGCTCTCGTTGTCGATGAGTGTCTTGTTGCCGCGCGCCGTCAGGAGCGCTGCCTCGTTGAGCACGTTCGACAGGTCGGCGCCGGTGAAGCCGGGCGTGCGTCGGGCGACGGCGCCGAGGTCGACGCCCTCCGCCACGGGCTTGCCCTTCTGGTGCACCTTGAGGATTTCCAGGCGTCCCTGCATGTCCGGGCGGTCGACCGCGATCTGCCGGTCGAAGCGTCCCGGGCGCAGCAGCGCCGGGTCGAGGATGTCCGGGCGGTTCGTGGCGGCGATCAGGATGACGCCGCCCTTCACGTCGAACCCGTCCATCTCGACGAGCAGCTGGTTGAGCGTCTGCTCGCGCTCGTCGTGACCGCCGCCCATGCCGGCGCCGCGGTGGCGGCCGACGGCGTCGATCTCGTCGACGAAGACGATCGCCGGGGCGTTCGCCTTGGCCTGCTCGAAGAGGTCGCGCACCCGGGAGGCGCCGACGCCGACGAACATCTCGACGAAGTCGGAACCGGAGATCGAGTAGAACGGCACGCCCGCTTCGCCGGCGACGGCGCGTGCGAGCAGCGTCTTGCCCGTGCCGGGCGGCCCGTAGAGCAGGACGCCCTTGGGGATCTTGGCGCCGACGGCCTGGAACTTCGCCGGCTCCTGGAGGAACTCCTTGATCTCGTGGAGCTCCTCGACCGCCTCGTCGGACCCCGCCACATCGGAGAAGGTCGTCTTGGGGGTGTCCTTGGTGATCAGCTTGGCCTTGGACTTGCCGAACTGCATGACCTTGGAACCGCCGCCCTGCATCTGATTCATCAGAAACAGGAAGACGACCACGATGAGGACGAAGGGCAGCAGCGAGAGGAGGATCGAGATGAACGGGGACTGCTTGGACGGCGAGACGGTGTAACCCTTCTCGATGTCACCCGCCTCGAACTTCTGCTGCAGCGTGTCGGCGAGCTCGACGCCCTGGTTGCCGATGTAACTCGCCTGGAACTTGCTGCCGGACTCGCCTTCGAGCTTCTGGCCGTCCTTCAGTTCGATCTTGAGGATTTGTTCGTCACCGGTGGTGAGCTTGGCCTCGTCCACCTGGTTCTTACTGATCGCCTGGATCACCTTGCCGGTGTCCACCGTCTTGTGGCCGCCAGACGAGCCGACGACCTGCATCAACACGACCACGGCGAGGACGGCCAGCACGATCCACATGACCGGCCCACGGAAGTATCGCTTCACGTCCATCCATACGGAGCGAAGACGCCCCGTCCCTCCTGCCCGTAGGTAAATGCTGCTGTTTGAAAAGACTGTTCTTCGGACGGTACCCCAGCATCGTCACCCGCGACTGCCGGGTACGACGGAGAAACCTGCTTTCGAAGCTTCAACGGCCCGAGGGCGGTGAGGGTTCCCCAGCCGGGTCGGCCGAGGTCAGCCGCCGTAGACGTGCGGGGCGAGCGTGCCGACGAAGGGCAGGTTGCGGTACTTCTCCGCGTAGTCCAGCCCATAGCCGACGACGAACTCGTTGGGGATGTCGAAACCGATCCACTTCACATCGATCGCGACCTTTGCGGCATCCGGCTTGCGCAGCAGGGTGCAGACCTCCAGCGAGGCCGGCTCCCGGGAGCCCAGGTTGGACAGCAGCCAGGACAGCGTCAGACCGGAGTCGATGATGTCCTCGACGATCAGGACGTGCTTGCCCTTGATGTCGGTGTCGAGATCCTTGAGGATCCGGACGACGCCGGAGGACTGGGTGCCGGCCCCGTACGAGGAGACGGCCATCCAGTCCATCGTGACGGGGGTGGACAGCGCGCGCGCCAGGTCCGCCATGACCATCACCGCGCCCTTGAGGACGCCGACGATGAGCAGGTCCTTGCCCGCGTACTCCGCGTCGATCTTCGCGGCCAGCTCGACGAGCTTCGCGTCGATCTCTTCCTTGGTGAGGAGCACCGACTGAAGGTCGGTACCCATGTCCTTCTCGTTCACCCACGTCTCTTTCTCTGCCTGCCGGCCCGGGAAGCGCCCCGGGCCGGGCCGGCTGTTCGCCTGCACTTCAGCCGCTTGCGCGTCAGCTCTGCCGAATGACCAGTCTGCCACCCTGCCGCATCGCCTCGACGCGGCCGGGCAGGTTGATGGCCCGCTGGCCGCGCCAGCCGGTGATCAGGCGGTCGACTTCTTCGAGGTGCCGGGCGAAGAGGGAGCCGGCGGGCGCCCCGGCCTCGATCAGCGCGCGGCGCAGCACCCGGCGGCGTACCGCGGGCGGCAGGACGTAGAGCTTGGCGCACTCCAGCCGGCCGGTCTCGTCGCGTACGGACAGCTCGGCCTCGGCGGCCCAGGTGTCCAGGGCGTCGGCGTCGTCGCGGGAGAGCTGGGCGGTGCGGGCGAGGGCTTCGACGACGCCCTTGCCGAGCGCCTTCTCCAGGGCGGGCAGGCCTTCGTGGCGGAGCCGGGAGCGGGTGTAGGCGGGATCGATGTTGTGCGGGTCGTCCCAGACGGGCAGGGACTGGACCAGGCAGGCCTTGCGGGCGGTCTGCCGGTCGAGGTGGAGGAAGGGGCGGCGGTAGCGGCCGGCCGGCCCGGAGGCGGCGGCCATGCCGGAGAGGGAGCGGATGCCGGAGCCGCGGGCGAGGCCGAGGAGGACGGTCTCGGCCTGGTCGTCGCGGGTGTGGCCGAGCAGGACGGCGGCGGCGCCGTGGCGTTCGGCGGCGGCGTCCAGTGCGGCGTAGCGGGCGTCGCGGGCGGCGGCCTCGGGGCCGCCCCCGCGTCCGACGTGCACGGCGACGGCCTCGACGGGGTCGAGGTCCATGGCGGTGAGCCGGGTGACGACCTCTGCGGCGCGGAGAGCGGATCCCGGCTGGAGGTTGTGGTCGACGGTGATGCCGCCGGCCCGGACGGCGAGCTTGCGGGCCTCGAACGCGAGAGCGGAGGCGAGCGCCATGGAGTCGGCGCCGCCGGAGCAGGCGACGAGGACGAGTGGGGTGTCGGGCCGGTCGGGGAGAGCGGGCCGGTCGGGGAGAACGGACCTGCCCGCGGCTCCGGCCTCGGCGAAGCGGGGGCGGGCGGCGTGCGCGGGGCGCCTCGCCGCGTCGGCGGGCCGGTCGAGGTCGGCGTGCCGGTGGAATTCGGTGAGTACGTCGTGGAGTACGCGGCGGACCGCCAGGCGTATCGCCGCGACCGCAGGATGGGGACCCATGTCCGGTGCCCTTCGTGGAGTTCGGGAGGAGCGTCGAGCGCCGGAACGCGTGAGTCCCGTCACTCAGAGTGCGTCGATGGTGACAGAGGCAAGCTGTTCATCGAGCATTGCACGCCCTCCCATGCCCCTACGGTCCCTCGGATGGGTGATTGGCGGACCAATATCGGCCAGGGCCTCTCGTTCGGATCAGGCCGGACCCCGCGAGCCCGGCCTGATCCGAACGAGAAGCCGTGGGGCCGTCCGATGGTCAGGATTCGGCCTTACGGTGCACCCGCGCGACCCAGTCGGCGGGCCGGGCGATCTCGGCTTTGGTCGGAAGGGTGTTCGGTGAGGTCCAGACGCGGTTGAAGCCGTCCATGCCGACCTCTTCGACGACCGATCGTACGAACTTCTCGCCGTCCTTGTACTGCCGGAGTTTGGCGTCCAGGCCGAGGAGCTTGCGCAGGGCCTGGTCGAGACGGCCGGCGCCCTGGGCCCGGCGCCGCTGGAACTTCTCCCGGATCTCGGAGACGGAGCCGACGACCTCGGGGCCCACGCCGTCCATCACGAAGTCCGCGTGTCCTTCGAGGAGGGACATGACGGCGGTGAGGCGGCCGAGCACTTCGCGCTGGGCGGGGGTCTGGACGATGTCGACGAGGCTCCGGCCGCCTTCCTCGCCCTGTTCGCCCTCGGGCCGGCCGGCGCCGGAGAGGGACTGGGCGGCCTCGCGGAGGCGTTCCAGGAAGGTCATCGGGTCGACGTCGGTCTCGTCGAGGAACGTCTGGATCTCGCCCCGGAGATGGTCGCGGAGCCAGGGCACGCCGGTGAACTGGGTGCGGTGGGTCTCCTCGTGGAGGGCGACCCAGAGCCGGAAGTCGTGCGGGTCGACGTCCAGCTCGCGCTCGACGTGGACGATGTTGGGGGCGACGAGGAGCAGGCGGCCGCCGCCGTCGGCGGAGGCGGGCAGGTCCCTGGTGGCCGGGGCGAACGTCTCGTACTGGCCGAGCACGCGTGAGGCGAGGAAGGAGAGCAGCATCCCGAGCTCGACGCCGGTGACCTTGCCGCCGACCGCGCCGAGGACGGCGCCGCCGGGCCCGCCGGAGCGGCGGTTCTCCATCTTGGCGAGCAGGGGGCTCAGCAGTTCGCGGAAGCCGGCGACGTTGGCCTTGATCCAGCCGGCCCGGTCGACGACGAGGACGGGGGTGTCCTCGGGTTCGGTCCCCTCGGGGATCATCCGGGTGAAGAGCCGGACGTGTTCCTCCGAGGCCCTGGCATGCCGCCGCAGCTCCGCGACGACGGCGCGGGCCTCCTCGCGGCTGATGTCGGGGCCGGGCCGGACCAGTCGGGTCGCGGTCGCGACCGCGAGATTCCAGTCGACCATCTGGGCATTACCGATGCTCGTCATGCGTCAACCGTACGTGAGCCCGTCGCCCGGTGGTGGGGTCTTGGCGCCCCCTTGCGCGGCTCCTCGGGTGCTGGGGGCCGCTCAGCGGGCCGGGCGGGCGAGTGCGGTGGCCAGGGCGTCGAGGGCGGGTTCGGCCTCGGCCGCGGAGAGGCTGCCGGAGGCGAGGAAGGCGAAGGCGAGCAGGCGGCCCTGGGGGTCGACGACCGTTCCGGCGAGGGAGTTGACGCCGCTGAGGGTGCCGGTCTTGGCGCGGATCAGGCCGGTGCCCTCGGAGCCGTCCTGGTAGCGGCCGCCGAGGGTGCCGCTGAATCCGGCGATCGGGAGGCCGGTGAGGACCGGGCGCAGTCCGGGGCGGTCGGGGTCGGCGGCGCGGGCGAGGAGGGCGGTGAGGAGGGCGGGGGTGACCCGGTCCTCGCGGTCCAGGCCGCTGCCGTCGGCGAGGTGGGCGCCGGTCACCGGGACCCCCAGCTTCTTCAGTTCGTTGGTGACGGCGCGGCGGGCTCCGGCGAAGTCGGCGCTCTCACCCTTGGCGATGGCGGTCTGCCGGGCTAGGGCCTCGGCGATGTCGTTGTCGCTGTTGGTGAGGGTGCGCTCGACGAGGGCGGCGAGCGGGGCCGAGTGGTGGGTGGCGACGGTGCGGGACTCACTCGCGGGGCGGGCCTCGCGGGGTGTGCCGGTGACCTTGACGCCGGCCTTCTTCAGGTGTGCGGCGAAGGAGCGGGCCGCGTCACCGGCGGGGTCGTCGGTGCGCTTCGCGGGGCCGCGGTCCGTGTCGTTCAGGCGGCCCTCGTTGACCATCAGGGCGGTGACGGGGGCGATGTTCTCGTTGGGGCTGATCGGGTGGAGCACGGGGCCGGTGTAGCGGGAGGTGTCGTAGGTGAGCCGTACCGGGCCCGCGGGGTCCTCGCCGTCCTCGCGCAGGGCGTCGGCGGCCTCGGCGGCCATCGAGCGCAGGGCCGCCTCGCTCAGCGTGGGGTCGCCGCCGCCGACGAGGGTGAGGGTGCGGGAGTCGGGGGACAGTGCGGCGGTGGTGGCGATGCGGTGGTCGGGGCCCAGGACGGAGAGCGCGGCGGTGGTGGTGGCGATCTTGATGGTGGAGGCCGGGGTCATCGGGGCGGTGGCGCCGGTTCCGTACAGCTGCTCGCCGGTTTCGGTGTCGATGACGGACGCGGCGACCGTGTCGCCGAGTCCGGGCACGCCGATGAGCGGGGCGAGGGTGTCGCGGAGCGCGGCGGCGTCCCTCGGGGCGTCGTGGGTGGTGGTGCCGAGGGCCGGGAGGACGGCCGGGGCGCTGGGGGCCGGGCGGGGGCCCTCGGGCGTCGGGCGGCCGTGATGTGCGCCACCTGTTCGGTCCGCGGTGACTGCCAGTGCCCGCTCGGCCTTACGCTGACCGTTGTCCCAGGGGCCGGCGGCGAGGACGGCGCCGGCGGCGACGACCAGGCCGAGCGTCGCGGAGCCTGCGATGACCTGCCAGGTGTACGACCCGTTGTGTCTGTTCTTCAGGACCTTCAGCCTGCCCCACGGGTCCGACGGGCGCATCGACGGTCTTTCCACCGGCTCGGCCACCGTTGACCAGCCCCTTTCGCGAGCACTCTTCTGCGTGGGGGACACTTAATCACCAGTCGTATGTGTTGATCATGGAGGAGCCACCCGTGGAGTTCGACGTCACCATCGAGATCCCGAAGGGTTCGCGGAACAAGTACGAGGTGGACCACGAGACCGGTCGGATCCGCCTGGACCGTCGACTCTTCACCTCGACCAGCTACCCGGCCGACTACGGCTTCGTCGAGAACACCCTCGGCGAGGACGGCGACCCGCTGGACGCGCTGGTCATTCTGGACGAGCCGACCTTCCCCGGTTGCCTCATCAAGTGCCGTGCCATCGGCATGTTCCGGATGACCGACGAGGCGGGCGGCGACGACAAGCTGCTCTGCGTCCCGGCGTCCGACCCGCGGGTGGAGCACCTGCGGGACATCCACCACGTGTCGGAGTTCGACCGTCTGGAGATCCAGCACTTCTTCGAGGTCTACAAGGACCTGGAGCCGGGCAAGTCCGTCGAGGGCGCCGACTGGGTCGGCCGTACCGAGGCGGAGGCCGAGATCGAGGCCTCGTACAAGCGTCTTGAGGCGCAGGGCGGCGCGCACTGACGTCCCTCTTCCGGTTCCGTTTGTGAGCCGGACGGCCGTCTCGGAACGGGCGGTACACCTTCGCGGGTGTGCCGCCCGTTTCGCTGTCCGCACTTCCGCGCGTGCGGGCCCATGCCGGTGGCCATACTGGGCACACGTGCGGCGGGACACCCGCCCAGGGGTGTGCGGTCGAGGAGGAACGAGGTCGAGTGGTGGCGGAATCGGGCGGTCCTGAGGACCAGAAGCCCCAGTCCGACGAGGCGCGGAGCGCTTTCGCTCCGCCCGCGGGGACGAGTCAGCCGGCGACGCCGCCCGAGGAGGACCATCCGACGTCGGAGTTCGCGCTGCCGACCGGTGTGCACCAGGATCAGGGCGGGCCGGCCGCGTCGGGCGGCGGCTCCGCGGGCGGTACGCACGCCGAGACGCTGAGTTCCGCTTTCACTCCGCCGAGCACGTACAAGGCCCAGCAGTCGCCGCCCGCGTTCACCCCGGCGCAGGGCATTCCGATGGTCAGGCTGACCAAGGAGGCGCCCTGGCAGGACCGGATGCGCACGATGCTGCGGATGCCGGTGACCGAGCGCCCGGCCGCGGAGTCCATCCAGCGCACGGACGACGACACGGGTCCCGCGGTGCCGCGCGTGCTCGACCTGACGCTGCGTATCGGGGAGCTGCTGCTGGCGGGCGGCGAGGGCGCCGAGGACGTCGAGGCGGCGATGTTCGCGGTGACCCGGTCCTACGGCCTCGACCGCAGCGAGCCGACGGTCACGTTCACGCTGCTGTCCATCTCGCACCAGCCGTCGCTGGTCGACGACCCGGTGACGGCGAGCCGTACCGTACGCCGCCGGGGCACCGACTACACCCGTCTGGCGGCCGTGTTCCGGCTGGTCGACGACATCACCAGCACGGACACCGAGATCTCTCTGGAGGAGGCCTACCGGCGGCTCGCGGAGATCCGCCGTAATCGCCACCCGTATCCGGGCTGGGTGCTGACGGCGGCCGCCGGGCTGCTGGCCGGTTCGGCCTCCGTGCTGGTCGGCGGCGGCTTCCTGGTGTTCGTCGTGGCGGCGGCGGGCGCGATGCTCGGCGACCGTCTCGCGTGGCTGTGCGCCGGGCGCGGGCTGCCGGAGTTCTACCAGTTCACGGTGGCCGCGATGCCGCCCGCCGCGATGGGGGTGGCGCTGACGCTGACCCATTCGACGGACATCCGGCCGTCCGCGGTGATCACCGGTGGGCTGTTCGCGCTGCTGCCCGGACGGGCGCTGGTGGCGGGGGTGCAGGACGGGCTGACCGGTTACTACATCACCGCCTCGGCCCGGCTGCTGGAGGTCATGTACTTCTTCATCGGGATCGTCGCGGGCGTGCTGATCATTCTGTACCTGGGGGTGCAGCTGGGGGCCCAGCTCAATCCCGAGGCGGAGTTCATCCCCAACGACCGTCCGGCGCTGCAGATCCTGGTGTCGATGACGCTGAGCCTGGCCTTCGCGGTGCTGCTCCAGCAGGAGCGGTCGACGGTGCTGGCGGTCACTCTGAACGGGGGCGTGGCCTGGATCGTCTTCGGGGCGATGGCCCGGACCGGAGGCATCTCGCCGGTCGCGGCGACGGCGGTGGCCGCCGGTCTGGTGGGGCTGTTCGGCCAGTTGTTCTCGCGCTACCGGTTCACCTCCTCGCTGCCGTACATCACGGCGGCGATCGGGCCGCTGCTGCCCGGTTCGGCGACGTACTTCGGTCTGCTGGGCGTGGCGCAGAACGAGGTGAACCGGGGTCTGACCTCGCTGTCGACGGCGGTCGCGACGGCGCTGGCCATCGCGATCGGGGTGAACCTGGGGAGTGAGATCTCGCGGCTGTTCATGGGGGTGCCGGGCGCGGTCGGCGGGGCGAGCCGCCGGGCGGCGAAGCGGACCCGGGGGTTCTGACCGCGCGGGGCCGCGGGCCCGTACGAACCCCGCGGGCCGCCCGACCCGTACCGCGTGCCTCGTACGACGAAGGCGCCCCTCCCCGGCCTGCGGGGAGGGGCGCCTTCGGTGCGTGCGTACGCGGCGCGAGGTCAGCGCTTGGCGTGCCGGCCGCGCTGGCCGGTGGTGGGGCCGTTGCCGCCCGCGGGGGGCCGGCCGGAGCCGTCGCCCTCCAGCGCCTCGGCCGCGGCGGCCTTCTTGCCCTGGCTGCGGGCCCTCAGCACCTCGACCACGATCGGCACCACGGAGATGAGCACGATCAGGATGAGGATCATCTCGATGTGCTCGTGCACGAAGTCGATCTTGCCGAGCATCGCGCCGAGCACGGTGACGCCGACGCCCCAGAGGATCGCGCCGACGATGTTGTACGTGATGAAGGAGCGGTAGTTCATCCTGCTGACGCCCGCGATGATCGGCGTGAAGGTACGCACGATGGGCACGAAGCGCGCCAGGACCAGGGACTTCGGGCCGTGCTTCTCGAAGAACTCGTGGGCCTTCTCCACGTTCTCCTGCTTGAAGAGGCGGGAGTCGGGGCGCCTGAAGAGGGCCGGGCCGACCTTGCGGCCGAAGAGATACCCCACCTGGTCGCCGACGATCGCGGCGACGGCGATCAGCGTGCAGACCAGCCAGAGCGGGTACTTCAGCTGCCCCGTGGTCACCAGCAGCCCCGTGGTGAAGAGCAGCGAGTCGCCGGGCAGGAAGAACCCGATCAGGAGGCCGGACTCGGCGAAGACGATGAGAAGGAGGCCGGGGAGTCCGAACGTGTTGAGCAGATAGTCCGGGTCCAGCCAGCTCGGTCCGAGCGCAAGCGTATTCAAGGGTCCGGGCTCCTGGATGGTGTGCGATGGCGGCTCTGTGGCTGCCCCAAGCTATCAACGCCCGGCCGGTGTCCTTGGTTCCAGTGGCGCACAGCGGGAATGCGCATCCCACGGTGCGGCTCGAAGCTGATCACAGGAGGTGCCACAAACATGGGCATTGAGGAATTCGGCGGTGGCCAGGCGGCCCAGGCGGACGTGCTGGTCGTCACCACGAACGACGTCCCCGGCTATCAGGTGACACAGGTCATCGGCGAGGTCTTCGGACTGACCGTGAGGTCGCGCCACCTCGGCAGCCAGATCGGCGCCGGGCTGAAGTCGATGATCGGCGGCGAGCTGAAAGGGCTGACCAAGACCCTGGTCGAGACCCGCAACCAGGCGATGGAACGGCTCGTGGAGCAGGCCAGGGCCCGGGGCGCGAACGCGGTCCTGATGATGCGCTTCGACGTCACGGAGGCGGCGGACGTCGGCACGGAGGTCTGCGCGTACGGGACGGCGGCGGTGATCAGCAAGAGGTGACGCGGGTGCGGGTCGGGCCCTGGACTGACGTGACGCGGGGCCACCGGGGCAAGATTGGGGCGTTTAATCCGTTTTGCCACCCTAGGGTAATCCGGTGGCTCCCGAATCCCCCGCGCCCCCGCCGGCTCCCCCGCACCCTCCGGCCGCCCCGGCACGGCGGCTGCTGCCGCTCGTGCTGCCCGCGATCGTCGTCGGCGTCGCCTGCGCGCTGATCCTGCTCGGGGTGAGCCTCCTGGCGGAGAGGCTCCAGGACGTGCTGTGGGAGACCTAGAACCCGATCACGGCGGCCAACTCGCGCTGGCCTTCTGGCTCGGCCGGCGGTTCGCGCCCGGTGCGCCGGGCGAGCTGTGGGTGGCACTCGCCGCGGCCGGGACGATCGGGGCCCTCTTCGGGACGCCGGTCGCCGCCGCGCTGATCCTCTCCGAGACGCTGGCCTCGCAGCCGGGCCCCGGGGCGTTCTGGGACCGGCTGTTCGCCCCGCTCGCGGCCGGCACGGCGGGCGCGCTGACCATGTCGCTGATCGCGCACCCCAGCTTCGACCTGTCCCTTCCGGCGTACGCCGGACCGCGCTGGGGCGATCTGCTCTCCGCCCTGCTGATCGCCTCGGCGGGCGCGCTCCTCGGCCTGCTCGCGGTGTACGCCTTACCGGTGGCCCACCGGGTCTTCACGGCGCTGCGGCATCCGGTGCTCGCCCTGACGCTGGGCGGGCTGGCGCTGGGGCTGCTCGGCGCGCTGGGCGGCCACCTCACCCTCTTCAAGGGGCTCGACGAGGTGAAGGCGCTCGCCGGGGACCCGGGCGGCTGGTCGGCCGGGGAGTTCGCGGGGATGGCGGTGGTGAAGACGGCCGCCCTCGTGATCGCGGCCACCTGCGGCTTCCGGGGCGGGCGGATCTTCCCGGCGGTCTTCGCGGGGGTCTCGCTGGGGCTCTGCGCCCACGCGCTGGCCGACGCGGTCCCGCCGTCGCTCGCGGTGTCCTGCGCGGTGCTGGGCGTACTGCTGGCCGTCACCCGGCAGGGCTGGGTGAGCCTGTTCACCGCGGCGGTGCTGGTGAGCGACGCGTCCGTGCTGCCGCTGCTGTGCGCGGCCACCCTGCCCGCCTGGCTGCTGGTCACCGGGCGGGCCCAGATGCAGTTGGACGGGGACGGGAAGTCGCTCCGCTGAGGAACCGCGCCCGCGGTCACGTGGACGGACCCGTCCGCAGAAGGACCGTCCGTGGAAGGACCCGTCCGACGCGCCGGACGCACGGAACCTCCGTATCGTCTGCTGCGTGCGATACAGCCCCTTTCGCACCTTTAACACCCTTACGCCCTCACGCTGCTTCGACGGAGGTACCCCGCATGCTCACGCCCGTCAACGTCGCCGTCATCTACTACTCCTCCACCGGCACCGTCGCCACGATCGCGAAGGCCATCGCCGGGGACGCGGAGCGGGCCGGGGCGCGGGTACGGCTGCGCCGGGCGGCGGAGCTCGCCCCGCAGGCGGCCATCGACTCCAACCCGGCGTGGGCCGAGAACGTGACCGCGACCGCGGACATCCCCGAGGTCTCGCCGGACGACATGGCTTGGGCGGACGCGGTGATCTTCGGTTCGCCCACCCGGTACGGGAACGTCACCGCCCAGCTGAAGCAGTTCATCGACACGCTCGGCGGGATGTGGCAGGCGGGGCAGCTCGCCGACAAGGTCTACAGCGGCTTCACCTCCAGCTCCACCGCCCACGGCGGCCAGGAGTCCACGCTGCTCGCGCTCTACAACACGATCCACCACTTCGGCGGCATTCTCGTCGCCCCCGGGTACACCGACCCCACGAAGTTCGTCGACGGCAACCCGTACGGCACCTCCCACGTCGCCGGGCAGGGCGACATCCCGGTCGGCGAGCAGACGCTGACCGCCGCCCGGGTGCAGGCCGAGCGCGTCGTGAAGTTCACCAGGGCGATCAAGGCGGGCCTGGCCGCGGAGAGCTGACGCCGCACCCCGACCGTTTCGGCCGAGAGAAGGGCCTTCCCCCATGCCCCTGCACCGCGGTGCCCACCCGGAACAGGACGAACCCTCCGAGGAGCGGCGCAGACTCGCCCTGAACCCGTTCTTCGGCGAGACGGACCCGGCGGCCGCGATGAACACCGCGCCGCCCCGGCACCGGCTGCCCGACGGGCCGCTGCCGCCGCTGACGGCGTACCGGCTGGTCCACGACGAGCTGATGCTCGACGGCAACTCACGTCTCAACCTGGCCACGTTCGTCACCACCAGGATGGAGCCGCAGGCCGGCGTCCTGATGGGCGAGTGCCGGGACAAGAACATGATCGACAAGGACGAGTACCCGCGCACCGCGGAGCTGGAGCGGCGCTGTGTGGCGATGCTCGCCGACCTGTGGAACGCGCCCGATCCGAGGGCGGCCGTGGGATGTTCGACCACCGGGTCGAGCGAGGCGTGCATGCTCGCGGGGCTCGCCCTGAAGCGGCGCTGGGCGAAGCGGAACGCGGACCGCTATCCGGCCACGGCGCGGCCCAATCTGGTGATGGGCGTCAATGTGCAGGTCTGCTGGGAGAAGTTCTGCACCTTCTGGGAGGTGGAGGCCCGGCTCGTCCCGATGGAGGGCGAGCGGTTCCACCTCGACCCGGCGGCCGCCGCCGAGCTGTGCGACGAGAACACCATCGGGGTCGTCGGCGTCCTCGGCTCCACCTTCGACGGGTCCTACGAGCCGGTCGCGGAGCTGTGCGCGGCCCTGGACGCCCTCCAGGAGCGGACCGGCCTCGACGTCCCGGTCCATGTGGACGGGGCGTCCGGCGCGATGGTGGCGCCCTTCCTCGACCCGGACCTGGTGTGGGACTTCCGGCTGCCGAGGGTGGCGTCGATCAACACCTCGGGCCACAAGTACGGCCTCGTCTACCCGGGTGTCGGCTGGGCGCTGTGGCGTACGGCGGACGCGCTGCCGGAGGAGCTGGTCTTCCGGGTCAACTACCTGGGCGGCGACATGCCGACGTTCGCGCTGAACTTCTCCCGGCCCGGGGCGCAGGTGGTCGCGCAGTACTACACGTTCCTGCGCCTCGGGCACGAGGGCTACCGGGCGGTCCAGCAGGCCTCCCGGGACGTGGCCCGCGCTCTGGCCCGCGCGGTGGAGGATCTGGGCGACTTCCGGCTGCTCACCCGGGGCGACGAGCTGCCGGTGTTCGCCTTCACGACGAACAGCGACGTCCACGCCTACGACGTGTTCGACGTGTCCCGCCGGCTGCGGGAGCACGGCTGGCTGGTGCCCGCGTACACCTTCCCGGCCAACCGGCAGGACCTGTCGGTGCTGCGCGTGGTGTGCCGCAACGGGTTCTCCTCGGACCTGGCCGAGCTGCTGGTCGAGGACCTGAAGCTGCTGCTTCCCGAACTCCGTGCCCAGAAGCACCCGTTGAGCCATGACCGGGCGACCCCGACGGCCTTCCACCACTGAGCGCGACTACCGGCTGAGGCGCGAGAACCTGACCACCGCCAGCGGGAAGAACACCGCGACGATGGCGATCGGCCAGAGCACCGCGAGGAGCCCGGCGTGCTCGGCCGCCCAGGACCCGGTCGCACCGCCGGGATTGCCGAACAACTCCCGTACGGCGGTGGCCGTGGCGGACATCGGGTTCCACTCGACCACCGCGCCCAGCCAGCCCGGCATCGACTCGGGGGTGGCGAAGACGTTGGAGAGGAAGCCGACCGGCCAGACCAGGATCTGGACCGCCGCGACCATCTCCGGCCGCCCCGCCACCATGGCCAGCAGGATGCCCACCCAGAGCATCGCGAACCGCAGCAGGAGCAGCAGACCGAACGCCCCCAGCGCGGCGGCGGCCCCGTGGTGCCAGCGCCATCCGACCGCGTAGCCGACCCCGGTCATCACCGCGAGCGCGGCCGTCGACTGGAGCATGTCCGCGGCGCTGCGGCCGACCAGGACGGCGCCGGGGACCATCGGCATCGAGCGGAAGCGGTCGATGACCCCCTTGCCGAGGTCCTGGGTGACGGCGAGCATCGTGCTCTCCAGGCCGAAGGCCATGGTCAGCGCGAGCATCCCGGGTACCAGGTACTCGGTGGGGTCGCCATCCACGCCCCGGCCGCCGCCGACCAGATACGTGAACATCAGCAGCAGCATCACCGGGAAGACCAGGCCGACGAGGACCTCGACGGGCTGCCGGGCCCAGTGCGCCAGTTCGCGGCGGGTCATCGTCCAGGAGTCGGCCAGTGCCCAGCCGAGCCGCAGGGACGCCCCGCCCGGTCCGGGCGCCGTCGTCGTCGCGCTCATGCCGCCACCTCCGCCTTCTTCTCACGCCGTACGTCGTCGGGCCGCCCGGTCAGCGACAGGAACACCTCGTCCAGGGTGGGGCGGCGCACCGCGATGTCCTCCGCCTCGATGCCCGCCTCCTCCAGCATCCGCACCGTCCGCGCCAGGGCCGCCATCCGGTCCGGGGCGGGCGCGCCGATCCGCCGCCGGTCGGCGTCCAGCACCAGGTCCGCGCCGCCGAGCAGGGCGCCCGCCTCCACCAGGCGGGACGCGTCGCGCAGGACGATCTCGATCCGGTCGCCGCCCACGAGGGCCTTCAGCTCGTCGGGGGTGCCCTCGGCGACCGCCCGGCCGCCGTCGATCAGGGAGATCCGGTCGGCCAGCTGGTCCGCCTCCTCCAGATACTGCGTGGTCAGCAGCACCGTGGTGCCTCCGCCGACCAGGGACCGCACCGCGTCCCACACCTCGGTCCGGCCTCGGGGGTCGAGGCCGGTCGTCGGCTCGTCCAGGAACAGCACGTCCGGATCGGTGATCAGCGACGCGGCCAGGTCGAGGCGCCTGCGCATACCGCCGCTGTACTGCTTGGCGGCCTTGCGCCCGGTGTCCGCGAGGCCGAACCGCTCCAGCAGCTCGTCCGCCCGGCTGCCAGCCCGGCGTGCGCCCAGGTGGTACAGCCGCCCGAACATCTCCAGGTTCTGCCGTCCGCCGAGCTGCTCGTCCACCGCCGCGTGCTGGCCGAGCAGCCCGATCCTGCGCCGGACCTCGCCCGCCCGCTCGGCGACGTCGAGGCCGGCCACGGTCACCCGGCCCGCGTCGTGGCGCAGCAACGTCGACATGATCCGTACGGCGGTGGTCTTGCCCGCGCCGTTGGGGCCGAGCACGCCGTGCACGGTGCCGCTGCCGACGGCCAGGTCCAGTCCGTCCAGGGCGCGCTTCTCCCCGTACCGCTTGTGCACGCCGTCCATGACGATCGCGTCGGTCACGATTCCCGCACCCTTCTGTAGTCAAACTTGACTAGAAGGTCGAAGGTAAACCCCGCACGGTCATTCGTCAAACTTGATTAGTCGTGGTCCCCGGGATCGGGGACACCGGTGGCGTAGGGGTTCTCCTCGTCATCGGCGAGCACGCCGACGAACGGGTCGCCCTCGCCCGCGAAGGTGTACGCACCGCCCTCGACGCGGGCGATCAGCCCCCGGGTCCACTCCACGCCGGCGTCGGCCGAGTGCACCCACAGGTTCATGATCTCGCCGATGTGGCCGAGGGATTCGGGGCCGTCCTCGGGGGTGTAGTGCTCGGTGACCGAGGCCCGCCACCTCTTCATGGCCTCGACGCGCTCCTTGAGCAGCGCGACCGCCTCCTCCCGGGGCAGGTCGACGATGAACCCGACCGCCGCCGAGAGGACGTCCATCTGCTGGTCGTAGGAGCGGATGGCGTCACGCAGCAGGGCGCGGTACTCCGCCAGCCCCTCGTCCGTGACCTCGTACTCGGTGCGCGGCGGTCCGCCGGCCGTGGAGGGGGCCGTCTCGTGCGCGAGGAGCAGTCCTTGCTTCGCCATCTGCTTCAGGGCGTGGTAGATCGACCCGGGCTTCGCGTTGGACCACTCGTGGGCGCCCCAGTACTCCAGGTCGTTGCGGACCTGATAGCCGTGTGCGCGTCCGTGCATACGCACGGCGCCGAGGACCAGCAGCCGGATCGCGGACATGACACCCCTTCCTATTCAACTTTGACTAGGGTATCCCGCCCGCTTGCGCCCGGCCCGTGGGTGTGCCCTCACGGATACGGGCCGGGGTCGACAGCGCGCCACGACGAGGCATGCGGGCGCCGGGAGCCTCGCCCCGAGGACGGAGGGGTCAGGTCAGGTCAGGTCAGGTCAGGTCAGGTCAGGTCAGGTCAGGTCAGGTCAGAACGGGAAGACCGAGCGACCGTGCTGGATCGACATCCACTTCTGCGTGGTGAACGCCTCCACCACGGCCTCGCCGTTCAGCCGTCCCACCCCCGACGTCTTCTCGCCGCCGAACGCGACCAGCGGATCGTCCTGCACAGTGGAGTCGTTGACGTGGAACATCCCGCTGACGATGCGCTGCGCGAACTTCACCCCGCGCTCCGCGTCCCGGGTGTGCACCGCGCCGCTGAGCCCGTACGGGCCCTCGTTGACGATCCGCGCGGCCTCCTCCTCGCCGTCGAACGTCATCAGCAGGGCCACCGGGCCGAGGATCTCCTGGTGGAACAGCGGGGAGTCCTCCGCGAGGCCGGTGAGGACGGTCGGGCCGACGACGTTGCCGACGGTCCGGCCGCGCACGAGCGCCGTCGCGCCGTCCGCGAGCGCCCGGTCGACGAGGGCATCCAGCGCGTCGGCCTGGAAGGCGTTGATGACCGGTCCGATCCGGGTCTCCGGGTCCCTCGGGTCCCCGGTTCTCAGGGCGGCCACCTCGGCGGTGAACCGCTCGGTGAACTCCGCCGCCACCGACCGGTCGACCAGGATCCGGTTGGCCGCCATGCTGACCTGCCCCTGGTGCAGGAAGCGGCTGAAGACGGCCGCCCGGACCGCGTAGTCGACGTCGGCGTCCTCCAGCACCACCAGGGCGCTGTTCCCGCTCAGTTCGAGGATGGTCCGCTTGAAGGCGCCCGCCGCGGTGGCGGCGATGTGCCGGCCGACCCGGTCGGAGCCGGTGAACGAGATCACCTTGGGCACGGGGTGCTCGATGAACGCGTCGCCGATCTCGGCGCTGTCGGTGACCACCACGTTGAGCAGCCCGGCCGGCAGCCCGGCCTCCTCGAATATCTTCGCGACCAGACCGCCGCCCACGACGGGCGCGTTCTGATGGGGCTTCACGACGACCGCGTTGCCGAGCGCCAGGGCGGGCGCGACGGACTTCATCGTCACCAGGAAGGGGAAGTTGAAGGCGCTGATGACGCCCACGACACCGACGGGGAGCCGGTAGAGCCGGTTCTCGCGGCCGTCCCCCACGGCGGGCAGCAGCCGCCCCGTGGGCCGCAGGGCCTGGCGGATCGCCTCGCGCAGGAACTCCGTCGCGCCCCGGATCTCGTACTGGGCCCGCAGCCGGGTGCCGCCCAACTCGTCGATGATCGCCTCGACGATCTCCTCCGTACGCTCACCGGTGACGCGGAGCGCGCGTTCGAGGACGGCGCGACGCTCGTACGGATTGACGGCGGCCCATGCCTGCTGCGCGCGCTCGGCGGCCCGGTAGGCCCGGTCGACCTCCAGCGCGGTGGCCACGGTGACGGCGGCGAGTTTCTCACCGTTGTAGGGATTGAAATCGATGATGTCCCATGAGCCGCTGCCGGTCAGCCACTCGCCGTCGATGTACTGGTGGGCCAGTTCATGGAAGAAGGACATGCAATCCCTTACTGCAGGCGTTCGCAGACTCCTGATGCGACGTCATCGTACTGAGAAATTAAGCCAGTTGGAGTAGACCGCGCAGAAGATCCCGGCTGTCTTCCGGAGTGGGGCTGTCCTGGGCGAGGCCCGTCATGGCCTTTTCGTACTGCGCGACTTCCTCGGGCTTGTCCAGATAGAGCGCGCTCGTCAGCTGCTCCAAATAGACAATGTCCGACAGATCGGATTCCGGGAATCGCAGCATCGTGAACGATCCGCTCTCGCCGGCGTGGCCGCCGTGACTGAAGGGCATGACCTGGAGCGTGATGTTCGGCTGCTCCGACATATCGATCAGATGCCGCAATTGGGCACGCATGACGTCGCGTCCGCCGTACGGGCGGCGCAGCGCCGCCTCGTCGAGAACGGCGTGGAACGTCGGGGCGCGCTCCGAGACGAGGGCCTTCTGGCGCTCCAGACGCAGCGCCACCCGGCGGTCGATCTCGGCGGGCGGGGCTCCACGCATCCCGCGCGAGACGACGGCGTGGGCGTACGCCTCGGTCTGCAACAGCCCGTGCACGAACTGCACTTCATAGATACGAATGAGGGACGCCGCACCCTCCAGACCGATGTACGTCTGGAACCAGCCGGGCAGTACATCTCCGTAACTGTGCCACCAGCCCGCCACGTTGGCCTCACGGGCCAGGCCGAGGAGGGAGTCGCGCTCCGCCTCGTCCGCGACTCCGTAGAGCGTGAGCAGGTCCTCGACGTCCCTGGCCTTGAAGCTCACCCGTCCCAACTCCATGCGGCTGATCTTCGATTCGGAGGCCCGGATCGAGTAGCCGGCCGCCTCACGGGTGATTCCGCGCGACTCCCGCAGCCTCCTGAGCTGAGAGCCCAGGAGGATACGTCGCACCACCGATCCACTCGACTCGCCTGCCGACACTGGTCCGACCCTCCCCATCGCTCTCCCTGACATCCGGAGCCCCCCAACCCCGAGTGCCGGATTCTGCCACCAAAACGCTTCAGCCCGTACTCATTCGATTACGGAAATGGGAAGACGTTGAGGAAAGCTCCGAAACTGACCCCGGGAAGAAATACCCCGGAACCACCACGGTATCGGGCAGGTCCGGCGCGTGCACGTGCATCTGCCCTTGCATCTGCCCTGCGCATTCGGAACCATGGTCCTCGCGCACCTGCGTGCTCGTGTTGTGCCGCTGTACCCCCCGCAGTACCGCTACAGGCAGTGCCGCTACAGCCGCGAATCCCGGGAGTGCCTCGTATGGGGACGAATGGATCGACGATGCTCGAGCCGTTACGGCAGGGGCTTCCCCCCACCGACCCCTCAGGGGTTGCCGGATCGGCGTCCTGCGCTCTGCCCGCACGCTACGAAGCAGTCGGCGGCGCACGGAAGTTCACCCGGTCGACGCTGGAGCGATGGGAGCTGGGCGACCGTTTCGACGATGTCGCCCTGGTGGTGTCGGAGCTGGTCACCAACGCCCTGCGCCACGCGCTGCCCGGCGATCCGCCCCGGGAATTCCAGGATCCGCCGGTGCGGCTGCACCTGATGCGCTGGACCTCGCGACTGGTGTGCGCCGTGCGCGACCCCAGCCGGGAAAGCCCGGTGGCGGGCGAGGCGGCGGATTCGGCCGAATCCGGCCGCGGACTGTTCCTGGTGGAATGCGTCAGCGACAGCTGGGGCTGGCACCCCTCTCCCGTACCGTTCGGAGAAGTGCCTTCCGGCCCGCTGTACGGCAAGGTCGTCTGGGCCCTTTTCCGGCTCCAGGAGAACCCGAAGCCGGTTTCGTGAACGCCCCGGTCCGGCCCGTCACGGGCCGGACCCCGCGTCAGGCGCCGGCGGCGAGATGGTCGAACTCGCCGTCCTTGACGCCGAGCAGCAGCGCCTCGATCTCCGCGGGCGTATAGACGAGCGCGGGCCCGTCGGGGTGACGGGAGTTCCGCATCGCCACATTCCCTCCGGGCAGCCGCGCGAACTCCACACAGGATCCCTGGGAGTTGCTGTGCCTGCTCTTCTGCCAGACGACTCCGCGAAGCTCTGTGGCCGCCATGCCGTTGTACACGTGGTGCACGGACGCTCCCCGAGTTGCAAGGTGCAAGTGTCAACTAGCTCGGATCATAGCTCTGTTCATATGCCAATGCATGAGCAGATGCACGTGCACGGGGGGTGCTCCTTTGATTACAGACTTTTCCGCCCCGGTCGCGCCCTCCGGGAAGAGAGACGAACGGCACGCCTATTTTGCTCCCGCTCAAGGGAGTTGATCGTTGCGGACCTTGGTAACGTGGCGCGGTCTTTCGACCGGAAAACTGCAAGGGGGAACTCCACGTGACCAGGTCTCTACGCACCGGCGCCGTCGCGGTCGCCGCTCTGGCCGCCTCACTGGCGCTGACCGCGTGCGGCGGTGACGACGCGAGCAAGGATTCCGGCGCGGATTCCTCGGCCGGCGCGACGCCCGGGAGCGGCGGCGGCAACGGCTCCGGGGAGTCCGCCGGAAGCGGCGCCGCGGACCCCGCGGCGCTGGAGGGCACCTGGGTCGGGCTGACGGACGCGAAGAACGTCACCGTGTCCATCAGCGCCCGCAAGGTCGCCCTCGTCGCCGACCAGTCCGTGTGCCAGGGGGACGTGAAGGACATGGGCGGCGAACCGATGCTCGCGCTGAAGTGCACCGGCGGCTCCACCGACCGCACGATGGGCGCGATCGACTCCGTGGACGGCACGAAGCTGGTCGTCTCGTGGGACGGCGGCGTCAAGGACACCCTCACCAAGGCCGACCCTGCCAAGCTTCCGAGCGGCATGCCCTCGCTCCCCGGCATGCCGGACCTGCCCGAAGCCCCGGACCTGCCCGAGGTCCCCGCGCCGTGACGACCGCCGCGGCCTGACGCCCGCCGACGGCCGCTCAGCCCTCGGCCAGCGTGCTGCTGACGCGGGTGGAGCCGCCCCGCTCGTCCAGGGCGCGGGTGAAGTCCTCCAGCGCGTCCAGGAGCAGCGCCGCGCCCCGGCGCACGACCGGGTCGCCGACCGGGGTCGTGCCGTCGTCCGCCGGGGTGGGCATGTCCCAGTGGGCCACCGCGTCCACCACCGGCTGCCAGTCGGGCAGCCGCCGCTCCCGTACCGCCTTGGCGCCCTTCTCGGTGGCCCGGCGCAACGCCTCGGCCAGCTGGGCGGCGCCGGGCACCGGGTCGGCCGACCGGGCCGGCAGATGGGCCTCCAGGACCATCGCGGACCGGCCCAGCTGGGCCAGCGCGTGCTGGGCGTCGGTGGCGGCGGCCCGGGAGATGCCCCGGTGGCGTACCGGCTCGTGCTGGGCGGTCGCCAGCGCCTCCTGCCAGGCCACGCGGGCCTCCCGGGTGGCGATCAGGGCGTCCCGGACGTCCTCGGCGTCCCGGGATGCGGGGTCCGCGTACCGGTCGACGACCGTGGCCGCGTACCGCCCGTCCGCCACCAGCCACTCGGCCAGCCGGTTGCGCAGCCGCGGGGTCTCCCAGGCCGGGTAGACGGCGTACGAGATCATCGCGAGGAGTCCGCCGACGAGCGTCAGCACGATGCGCTCGGTGACGGTCTGGGACCAGTCGTCGCCGGCCATGCCGAGCAGGAAGACGACGTACGCGGCGACGCAGACCTGGCCGACGGCGTAGCCGGTGCGCATCAGCAGGTACATCAGCCAGGCGCAGATCACCGCGAGGAGCGCGGCGAGCCGGGCGTCGGGGCCGGCGGTCTGCACGACGGCGGTGGCGAGCCCGACGCCGACCAGGGTGCCGCCGAAGCGTCCCGCCGCGCGGGCGTACGTCTGCGAGAACTCGGGCCGCATCACCATGACGGCGGTCATCGGGGCCCAGTAGCCGTGGCCGAGCGGCACGGCCTCGCCGACGAAGTACCCGGAGACGGCGACCACCGCGACCCGGATGGCGTGCCGCAGGATCGGCGAGCCGTGGTGCAGCTCGCTGCGCATCGAGGCCAGCACCACCGGGACCAGCTTCAGCAGCGTGGGCCGGTGGCGGGTGTCCGGGGCGAGGTCGGTGGGGATCCCGCTGTCGGTCCCGGTGCCCTCCGCGATCTCCAGGACGTCGTCGAGCAGGGCCGCGAGCCGGTCGGCGGCGCGGCGGGCGGGGCCGACGAGGATCACGTCGTTGTCGGGGGTCTTCAGGACGCCCAGGTCGGTGGCGGAGAGATGGACGGGTTCGCCGTGCCGGACGGCCCGCGCGGCGGCGTCCAGGACCGATCCGGCCGCGCCGAGGAGCTCGTTCACCCAGAGCCGCTCCAGACCGTCGCCGGGCACCCCCATCGCCGGGTCCGCGAGCGAGGCGAGCACCGGGCGGAGCCGCTCGGCGACCCCCCGGGCCCCGTGCAGCTC
>NZ_NTGZ01000529.1 GCF_002551245.1 Streptomyces sp. rh34
GCCTCCGCCGCCCCGGCCCCGGAAGGCACCCCGTGACCTCCACCGCGTCGCGTCCCGGCGGCACCGGGCGCGGCGCACGCGCCGAGCGCTTCGCCCGCCCCGTGCTCCTCGCCTTCCTCCTCACCGCCGCGGTCGACCTGACCGGGCTCCTCGCCGGGGCCGAGGCCGTCCACCTGGTCGCCAAGCCGCTGCTGATGCCGCTGCTCGCCGGGTACGCGGCACTCCGCGGCGGACCCCGACTGCTCGTCGCGGCCCTGCTGTTCGGATGGGGCGGCGACGTCTTCCTGCTCGCCGACAACGACCTGGCCTTCCTCGTCGGCATGGGCTCCTTCGCCGTCGGCCATGTCTGCTACCTGACCCTGTTCGGCCGCGACCGGGCCCGTGCGCCGCTGGCCACGGCGGCCGGATACGCCCTCGTCCTGGTCGTCTTCCTCGTGCTGATCTGGCCCGACCTCCCGGCGGACCTGCGCGCCCCGCTGACCGGCTACAGCCTGCTGCTCACCGCCATGGCCTGGCGGGCGGGCGTGTTCGGCCCGTACGCGGCGGCCGGCGGGGCGCTCTTCCTGATCTCCGACGCCCTCATCGCCACCGGCATCGCAAAATGGCCGCAGGCGCCCGCCCCCGACTTCTGGGTGATGCTCACCTACATCGCCGCCCAGGCGCTGCTGACCCTCGGGGTGCTCACGGCGGCCCCGGCCGGGGGAACCGGGCGAACCGGGGCGTACCGTGAACGGGGTACCAGCATCTGAGACCGGCAAGGACCCCGAACGTATGCGCGCCACCGTCATCCACGCCCCCCACGACATCCGGGTGCGGGAGGTGCCGGACCCGGGGATCCAGCAGCCCACCGACGTGGTGCTCAGGGTCCTGCGGGCCTGCATCTGCGGCAGCGACCTGTGGGCCTACCGGGGCGAGTCCGCCCGGCGGCCCGGTCAGCGCATCGGCCACGAGTTCCTCGGCGTCGTCGAGGAGGCGGGACCCGGCGTCAACGGCTTCGCCGTCGGCGATCTGGCCGTCGCCCCGTTCGTCTGGTCCGACGGCACCTGCACCTACTGCGCCGAGGGCCTCACCACCTCCTGCCCCGAGGGTGGCTTCTGGGGCTCGGTCGGCCCGGACGGCGCGCAGTCGGACGGCGGCCAGGGCGAGGCCGTCCGCGTCCCCCACGCCGACGGCACCCTGGTCAAGCTCCCGGCCGCCGCCGCGTCCGACGACCGCCTGCTCACCGGTCTGCTGGCGCTCTCCGACGTCCTGGGCACCGGCCACCACGCCGCCGTCGGCGCGGGCGTCGGTCCGGGCCTGTCTCTTATACACATCTCTGAGCGGGCT
>NZ_NTGZ01000530.1 GCF_002551245.1 Streptomyces sp. rh34
CCGCTCAGAGATGTGTATAAGAGACAGGCCCCGGGCTGGAACCCGTCGGCCTGGGGCGCGCCTCCGGCCGGCCGGCCGGGTGCTCCGGCGCAGCCGTGGGGCTATGTGCCGAAGCAGCCGTCCGCCCCCCGCAGTGCGCAGAACGTCCTGCTGACGCTGGGCGGTCTGCTGCTGACGGTCGCGGCCGTCGCGTTCACACTGGTGAGCTGGGGCTCCATGGGGATCGGCGGCCGGGCGGCGGTGCTGGCCGCGGCGACCCTGGGAGCGCTGACCGCCCCGGCGGTGCTGCTGCGGCGGGGGCTGGCCGCCACCGCCGAGGCGCTGGTGGCCCTGGCGCTGGTGCTGACGCTGCTGGACGTCTACGCGGTCCATGCGGTGGCCGCGCCCGACACGGACGGGCTCGGCTTCACGGCCGTCGCGTCGGCGGTGCTCGCGGCTCTGTGGACGGCGTACGGGCTGGCGCTGGGCAAGCTGCGCCTGCCGCTGCCGGTCGCCGTGGTGCTGGCCCAGTGGCCGCTGCTGTTCTGGGCGTGGGCCGCGGGCGCACCGGCGCTGGTGGTCGGGTGGGCGCTGCTGGCGACCTCGGTGCTGGACGGAGCGATCGCCCTGTGGGGCAAGGGCGCCGGAGTGCGGGTCACGGCGTGCGTCGGCGGATCGGTGATGGGCTTCTGGGCCCTGATGGTGGGCCTGGCGCTGTCCACGACGGCCTCGGGGCCGCTCGGCGCGGTGGCTCCGGGAATGCTGCTGCTGGCGGCGGCCGCAGCGGCCCTGTCCGGGGCGTGGCGCGCGCCGAAGGGTTTCGCGCGGACGGGCGGTGTGGTGGCCGGTCTGGCGGCGGTGACCGCGGTGGGCGGCGTACCGGCCGCGGCGCTGTCGGACGGCTGGCGGGTGTTCGCGTATCTGCTGTGCGGCCTCGCCCTGACCGGGGTCGTACGGGCAGGGCTGCCGAGGGACGCGGCGCGCGGGGTGCTGGTGGCGTCGGGGGCGGTGGTGGCCGGCGCCCTGGTGTGGGCGCTGCGGCCGCTCGCGGTGGTGCTGCTGGGCCCGGGGACACTGCTGTCGGACGTGTGGGCGGGGCCGCCGGAGGGCTTCCGGTCGGCGCTGGGGACGACGCTGCCGTGGTCGGAGCTGGCGGCGGCCCCGCTGGTGCTCGCGCTGGTGTCCGGGCTGCTGGGGTCGGTGTACCGGTGGTGGCCCTCGGCCGTGCGGCTCACTGCGCCGTTGACCACCCGGGAGGAGACACCGGAGCCGGACGCGGCGGGTACGCCGGGCTCGGCCCGGACGGTGCCGCCGGGTGCCGGGGTGCCCTGGTACACGGA
>NZ_NTGZ01000531.1 GCF_002551245.1 Streptomyces sp. rh34
ACCCCCGACACGCCCGCCGGTCCGCCCGGAGCCGGGGACCGTGTCCCCGGCCGGATCGGCGGCGGAGCCCTCCGGGCCGGCGGACCGCGAGGGCCCCGGCCGCCCGGCGTCGTCGTCCTCGCCGACGCTCATACAGCCGGTGGACGCGGCGATCGTCAGCGCGGTGACGGCTGCCCAGCGGGCAGGGGCGGACAACTGGCGCACGAGTGGCACCTCCGGGGCGAGGGGGCGGAGAGCGGGGGCGACGGGCGGGAGCGGAGAGCGCGGCGCCGGGGCGAAGCGGGAACAGGTGCGAGCGGTACGGCGTCGCACCGTGCCCAACTCCCCCGACCCCGCCGGAGACACGCCCGAAACGCCACCCGCCCGTGCGACGACCGGCGAAACAGCCCCGGGCACCACGCCGGCCCGCCTCCCGGTCCCGCCTCCCGGCCGGCCTCCGGTCCGCCTCCCGGCACCCGTCGGCCTCGCCCGGGACCCGCGCGACCGCCCGCCCCGCCCGCGCTACCCCCCGAACCCGCCCGTCAGTTCCGCCCCCAGGAACACCGCGCCCAGGCCCGCCAGCAGTGATGCGAGTACATGGGCCGCGGCCAGGAACGCCCGGCCCGTCTCGGCCAGGCGGAGGGTCTCGTACGAGAACGTCGAGTAGGTCGTCAGCGCCCCGCACAGGCCCGTCGCCAGCAGCGCGTGCGCCGGTGAGGACACCGCGGCGCCGGTCAGCAGCCCGAGCAGCAGGCTGCCCGCCGTGTTCGCCGTGAAGGTGCCCCACGGGAAGACGTACGGGACGCCCGGCCCCTGGTGCGCCTGCACCACCCGGTCCGTCAGATAGCGCAGCGGCGCGCCCACCGCCCCGCCGACCGCCACCAGCAGCCAGTTCACGCGGCCCGCCCCTCACCCCGGGAACCCCGGGAACCCCGGGAACCCCGGGAGTGCCGGGTGCCCCGGTCCAGCCAGGTCCTCGTCCCCGCGGCCGCCGCCCACACCGCCCCGAGCGCCGCCACCGCCGTCGCCGCCGCGTACGCCATGGCGGTCAGCGTCTCCTGACGCACGAGCAGGTCCGAGACCCCGGCCGCGTACGTCGAGAAGGTCGTGAAGCCGCCGAGCACGCCGACGCCGAGGAAGGGCCGCACCAGGGGGTGGGTCACCCGGCCCCGCTCCACGGTCAGCACCATCAGGACGCCGATGAGGGCGCAGCCGCCCACGTTGACGGCGAACACCGTCCAGGGGAAGCCGCCCGCGCCGGGCCACAGCACCAGGGCCCCGTAGCGGGCGAGCGCGCCGAGCGCGCCGCCGGCCGCGACCGCCGCCAGCAC
>NZ_NTGZ01000532.1 GCF_002551245.1 Streptomyces sp. rh34
AGATGTGTATAAGAGACAGCGGCCCTGGAGCGCGTCACCGCCTTCGGGGCCAACCCCGGCAACCTGAACATGTACGTGCACCGGCCTCCGGCCCTGCCGGCGAACGCACCCGTGGTCGTCGCCCTGCACGGCTGCACCCAGAGCGCGCAGGTGTACTCCGACAACTCCGGGCTCGACACCTTCGCCGACCGCCACGGGTTCCTGGTCGTCTACGCCGAGACCACCACCGCCAACAACGCCAACAAGTGCTTCAACTGGTTCCAGCCGGGCGACACCCGGCGCGGCCAGGGCGAGGCCGCGTCGATCCGGCAGATGGTCGCGCACGCCGCGACCGCCTACGGAACCGACGTCGACCAGGTCCATGTCACGGGGCTCTCGGCGGGTGGGGCGATGACGTCGGTGATGCTCGCCGCCTACCCGGAGGTGTTCGCCGCGGGCGCGGTCGTCGCCGGAATCCCGTACGGCTGCGGAGTCGACGTCGTCTCGGCGTATCGCTGCATGAACCCCGGGACGGACCGCACCCCGGCGGCGTGGGCCCGGGCGGTCCGGGACGCGCACCCCGGTTTCACGGGCCCCTGGCCCCGGGTGGCGATCTGGCACGGGGACGACGACCCGACCGTCGTACCGAGGAACGCCGATGAGCTGCGCGACCAGTGGACCGCGGTGCACGGTCTCGGCCAGTCACCGGACCGGACCTCCACCGTCGGCCCCAACAGCACCCACAGGAGCGAGTACCTGTCGGCCGGGGGCGGGACCGTCGTCGAGGTCAACCGGGTGCCGGGGATCGCTCACGGCACTCCGGTCGATCCGGGCGCCGGCGGCGAGCAGTGCGGCGCCACCGGCACCCAGCACTTCATCGACTCGATCTGCTCCAGCTACTGGATCACCCGCTTCTTCGGCCTGGACGGCGGCACCGCCCCCGAACCGCCCGTGGACCCGCCCACCGAGCCCACCGCGTGCTGGACGGCCGACAACTACGAGCACGTGCGCGCAGGCCGGGCCACCACCACCGGCGGATACGTGTACGCCAAGGGCTCCGGCCAGCACCTGGGCCTCTACAACACCTTCGTGACCCACACCCTCAAGGAGTCTCCGGCGGGCCACTACGTCCTCGCCGACGGCACCTGCCCCTGACACCGCTCACCGACGGAGGCACAGCCATGCCAGTCGCCCCATCGACCGTCCGGCACACCGGATCACGACATGACGCTCCGCGTGGACCGGCCCGCGGCCGGTGGCTGCGCGGCACGGCCGTCGCCGCGGCCGTCCTGACGGCCTGGAC
>NZ_NTGZ01000533.1 GCF_002551245.1 Streptomyces sp. rh34
CCTCCTGGGCCACCGCCCAGACCGCGCCGACCGCCGCCGATCCGCTGGCGTACGCCGGGCTGACCGACGGCGACTGCACGGCGGTGCTGCGGCTGTCGGCCGGTGGAGCGGTCCGGTTGCGGTACGCGAACACCTTCGGGACCGCGCCCGTGCTGGTCGGCCCGGTGACGGGGAACGACCGGCCGGTGACCTTCGCCGGGCGGGGCCAGGAGTGGCTGGCGGCGGGCGCGAGTCTGACCAGTGACCCCGTCGGGGGGTTGCGGGTCGCGGACGGGGCGCGGCTGGAGGTGCGGACGCGGGTTCCCGGCCCGACCGGTCCGCTCTCCTTCCACCGCAACACCCACGCCTGGCACACCGTCGACGGGGTGCGCACCCGGTCGGTCCTCCTGCTGACCGGGGTGGAGACCACCGGGGCGCGCGGCCCGGTGGTCGCGGTGCTCGGCGACTCCATCGCGGAGGGCGTCGGCACCCCCGACGACGCCGATCTGCGGTGGCCCGACCAGCTGGCGAGGCGGCTGCCCGGTTCGGCCGTCGCCAACCTCGGCATCAGCGGAAACCGGCTGCTGCTCGACGACGTCCGCTTCGGACCCGGCGGCCAGGCCCGCTTCGACCGCGACGTACTCGGGCTGCCGGGGCTGCGGACGGTGCTCGTGCACCTGGGAGTCAACGACCTCCAGCAGCCGCCCGGCCAGAGCGGTCCGGACCAGGTCCTGGCCGGATACCGGCAGGTGGCGCTGCGCGCCCGGGGCGCCGGGCTGCGGGTCGTGGGCGCCACCATCACCCCGTTCGAGGGGTGGACCCGCTGGTCGCCCGAGCTGGACGCGGTGCGCGGGCACATCAACCGGGCCGTGCGCACCGGGCGGATCTTCGACGCCGTGGCCGACTTCGACGCCGCACTGCGCGACCCGGACCGCCCTTCCCGGATGCTCCCCGCCCACGACAGCGGCGACGGTCTGCATCCGGGCCCTTCCGGTCACGCGGCGCTCGCCGCCGCCGTCGACCGCCGGCACCTTCTGTGAGCCGGCGTGAACCGGGATCATCCGCCGGCCGACACCTTCCGTGAGCCGACACCTTCTTGAGCCGACACCTTCCGTGAGAGGCGACATGACGAACCGAGGCACCACCCGGCGCACCGTCCTGACCGGTGCGGCCGCCCTGGGCGCGGCGGCGACGCTGCCCCTGACCATCCCCGGTCCCGCCCACGCCGCTTCCGGCACGGCTCGGACCGGGGCCGAGGACGCCGCGGCGCTGCGCACCCGTTGGCACACGCTGCTGACCGG
>NZ_NTGZ01000534.1 GCF_002551245.1 Streptomyces sp. rh34
GAGGCCTCCTGCGGGGTGTCCGCGGGCCGAACCCGCCGAGGCGGTGCGGTCCGTGAGGTGGCCGGGGGTGCGGGGGCGGGCGTCGTGGGCGCGGGAGCAGGGGCCGTGGGAGGGGTCGTCGGGCGGGGCGGCACAGGGGTGCGCTGCGCTTCGGTACTCATCCGGCCCCCTGCTTACACGTCCTCGTACCGACCACGGATCACCGCCGCTGACAGGCCCGTTGGTGCTCGCGTGCACGTCACTCTACGGGCTGCGGGCGAGCGGCGGGGAACAGGACGCCCCGGTCGGCGGGCGATCTGTCCCGATCATCCCCCTACCCAGCCGTAGAGGCTCTCTGGCAAGCTGCGGCCATGACTGCCCGTGCCGCTGACCGGACCCGCTACAACCGGGCCACCGCCCATCTCGACGCCCCGATCGCGATCGTCGATCTTGAGGCGTTCGACGCCAACGCCGACGATCTGGTGCGGCGGGCGGCCGGGAAGCCGGTCCGGGTGGCGAGCAAGTCCGTGCGGTGCCGGGCCCTGCTGGAGCGGGTGCTCGCGCGTCCCGGGTTCGCCGGGGTCATGTCGTACACGCTGGCGGAGTCGCTGTGGCTGGTCCGGGCCGGGTTCGACGACGTCCTGTTGGCCTACCCGTCGGCCGACCGGTCCGCGTTCGCCGAGCTGGCCGCCGATCCGAAATCGGCCGCCGCCGTGACCGTGATGGTCGACGACCACGCCCAGCTGGAGCTGATCGACGCTTCCCGGGCGGGCGGGCGGGAGGAGATCCGGGTCTGCCTGGAGCTGGACACCTCGCTGCGGATGCTCGGCGGCCGGGTCCGGATCGGGGCGCTGCGCTCCCCTCTGCGCTCCCCCGCGCACCTCGCCGAGCTGGCCCGCTCGGTGGCCCGCAGGCCGGGCTTCCGGCTGGTGGGGCTGATGGCGTACGAGGGGCATGTCGCCGGGGTCGGTGACGCGCTGGCGGGGCGGCCGCTGCGGTCCCGGGCGATCCGGCTGATGCAGTCGGCCGCCCGCAAGGAGCTGGCGGTACGCCGGGCCGAGGTGGTGCGGGCGGTCCGGGCGGTCGCACCGGACCTGGAGTTCGTGAACGGCGGCGGCACGGGCAGCGTGCAGCACACGGCGGCCGAGTCCGCGGTGACGGAGATCGCGGCCGGTTCGGGGCTGTACGTGCCCCGGCTGTTCGACAACTACACGTCGTTCACCGGCCGGCCCGCGGCCCTGTTCGCGCAGCCCGTGGTGCGCCGGCCCGGTGTGGGCGTGGTGACGGTGCTCGGTGG
>NZ_NTGZ01000535.1 GCF_002551245.1 Streptomyces sp. rh34
CGCCCCACCCCCGCGTCCCGGCCGCCCGGCAGAACGACGGGCAGATCACCGACTGGGCGCTGGCCGCGGGCGGCGGGGACCGGGAGGCCGCCGACCGCTTCGTCCGGGCGACCTACGAGGACGTCCGCAGATTCGTCGCCTATCTCAGCTCCGACGTCCCGGGGGCCGACGACCTGGCTCAGGAGACCTACCTCCGGGCGATGAGCGGTCTGGCCCGGTTCGCGGGGCGTTCCTGCGCCAGGACCTGGCTGATGTCGATCGCGCGGCGCGTCGTCATCGACCGGCACCGCGCCGCCGCCGTACGCCCCCGGACCGCCGACACCGCGGACTGGCAGACCGCCGCGGAACGCGCCCAGCCCCGTCAGCTGCCCGGGTTCGAGGAGTCCGTCGCGGTGCTGGACGCCCTGCGCCGACTGGACCCGGCGCGCCGCCAGGCCTTCGTCCTCACTCAACTGCTGGGAGCTGCCTACGAGGAGGCGGCGGTCGCCGCGGGCTGCCCGATCGGCACGGTGCGCTCCCGCGTGGCCCGCGCCCGCCGCGAACTCGCCGGGCAGTGGCGTGCGGAACAGGCCGACGTCCACCGGGGCCCGCTTTCCGCATCGGCCTGATCGACCTGCCCCGGACGGAAATCCCGAGGGCCTTTCGTTTGATCCAAGGCGAGGCGCCCTAGCCGACGCCCGCCCGCGACCCCTCGGGGTCCCGGGCGGTGCGCCGTCGGCGGAGCAGGAAAACCGGCAGCAGCAGGCACTGGAGGCAGACCGCCGCCCAGAACCCCCGCACCGAGCCCGCCGACTCGGCAGCCCCGTACAACTGCCCGCCCACCACCCCGCTGGCGAACGCGCCGAGGCCCGCCGCCAGCCGCTGACGCCCGAACACGCTCGCCGGGGCGGCCGACGAACGGGCCAGCGCCTCCAGGTCGTTCTTGAGGAAGAGCACGATCTCCCCGAGACACAGCAGTGCCCCGCCCACCGCGATCCCCGCGTGCCCCCCGGCCCCGATCGCCGCCATGCCCGCGGCCATCGCACCGAACCCCCACCGCAGCGCGGCCGGGTAGCTCAGTGCCGCGACCCGTTCCGCCAGCAACGGCTGCGCGACGACGAGAAGGGCCGCGTACCCCGTCAGAACGGCCCCGTAGAAGGCCGCCGACGTCCGGGGGACCGCGTACAGCGCCAGGTAGTGCTGGAAGAACATGAACGCGTACACGCTCAGCACGGTCACCACGAACGGCGAAGGCCCGGGGCCGGGTGCGGCGGACTCCGGGGCCCGGCCGCT
>NZ_NTGZ01000536.1 GCF_002551245.1 Streptomyces sp. rh34
AAGATGTGTATAAGAGACAGGCGGACTCCGGGGCGGCGGGGGCCGGGCGGTGGCGCAGCAGCGCGGGTCCGGCGAAGGCGGTGACGAGCAGGCCGATCCCGGCCAGCAGGAAGAGGTGCGTGGACGCGGAGAGGCCCCCCGCGACCAGCCCGCCGAGCCCGGCGCCGACCATGCCGCCCAGGCTGAACGCCGCGTGGAAGCTCGGCATCACGGGCCTGCGCAGCTCGGTGACCAGGTCGACGGCGGCGCTGTTCATCGCCACGTTCATTCCGCCGTAGGCCGCTCCGAACACCAGCAGCACGAGGCCGAGCGAGAGCGCCGAGTGGGTCTGGGCGGGCAGGGCGATGCTCAGGGGGAGCAGGACGCCGCAGCCCGCCGTGACGGCGTGGCTGCCGTAACGGCGGCAGAGCCGGCCGGTGAGCATCATGGTGATGACCGCCCCTGCGGAGACGCCGAGCAGGGCGAGTCCGAGGGTGGAGGCGGAGGCTCCGGTCTGCTGCTTGATGGCCGGGATACGGACCACCCAGCCGGCGAAGAGGAACCCGTCGAGGGCGAAGAACACGGTCAGCGCGGTACGGAGGCGGGCCGACGAGGGTGGGGCGGTGTCTCCGCCAGGTCCCCCCGGTAGGGCCGTCCGCAGTTTGTTTAGTTGCGGCACAAACTCAGCATAAGGTCGCTCCGGCGATGGGCGCAACATCGCCGCACGCCGTACGTTCCGCGGGCCCGGCCGTGGCCGGAACGGGATCCCCGGACCGGCCCTGGGCGCCCGGGACGCCTCCGGATCATGGGAGACTCGCCCCCATGAACGGCAAGGCGACCACCACCCGGACGAAGTTGGAGAGGGGCCGCAGTGCGCTCGGGCCCGCACTGGAACTGGTCCACACCGGGCGCGCCCCCACCCGGGCCGTGCTCACCTCCGAACTCGGCGTCACCCGCGCCACCGCCGGGGCGGTCGCCGCGGAGCTGGAGGCACTCGGGCTGATCCGGGTCGACTCCAGCCCCGGGTCGGCGGCCGGGTCCCAGGGCCGCCCCTCGCACCGGCTGTCCGTCCTGGAGACCGGCCCGGTCGTCCTCGCCGCCCAGGTGCACGCCGACGGCTTCCGGGCCGCGCTCGTCGGGCTCGGCGGACGGATCGTCGCCACATCGCCGGGCTGTGTCGCGGTGATGGCCGACCCCGCGCAGGTGCTCGGCGAGGTCGTGGAGGCCGGGGCGGGGCTGCTGCGCGAGAGCGGGCTGCGCTGCGC
>NZ_NTGZ01000537.1 GCF_002551245.1 Streptomyces sp. rh34
GGCGGTGGCCGACCGTGGTCGGCGCCGGCGCCGCCGTTCGCCCGAACGGCTGGGCGGGCCCGCCCAGCCGCCGCCGGTCAGGGAAGCGCGGTGGCGGTACGGCCGCCGGTGACGCGAAGAAGTTCCAGTTTCCCCGCCTCGCCGCTTCCGGTCGCTGCCGTGTAGGTGACCATGCGCAGGTCTGCGCCGGGGACGATGAGCACGTCGCAGTCGAGCAGGATGTCGCCGATCTCCGGATGCCGGATCGTCTTGCGGTCCGTCGTGTGCTGGACGGCGGCCGTCGGCGCGGCCCAGTGACGGGCGAAGGCATCGGACATCTCTCGCAGCTCCCCCACGAGACGATCGAGCCGGGTGTCCCTGGGATAGCGGGACACGGCCTCCTTGAGGTCGGCGACGATCGACGCCTCGAAGGCGTCCGGGCCGCGCTCGGACCGGACGGGAAGCATCGAGTCATGTGCGGGGCCGTCGCCGAAGAGCGCCCGGGCGAGGTTCCGTTCGGCGGCCGGGAGGGCGGCGGGGTCGCCGTGCAGGGCGCCCCACAGGGTGTTCCACCACACCAGGGTCCAGTCGGCGGTGAACACCCCGATCGGTACGTCGCCCAGGCGTGCGGCGAGCCGTTGGACGCCTGGGGGCACATGGGTGCTGACCGTCCCGTCCCGGGGCGGGAGGAGCCCGGCGCTTCGGTACAGCTGGTCGCGTTCGGCGCGGGTGAGCTGAAGGGCCCGGGCGAGGGCGCCGACGACCTGTGCCGAGGGATTCTTGGCGCGTCCCTGTTCCAGACGCAGGACGTAGTCGACGGAGAGCCCGGCCAGCTGTGCGAGCTCCTCGCGGCGCAGTCCCGGGGCACGACGGCCGTCCGTCGTCGTGAACCCGGCGTCGGCCGGGGACAGCCGGTCGCGCCAGGCGCGCAGGAGGCCGGCGAAATCGGAGCGGGAGGAAGCCATGGGTTCATTCTCGCCGCGCGGCGCCAAAAGAGCCTGGGTACTGCCGGTCCTGGTGACGGGGACGGCACTGGTTGGCGGTGGCGCCACCGGCGAACGTGGATATGCGCCCCAGCCGGGCGCCATCGGTCGACCAGTTGAGGAGCCTTCCATGAAGCACACCATCGTGATGACGGGCGCGAGCCGCGGCATCGGCCGCGTCGCCGCCGAGCACATCCTGCGCCGGTCGCCGGACACGCACCTCCTGGTCGTGGTCCGTGGCTCCTCCGGCGCGCGGCTCGCCGCGGAGCTCGGCGCGGGCGGGCACACCGTCTCGCAC
>NZ_NTGZ01000538.1 GCF_002551245.1 Streptomyces sp. rh34
CAGCCGGGCCGTCGCGCGGACGCTCACGCGGCCCAGGCGGCGAGCCGCGCCCGCACCCAGTCGGCGACCGGTCCGACGCCCTCGGCCGAGGTCAGGGAGGTGAAGGCGACGGGGAGTTCGCCGCGCTGCTTCTCGGCGTCGAGGGCCATCCGCTCCAGGTCGGAGCCGACGTAGGGGGCGAGGTCGGTCTTGTTGATGACCAGGAGGTCGGCGGTGGTGACGCCGGGGCCGCCCTTGCGCGGGATGTCGTCGCCGCCCGCGACGTCGATGACGAAGACCTGCGCGTCGACCAGTCCCTTGGAGAAGGTGGCGGTGAGGTTGTCGCCGCCGGACTCGACGAGGATGAGGTCGAGCGGTCCGACCGCGTCCTCCAGGTCCTCGACGGCTTCGAGGTTGGCGGAGATGTCGTCGCGGATCGCGGTGTGCGGGCAGGCGCCGGTCTCGACGGCCTGGATCCGCTCGGGCGGCAGGACCGCGTTGCGCAGCAGGAAGGCGGCGTCCTCCTGGGTGTAGATGTCGTTGGTGACGACGGCGATGGAGAGGCGGTCGCGCAGTTCGCGGCAGAGGGCTGCGACGGTGGCCGTCTTGCCGGACCCGACGGGGCCGCCGAGGCCGATGCGCAGGGCGCGCCGGGTGCCGTCGGGGCGGGTGGCGTCGGCGCTGACGGCGGCGGGGGCGTCGTGGGAGTGGCCGAGGTGCATGGGGGCTCCTGTGGATGCGGGTTACGAGGCGAAGAGGCGGACCGGCCAGGCTGCGTGCGCCTCGGCGGTGATGTCGAGGAGCGGGGCGGAGGCGGCGGGCAGGGCGTCGATGCCCTGCCGGGCGGCCTCGGCGGCCTGTTCGGCGACCCGGTCCAGCTCGGGGGCGAGCCGGGCGAGTACGGCGGTGGCGTGGAAGGGATCGAGGGAGAGGAGCCGGACGACGGCGGTGGCGGGGCCGCTGACGGTCTCGTACGCGACGCAGTGGGCGGCGTCCACGGGGTCCAGACCCGCCGACCGTGCGGTGAGCCCGAGGACGACGGGCTGGTGGGCGCCGCGCGGTCGGGCCGCCGCGAGCGCGTCCAGTTCGGGGCTCGGCCAGGTGGCGCGGGCGGCCCGCATCAGCTGGCGGCCCAGTTTGCGGGCGGTGGCCCTCAGTGCGGGCGAGGGTGTACGGGCGTCGGCGGCCTCGTCGAGGGCGATCGGGTCGAGGCCGTGGGCCGCCGCCGCGGCGAGGGCGGCGGCGGTGAGGCCCGCGGTGTGC
>NZ_NTGZ01000054.1 GCF_002551245.1 Streptomyces sp. rh34
GCGGAACAGATGCGGGTGCCGTCGCGCCAGCTCCCGCGTGATCGCCTCGTCGGTGGGGTCCACGACCTCCCAGTCGTGCCCCGACGGATGCCCGGCGAACAGACCGCAGGCCGCGTCCGCGTTCCGGGGGTCGCGGACCGTGCACCAGGGGAGCGGCAGCAGCCGTACCTGCCCCGCGTGCCAGCGCGCCCAGACGGCGCTCCCCGGCCGCCCGCCCTCGTCCCACAGCATCGTCGCGTGCGCCTCCTCGTGGCCCTCCCCGAGCTCGCAGAGCAGGTGTCCGGCCTCCGGGCGGCGATCCGGGGCCGACAGGGCGAGCATGTGCTCCGGGGGCGGCAGTAACGCGACGGCGGTGCACTGGTTCATGGGTACGGGTCACCCTTCGGGGGAGTCGCCTGGTACGAGCCGCTCCGCGAGCAGGTCGCCGAGCGGATCGTCCACGTCCCGGGAGTGGGGCGCGGTGTGGTGGTCGAAGAAGGAGCACCGCCGCACGACGTCCGTGTCGAGCCGGCGGAGGAGGGCGGGGCACCAGGGCGCGCGGTCGGTCCGGTGGACGCGTTCGGGCCCGCCGCCGGTCCAGAAGAACCACTGGGCCGGTGAGTCGGGCGTCCTGCCCGGCCGGAGGTAGGCGGCGTGTTCGGTGTGCGGGGCGTCGTGCTCGCCGAGTTCGCACAGGACGTACGGCTCCGGACCGTCCGGCTCGTCCACCCCGGGGGTGAGGAGCCGCAGTACGGCTTCGGGAGGGAGAAGGGTGACGGCGGTGCACTGGAGCACGGCGTTCAACTCCGTTTCGGGCGGCGGGACCACCGGTCGGCCGGGCGGCCACGCCACCCGGCGAGCGTCAGGCTCAGCCCGACGGCGGGGTCGAGCACGGTGAACAGCGCGGGGAACCCGGCCTCCAGGGCCCGTATGGCGTGGTCCTGCTGCGCACTGCCGGTGGCCCAGCGACGCAACTCCTCGGGGGCGTCGGAGCCGTGGAAGCGGACCGGGCTCACGTCGCCGGTCGGCAGCGTTATGGACTCGGCCACGACGGGCAGCCCGTGGCCGTTGGCCAGACGGAGCGCCTGCCGCCGGAGCCAGACGAGGGCGAGCCGCCGGTTCCGTACGACGACCCCGCCGAGCGAGGCGAACCGCTGCCCGTCGGAGAAGGTGACCTCGGCCGTGTAGACCGCCGCGCGCGTCATGCGGACCGCCCGGGTCCGCCGTGCCGAACCCGGGGACGGGCGAGGGGATTCACAGGACCTCACCCCGGCTACGGGCGTTGAGGCGCGCGGTACGGGCGCGGAGCTGCTCTATCAGGACTGCGGGCCGCACATGGCGGGGCTCGACCTCCCACTCCGCGCCGCCCCCTACGGGTCGCAGCGACCAGTAGGGGCCGGCGACCCCTCGGAACTCGCCCACGCGGTCGGCGCGGCTGGTGTCGACCAGGAGGGTTCCGAGGGCGGGGGTGGAGGTGTTGGAGGGCGTGGGTGAATTCGGGCGCACGTTCTCGCCGTACATCGATCGCTCCTCTCCGTAGCCGTTCGGCTACCGGGGCGATTCAGCGTGGCCTAGGGTCAGGGCGTCTTCAACGTGGGGATCTGGGAGGGCACGTTGGTGAACATCAAGGAACTGAACCCCGAGGCGAGCCTGCAAGCGGCCTTCGGTGCTCGTCTGCGCAGGATGCGCGAGGAGCGTGGCTGGATTCAGGACCAGGTGGCCGAACTGCTCGGCTGCTCGGGCAGGCACATCTCGGCGATCGAAACTGGCCGCAAACCGGCGACTCTGCCTTTCGCGAGGAAAGCGGACCGATTATTTGATCTCATCGGATCGGGCGAGGCGTTCGAGCGCCAGTGGCAGGAGATGAAGCACGGCAACCTGCTGGAGGGCTTCCCGGAGTACGTGGGGTACGAGGGCCGGGCGGTGGAGATCAGACTGTTCGACGTCGGTCTCATTCCGGGGTTGTTGCAGACGCCGGAGTACGCGAGAGCTGTCGCCTACGGCGATGTGGAGCGCGGGTCCATCACCGTAGAGCAGGCCAACGCACGCGTCTCGTTCCTGGCGCAGCGGCAGGCGGCGTTGGTGCGGTCACGACCGCCCATGGTGTTCGTCGTCATGGATGAGAGCTGCCTATATCAGGCGGTCGGCGGCCCGGAGGTCATGGACGCTCAGCTCCAACGGCTGGAGGAGATGGCCACGCTGCACAATTGGATCATCCAGGTGTCGCCGTTCAGTCTGGGCGCACGTAGAGCGTTCTACCTACCAGTCAATCTGCTGACCATGGCGGACCGATCCATCGTCGCGTACGCCGAATCACAGACGCAGGGACGCGTCGAGCGCGAAACTTCGTTCGTAGTGCCCATGCTCACGGCCTACCATCAGTTCCAGAGCGAGGCGCTGTCGAAGGCGGCGTCTGTGGCCAAGATCAGCCAGTTGCGAAAGGGCACTCCGTGACGACCGAATCCCCTCGTTGGTTCAAGTCCTCGTACAGCGCGAACGGCGGCAACTGCATCGAGGTCGCCGCCAACCTCGCCGCCACGCGCGGCATCGTTCCGGTCCGCGACTCCAAGGCCGTGGACGGCCCGGTGATCTCCGTACCCGGCACCGCCTTCGCGGCGTTCGTTGCCGGCGTGCGGGGTGGGACGTTCGACACCGTCTGACAACGAACCGAGCAACCGGATGCCCCACCGTGCCACGCAGGGTGGGGCATCCTGCTGCTCGGAGAGAGGGGCACCCTCTGATGGCCACCACCGACTTCAGCTGGCGCGAGCCCGAACCCCGACTGCTCGTGCGTCGGGGAACCGGTGCTGCTCTCGACGTCGTACCTCCCGGCGCCTCTGGTCGAGGGCTCGGCCATCACCGAGCCGGACACGGGGCCCCGTGGGATCTACCCCGGCTTGCCGAACTGGGCCATGGGCCGGTCCACTTCCGGGAGGAGAAGCTCGCGCATGCCGCTGCCCGAGGAGGCGGCGCATTCATGCGGCACGTTCCGGCCAACTGGGAGCCCGTACGGCTCCTTCGCGGACTCGCCGCCGGCCTCCAACAGGCTCCGGCGTACATGGACCTCTACGTCCACTCGCTATGGGCCCTGCTGACCACCAACCGGTGGCTGCCCTTGGCAGACCCGGTTCTCGCGGATGGTCTGGCCACACAGACCGCCCAGCTCCTTGACCACGAGGGGATCTCTCTGAGAGCGAGGCGGGAACTCAGCGCGGTGCATTACGTTCCGCGAGAACCGCATATGACATATCGGAGGTCGCACTTCATGGCGGACACAGAGCAGGAGCAGGCAAAGGGCACCACGGGCTTCCTGCTGGAAATGGGGATGCTCAAGCGCGCCAAGCGGTCCGGGTGGTGGATCGCGGGAGTGAAGGATCCCGAGACCATTGCGGAGCACAGCTTCAGAGTCGCGCTGATCGGCTCCGTACTCGCCATGATGGAGGGCGCCGACCCGGCGAAGGCTGCGCTCCTCGGCCTGTGGCACGACACCCAGGAGACTCGTGTCGGCGACATCCCGCACATCGGCCGCCGCTACCTCGAAGCCGCCGGGAACGAGAAAGTCACCGCCGACCAAGTATCGGCCGCGCATCCGGCGGTCAAGGCCGGCGCCCAGCGGATCGTGGAGGAGTACGAGAACGGCGACTCCCTCGAAGTCGTCTGCGCGCACGACGCCGACAAGCTTGAATGCCTCCTCCAAGCCGTCGAATACCGCGAACAGGGCTGCTCCAACGTCCAGCCCTGGATCGACAGCAGCATCGCCAAGCTCAAAACGCCTTCCGCCCAGGCCCTCGCCGAGGCCGCGCTCACCATGACGTCGATCGAGTGGCAGCGGACGTACCTCCGTTGAGACCGGTTCCTCGGCCTCCTCCTGTTGGCTGAGGCCGAGGAACCGATGCGGGGCCGCGGCTCCCGTGCCGTACAGGGCGACGCGCTCGGGCACGGTGGCTCCCGTCTGCGCGGGGCGGACCACGACCGATCGGCAGGACGCCTGTTCAGAGGGCCGTCAGCGGCTCCAGGGCCCCGAAACGATCGTCGGCCCGTGCCGGCCTCAGGGTGATGCGGGTGACCTGGCCGCCCGCCGTGTCGATCTCGATCGTGGCGAAGGGGCGGCCGCCGGGCGCGATGACGTACATCGGCCGGCCGTTGACGGTGAGGCGGCAGGCAGCCCGGATGCGGTCGCGGAACCGCGCGGTCTCGGCGGCGATGTCGGAGGCGCCGGTCACGGTGGTGCGGCCGCCGTGCGGCAGGAGCGCCGCCTCGGCGTCACGGACGCTGTCGGGCGCGAGCAGATGGATCATCATGCGGGTGTCCCCGGTACGGGCAGCCGCCATGAAGGCGTCCACGATCTGCTGATCCGCCCGGCCGGATTCCTCCCCGCCCCGCCGGGCAGGGGCGAGGCGTCGGCGTGCTCGGCTGGCGTGCTGCTTGGCGCTGGGCACCGTCGCGCCCAGCACCTCCGCGACCCGGTCGAACGGGATGGAGAACAGGTCGTGCAGGACGTAGGCGACCTGTTGGGGCGGGGTCAGCCGGTCCAGCAGAACCATCAGCGCCCGGGAGACGTCCTCGGTCCGGAGGACCGCCTCGTCCGCGGCGAGATCCGCCGCCGGGAGGGCGTCCGCGAGCAGTGGCGCTTCGTCGCGGCGGCGCCGGGCACGCAACTCGTCCAGGCAGACCCGGGCGGTGACGGTCGTGAGCCAGGCCGACGGGTTCTCGATCGATGCCGGGGGCCGGGCGGTGGCGGCCCGGAGCCACGCGGTCTGGACGGCGTCCTGGGCATCGTGGGCCGAGCCCAGCATGCGGTGGGCGACCGACAGCAGATGTGGTCGTGCGGTCGCGAATTCCTCGACCGTGATCGGCATGGGTGTCACCTTCCGGGGCTGACGGACGTCAGGACGGGTGGTTGGGAAACCATTCCTGTCCGCCTCCCGAGAGATGAGAACGTCATGAGCCTACAGCTGGTGATCGCATGAGTTCCGTACTGTTCATCGCCACGGTGGGATGCGTCGTCGCGAACGTCCTGATCGCGGTCGCGGACTACGCACGCGTGCCCTTTGTTCTGGCGAACTCCGCGGAGGTCCGGCTCCCGCCGACCGCGGTGCCGTATCTGGCGGCACTCAAACTCGCGGGCGCCGCCGGCCTTCTCATCGGCCTGTTCGGGATCCCTTGGGTGGGCCTGGCGGCGGGAGTCGGCCTGACCGCGTTCTACGTCGGTGCGGGCGTGGCCCACGTCCGCGCCCGTGTCTTCCACAACATCGCCTTCCCGGGCGGCTTCCTGCTGCTCGCCGTCGCCGCCACCGTCTACTTCGCGGGTGGACGGTGACGACGACGTGATCGCCGCCGCGAGGCGGCTGCGTCGCGGCGACCCAGCGTGTCGGTGTCGCGCATCAGCCGTGGCGGCCTGTCGCCTCACGGATCCAGCCCGCGTAGGCGGGTGCGCTGGTGTAGAGCCCCGGCCCTTCGCTACAGGGCACGCCCGGTGCGCCGGGGCCCGAGGTGACGCCGATGAGCTCCCAGCGCCCCTTCCGGTCCCGCTGGAGCTGGGGGCCGCCCGAGTCGCCGTTGCACGCCATGGCCTCGGGTGTCTGGCTGAGGGTGCACAGGCGGGTGCTGTCCGCGTAGCCCGGTGCGCAGTCGGTCACCGCACCCCGGCGGGTGTCGAGTTCCTGGAGTCGGTCGGGGAAGATCCACGGGGCGTCGGGTGCGTCGTCGGTCCTGCCGAAGCCGAGGATCCGGGTCGGGGTGCCGGGCCGCCCCGGACGGTCGGCCAAGCGGATGGGCTTCTCCGCGACCGGGCGGTTCAGACGGATCAGGGCGATGTCGTCGCGGTTGGGGCCGGTGTCCTCGCCGCTCCGGTAGCCGGGGTGGGACACCGTCTTCGCGACGGACCGGACCGTGCCTCCGGAGTCCTTCCACGCACTGCCGATCCGGACGGTGCCGTCCAGGGTGACAAGCCTGGGGTCCACACAGTGGGCAGCTGTGAGCACCCACCGGGAGTCGATCAACGATCCCCCGCAGACCCCCTTGAACGTCGGGTCGTCCGCACCCGTCACGGGGATCGACACCATGGACGGGTAACGCTGCGTGGAATCCTTTCCGTTGACGATGGCTCCGGCGCTCCCGGTCATCGTGGCGGCGCACGCCGCTCCGGCCAGGACGACTGCGGCGGCGCGCGCCACCGTACGGCGTGAGGACTTCAAGCGGAACACTGGTTCTCCGATCGGCTGAGCATGTTCGACATGCTCAGCCTCCGCGATCAGGAGGATCTGATCCATCCGGCCAGCGGGCCTGCCTGAGGTCGGGCCCGCTGGACCGGGCGGGGTAGGGAGACCCCCCGGACGACGTGGGTCATCGACGTCCGGGGTGGCGCCCGGACTGCCGGAGCCGCCGTCGCGGGTGAGTGCTGGACGAAGCCGCCTACGGCACGTGCCGGTTCAGGTGCCGCGCGAAGAACCGGGCCCCGGTGTCCAGCTCGAACGCCGGGACGCCGGTGTGCCCGCCGAGGTTGGCGTGCAGCGTCTTCTCGGTGGAGCCGAAGGCGTCGAAGAGGTCCAGGGCCGCCTGCCGGTCGTTCCCTTCGTCGTCCCACTGGAGCAGGACGTGCAGCGGAATGGTGACCCGGCGGGCCTCCTCGAACATGGCGGCGGGCACGAGACTCCCGGCGAAGAGCCCGGCGGCCACGATGCGCGGCTCGACCACCGCGAGGCGGACGCCGATGGAGATCACCCCGCCCTCGTAGCCGACCGGCCCGCCGATCCCGGGCAGCGCCAAGAGGGCGTCCAGGACGGCCTGCCATTCCGGGACCGCCTTGTCGACCAGCGGCAGGATGAGGGCGTCGATGATCTCGCCGCCGACCGGCTCGCCCGCCTCCATCGCCCGGCGCAGGTCGGCGCGGGCCTGTTCGGCGGCGGCCCAACGGGGGCGCTCGCCGCTGCCGGGCAGCTCGATGGTGGCCGAGGCGAAGCCGTACTCCGCCGCGTAATGACGGGCCCGCCCCGCCAGCCGGGGATACATCCCGCGCAGTCCGAGCGGGGGGTGGCCGATCAGGATCAGCGGCGTCGGCGCGGGCGCGGAAGCCGACGTCCACAGGATGCCGGGGATGTCGCCGAACCTGAATGTGCGTTCGAGGACTCCGCCGTCGAGACGCTGTTCGGAGGTGAAACGCATGGTCGTGCCTTTCGGGAGGCTTATTGAACGGCGCTCCCGGGACGACCTATCGCCCGACCGTGACCCCGGAGGGGAGCACCCATGTCGATACAGCGTTCACGGGTACCACCTCCTCGTTCTCCAGCACGGTCTCCGGGAACGTAGCAGCGGTCACGGTGGTCAGGCCAGCGGATTACGCGCGGACCGGGCTTCCTGCGAAGCCTTCACCTTCACCGGAAGGGCAACGACGTTGCCCCGAGCCGGAGTCGCTCTGCGGCTGAGCACCGGAGAGTGGTGGGGCTGCATGCTCTGCCGCCGCGTGACCGGGACGGCCCGTCTATCCTGCGGGCATGATCCAACCGATCGAACTCGTCATATTCGACGGCGACGGTGTGCTGGTCGACAGCGAACGCATCGCGGTGCGCGTGGACGCACTCGTCCTGGCCGAGCTGGGATGGGAACTCACCGAAGCCGAGATCATCGACCGCTTCATGGGCCGCTCCAGCCAGTCGATGACGCGGCAGATGGAGGAGCACCTCGGGCGCAGTCTGCCGGCCGACTGGGAGGAAGAGTTCAAGCCCCTCTACCACGATGCGCTCGCCGCTGAACTCACGCCCGTCGAGGGCATCGTCGAAGCCCTCGACGCGCTCACGCACCTCCCCACCTGCGTGGCATCCAGCGGGAGCCACGACAAGATGCGCTTCACCCTGGGGATCACCGATCTCTACCCGCGCTTCGAAGGCCGAGTCTTCAGCGCCACCGAGGTCGAGCACGGCAAACCGGCCCCGGACCTGTTCCTCCACGCCGCGCGACAGATGGGGGTCGCGCCCGAGGCGTGCGCCGTGGTCGAAGACAGCCAGTACGGTCTCCAAGCAGCCCGGGCCGCAGGCATGCGCGCCTTCGCCTACGACGGGGGAATGACTCCCGTGGACCGCCTCGAAGGGCCCGGCACCGTCGTCTTCGACGACATGCGCAGGCTGCCCGGCCTCCTCGCGGATCAGTGACCACCACCTCAGGCGATCCCCGGCCGCCCGGGTGAGAGACCCTAGGGGGCGCCACCCGCTTCTGCTCCGCCGGCGGGCCTCCTCGCTCCTCTCTCCGTTCTCCGTCAGGAATCGCCGTGTCCCACCCTTCCGCCGCCCCTCGGGCGAGCAGTACAGGTCCGCGTGCCGACGCGTACCGCTTCAGCTCCGTCATCAGCCGCATCGCCGAGGAGATGGGCGCACTCGCCGACCACGGCACCCCCGCCGACTACATCCCGATGCTCGCCGGCGCCGACCCCCGGCGCTTCGGCATGGCCGTCGCGGAGCCGGACGGAACCGTCTACGGCGTCGGCGACTGGCAGCAGCCGTTCTCGACGCAGTCCATCTCCAAGGTGTTCGCCCTGGCCCTGGCGCTCTCCCTGGACGGCGAGCAGATATGGCGGGGAGTCGGCCGGGAGCCCTCGGGCAATCCGTTCAACTCACTGGTGCAGCTGGAGTACGAGAACGGGATGCCCCGCAACCCGTTCATCAACGCCGGCGCCCTGGTGGTGACCGACCGGCTGCAGGCGCTCACCGGGGACGCCGCCGGCCAGGTGCGGGAGCTGCTGCGCTCGGAGAGCGGCAATGCCGCCATCGACTTCGTACCGGAGGTCGCCGCGTCCGAAGCGGCCTTCGGCGACCGCAATGCCGCGCTGGCCCACTTCATGGCCTCCTACGGCAACATCACGCTCCCGGTCCCCGAACTGCTCTCGGCCTACTTCCGCCAGTGCTCGATCGAGGCGTCGTGCGCGGACCTGGCCCTCTCCGCGGGATTTCTGGCCCGGCACGGCGTCCGGGCCGACGGGTCCGCGCTGTTGACCCGCAGCCAGGCGAAGCAGGTCAACGCGGTCATGCTCACCTGCGGGACGTACGACGCGGCGGGGGAGTTCGCCTACCGGGTGGGGCTGCCGGGCAAGAGCGGAGTCGGCGGGGGGATCATCGCCATCGTGCCGGGAGTGTGCACCCTGTGCGTGTGGAGCCCGGGTCTCGACCGGCGCGGCAACTCGGTGGCAGGCGTGTCGGCCCTCGACCGCTTCACCACGCTGACCGGGCTGTCCGTCTTCTGACGTGCCGCCGGGACCGAGCACGTTTCCCATCCAGGTCCGGCGTCCCGGCGTCCCGGCGTTCCGGTGTCTCGCGCCTCGCGCCTCAGCGCCCGGCGGGTCCGCCGAGTTGTTTGATCTTCTCGAACGGATAGGCCCCCACCGTCACCACGACCAGTCCGTAGGCGGCGAACGCCACCAGCCCCCAGGTGGAGACCGACGTGCCGCCGTCCCCCAGGACGGCGCTCCCGAGGGCCACCAACGGGGCGAGGCTGAGTATCGCGGCCCCCGTGCACCAGAACGCCACCAGGCTGTTCGCCCGATTCCGGAGCGCGGGGTCCGACTTCACTTCCGCCGGGACCTCGTACCCGACAGACCTGTCGCAGACCTCGCCCCGATACCCGATGCGGGCTGCCAGCGAACTGGCGACGCCCAGCAGGAGGAAGCAGCTGAAAAGGAACAGATGGGTCATGCGGCACCTCGCGGGCTCGTCGTCCCGGGGACCCCGGCGGACGCATCTGATGATCACTGCGATGGCCTCGTGCACCGCCCGCCCTCAGGAGGCCGGCCGCTCCGGTCGCGAATCACGGGGATCGGATGATCACGACTCGGCGGCCCCGCGTGTGGCCCGCCTGGCTGTCCACGTGCGCCGCTGCGGCCTCGGCGAGCGTGTAGGACTTCTCCACCGGGATGTGCAGCCTGCCGCGTGCGATCAGCGCGGCCGCCTCGGCCAGCGCGTCCGGCACGCTCCCTGCCACGCCGGAGAAGCGGACACCGAACTCCGGTGCGTCCAGGTCGGCGATGGAGACCACCTTCATCGGGTCGCCGGTCAGCCCGACCAGTTCGCGGAGTACGCCCGAGCCCGCCAGATCGAGCGCGGCGTCGACGCGGCCGAGCAGCCGTACCCGCTCGACCCAGCCCTCGCCGTACGTCGTGGCGAGCGCGCCCAGGCCGCGCAGGTAGTCCTGGTTGGCGGCGCCCGCCGTGCCGATGACCGTGACGCCCCGGTCGCGGGCGATCTGCAGCACCGCCGAACCGACCCCGCCGGAAGCGCCGTTGACCAGGAGTGTCTGGCCGGGCCGGACTCCGACCTCACGGATGACGCGCAGCGCGGTCTCCACCACGGACGGGTAGCCGGCCGCTTCCTCGAAGGTCAGGCCCTCCGGCATCCTGGCCCAGGCCGACAGCACGGCGAACTCGGCGTACGTGTCCGAGCCTTCGCCGAACACGTGGTCGCCGATCGTCACTCCTTCGACGCCCTCGCCCACCTGGTCCACCACTCCGGCGGCGTCGAGGCCTACCCCTGACGGCAGTTCGATGGGGTGTGCTCCCAGGACCTGGCCTTCGCGGATGCGCCAGTCGACGGGGTTCACTCCGGCCGCCCGTACACGGACCCGTATCCGGCCGGGGCCCGCGTGGGGCTTCTCGGCATCGATGAGGCGCAGTACGTCGGGGCCGCCGAACGCGGCGAAGCTCACTTTCTTCATGCTCTCCATGTGCCGAACGTAACACTAACCGTTAGCTTTTCATATCAGTTATGCTTTTGTATTTGCTAGTGTCAACGCATGGACGAGCCCACCGGACGCCGCGAACGCAAGAAGGCCGCGACCCGACAGAAGATCGCCGACGCCGCTCTGCGGCTCTTCCTGGAACGCGGGTACGACGCCGTGGGCATCCGTGACGTGGCGGCCGAGGCGGATGTGGCCGTCACCACGCTCTTCTCCCACTTCGCCTCGAAAGAGGCGTTGGTGTTCGAGCAGGACCAGGGTTTCGAGCAGCGCCTCGTCCGGGCGGTCGCCGACCGGACGCGGGACGAGCCGCTGGTTCCCGCGCTGCGCCGCGAGATTCACGCCCTCGTGCGCCACTGCGGGGCGCCCGGGGCCGCCCCGGTCCGGAACATGATCGAGTCGTCGCCGTCCCTGCGGGAGTACGAGGAGTCGATGCGGCTGCGCCACGCGGAGGCGCTGGCCGCCGCCATCGCCGCCGACCTCGGCGTACCGGAGACGTCGACGGCCTGCCGGACCATCGCGAGGTTCGCGATCGACGCCTACGCGCTGGCCCGCGAGGCGGCCGATCCGGAGGCCGCCGTGGACGAGATCTTCCGGATGATCGAGGCGGCGTGGGGAGCCTCCCGCCTCGGCTGAGGAGCGTTCGGGTTCAGGCGTCCGACCGGCGAATCCCGTCGCGAGGGCCGCGCCAGTCCAGGCACAGGACGGTGGCGTCGTCCTTCGGCGGCCGGCCGCCATAGGAGTCGGCCACCGCGGCGACCAGCGTGCGGACGACCTCGCGCGGGTGCTCGGCCGCGGTTCGCAGCAGGAGGCCGGGCAGGTCGACCGTCTCCGCTTCGCGTTCCTGCATTCCGTCGGTGAACAGCACGAGGCGGTCACCGGGTCGCAGATCGATGTCCTGTACCTCGTAAGCGCCCTGAGGGGTGAACCCGAACGGCATGTTGACGACCAGGCCCAGTTCCTCGACCGCGCCGTCGCGCAGCCGGAGCGGTCCGGGGTGGCCGGCGTTGACCAACTGCGCACCGCTTCCGTCAAGGGCGATGCGGAGCAACTGGCCCGTGGCGTAGGCGTGGCGCCCGTGGTCGAGAAGGGCCTGATGCATGTGGCGGGCCTGTTCGGCGAGGCCCGCCCCGGCACGGCGGGCGCCGCGGGAGGCGTTCACGACCAGGGTGGCGGTGAGGGAAGCGTCGACGTCGTGGCCCATGGCGTCGGTGACGGACAGATGCAGGGTGTCGTGGTCGAGGCTGTAGTCGTAGGTGTCCCCGGCGATGTCGGAGGCCGGGACCAGGGCCCCGGCGAGGGCGAATTCCACCGCCTCGCAGGAGGGGGCCGAGGGAAGCAGCTGCCGCTGGATCTCCGCCGCCAGGCTGACCGTCGTGGTGCGGTTTCCCCAGTGGTAGAGGTCGGTGAAGCGGCGGTCGGTGACGACGATGTACGCCAGTGCGTGCGCGGCCTCCTCGATCTGCTTCAGCACGCTTTCGGTCACGACGTCGAGGAACAGTTCCAGCACGCCGATGCTGTCACCGCGGTTGGTGACCGGTGCGAGCACGCGCTGCCCCAGCCCGCCCTCCTCCGCCAGCACCGGCTTCTGGGCCCGCAGAACCTTGTCGTAGATGCCGCTGCCGGCCAGGGGGACTCCCTCGGTCCGGTGCTCCCGGGAGACGCCGGCCGTGTCGTTGATCCGCAGCAGACGGCTGCCGACCACGTCGGCGAACAGGAACGACACGTACCGCGCACCGAACCGGGTGCGCAGATCGCGCGCCACGACATCGAGTGAGTCCACCGGGGCCGCGTTCTCCGCCGCCGCCAGCACGTCAGCCAGTCCCATCCGGTCACATGTCACCGCAGCCTCCCAAAGTTGAGAGTGCTTCTGCCCGCTGACGCCACTCTCATGGCCCCGGTCGAGGAATCCTGTGGTGGCGGCGAGAGATTCCGGCCAGGGCGGCCGGCCGCGGGTGCGCCCGGAACGAGCCGAGCTCACCGGCGTCGTTCAGCTCCGGGAGCGGGTCCGGGTGGCCCGGTGCACCACTCCGCCCGTGGCGATATGGGTTATATCCGCCCATAAAGTTGCTATTTTCCCTGGTGGGCCGATGACCGCATCGACAGGGGAACGTCATGACGCACGCCGAACCTCGGGCCGAGTCGCGACCGGCGGTGAAGCTGACACTCCTGACGCTCACCGCGATGGTCGTCGGCTCGATGGTGGGCGCCGGGGTGTTCTCGCTGCCCCGACGCTTCGCGCAGGAGACCGGCGTCGCGGGAGCGCTGATCGCCTGGGCCGTCGCCGGGACCGGCATGCTGATGCTCGCCTTCGTCTTCCAGACGCTCGCCGTCCGTCGGCCCGACCTGGACGCCGGGGTCTACGCCTACGCGAAAGCGGGCTTCGGCGAGTACCTCGGCTTCTTCTCCGCCTTCGGCTACTGGGCCAGCGCCTGCGTCGGCAACGTCACCTACTGGGTGCTCATCATGTCGACGGTCGGCGCGGTGGCACCGGTGCTCGGCGACGGCGACACCGTGACGGCGGTGGTGATCTCCTCGATCGGCCTGTGGGGGTTCTTCCTCCTGATCCGCCGCGGCGTCAAGGAAGCCGCGGCGATCAACCGGATCGTCACCGTGGCCAAGATCGTCCCCATCCTCTTCTTCGTGATCCTGGCGCTGTTCTACTTCGACGCCTCGGTCTTCGCTGACAACTTCGGCGGCGCCGACTACGCGGGCTCCCTCTTCAACCAGGTCCGCGGCACGATGCTCGCGACGGTCTTCGTCTTCCTCGGCGTCGAAGGGGCCAGTGTCTACTCGCGCCACGCCAAGCGCCGCGAGGACGTGGGGCGAGCCACCGTCCTCGGATTCCTCAGCGTGTTCGCCGTCTTCGCCTCCGTCACGATCGTCAGTTACGGACTGCTGCCGATGGCCGAGATCGCCGAGCTGCGACAGCCCTCGATGGCCGAGGTGCTGGAATCGGCGGTCGGCACCTGGGGCAAGGTCTTCGTCAGTGTGGGGCTCATCGTCTCCGTGCTCGGCGCCTACCTCGCCTGGACGCTGATGGCCGCCGAAGTCCTGTTCGTCGCCGCGAAGGACAAGGACATGCCCCGCTTCCTGGGGAGGTCGACCGGGGCGGACGTGCCCGAGGCCGCGCTCCTGATGACCACGTGCCTGAGCCAGGTCGTGCTCGTCGTGACGCTGTTCTCCGACGACGCCTTCAACTTCGCCCTCGACCTGACCAGCGCGCTGAGCCTGATCCCCTTCCTGCTGGCCGCCGCCTTCGCGGTACGGATCGCATGGCGGCCGGGCCGGCCCGACGTGGCGGGGCGCAGTACCCGGCGCGAGCTGGTGATCGCCGTGGTGGCCACGCTCTACACCGCGTTCCTGCTGTACGCGGCGGGGCCGAAGTTCGTCCTCGTCTCCTTCATCCTCTACGCCCCGGCCACTTTCCTCTTCGTCAAGTCCCGTAGGGAACAGGGGCGCAGGGCCTTCTCCCCGGGCGAGGCCGCCATCTGCGCGGTCTCGGTCGCCGGTGCTGTCGCCGGGATCGTGGCGCTGGCCATGGGCTGGATCGAGCTCTGAGCGATCCCCGCACTCGCCCGTTCCGAGCGATCCCCGCACTCGCCCGTTCCGAGCGATTCCCGCACGTCCCCTCTGCCGTCACCGAGCGAAAGGCCCACCGTGAACAGCACCACCCCCGCTTCCACCCTCGGCGTCCACTCCGAGGTGGGACGCCTGCGCAAGGTCCTGGTCTGCGCCCCCGGACTGGCCCACCGGCGGCTCACCCCGACCAACTCCGGCGACCTGCTCTTCGACGACGTGATGTGGGTGGAGAACGCCCAGCGGGACCACGCCGACTTCGTCGCCCAGCTCACCGGGCGCGGCGTGGAGGTCGTCGAACTGCACGAACTGCTCGCCGCCACGGTGGCTGTGCCCGAGGCCCGCGCGTGGCTCCTGGACCGGAAGATCACCGCCAACGAGGTGGGCCTCGGCCTGATCGACGACACCCGTGCCTTCCTGGAGGCACTGACCCCGCGGCAGCTCGCGGAGTACCTGATCGGCGGGCTCGCCACCGCCGACCTCCCCGAAGCGTTCCGCTCGGGATACGTGGCCCTCGCCCGCGAGGGGGCCGGGGCGCGGGAGTACCTGATGCCTCCGCTGCCCAACACCCTGTACACCCGCGACACCACCTGCTGGCTCTACGGCGGGGTGACGCTGAACCCGCTCTACTGGTCCGCCCGGCGCGACGAGACCCTGCTGATGAAGGCGATCTACACCTTCCACCCCGATTTCCGGGGCTCCAACGTCTGGTGGGGCGACCCCGAGAAGGAGTGGGGCCAGGCCACGTTCGAGGGCGGCGACATCATGCCCGTCGGCAACGGCGTCGTCCTCATGGGCATGAGCGAACGGACCTCCCGCCAGGCCATCACGCAGGTCGCGGCCGCCCTGTTCGAGCAGGGGGCGGCCGAGCACGTGATCGTCGCCGGGATGCCGAAGCTGCGCTCGGCGATGCACCTCGACACGGTGTTCACCTTCGCCGACCGGGACATCGTCACGCTGTACCCGCGCATCATGGACGGCGTCCACGCCTTCTCGCTGCGGCCGTCCGACCTGGCTCCCGGGATCGAGATCACCGACGAGGGCAGCACCCCGTTCACCGAGGTCGTGGCCCGCGCCCTGGGCCTCCCCCAGCTGAGGGTGATCGAGACGGGCGGCGACGTCTATGCCTCGGAGCGCCAGCAGTGGGACAGCGGCAACAACGCGGTGGCGCTGGAGCCCGGCGTGGTCTTCACCTACGACCGCAACACCCAGACCAACGCGCTGCTGCGCCGGGCCGGGGTGGAGGTCATCACCATCGTCGGGGCGGAGCTGGGCCGGGGCCGGGGCGGCGGGCACTGCATGACCTGCCCGCTGATCCGCGACGCGGTGACGTTCTGACCACGAGGGGCGGGAGGACCGCGAGAGGCGGGAGGACCGCGAGAGGCGGGAGGGGCGGGAGGGGGCGCCCGGGTCGGCAAGGGGTCGCCGGCGCCGCCACCCGTCCGGCGTACGCGACAATGGAGCAATGACCACGCTCGCCCCCGCCCTCCCGCAGCTCCGCATCGGCCCGCACACCGTGCGGCCGCCGGTCGTGCTGGCCCCGATGGCCGGCATCACCAACGCCCCGTTCCGGACGCTGTGCCGGGAGTTCTCCGGCGGCAAGGGGCTGTTCGTCAGCGAGATGATCACCACGCGGGCGCTGGTCGAGCGCAACGAGAAGACCATGCAGCTCATCCACTTCGACGCGACCGAGACCCCGCGCTCGATCCAGCTCTACGGGGTGGACCCGGTCACCGTCGGCAAGGCGGTCCGGATGATCGTGGACGAGGATCTGGCCGACCACATCGACCTGAACTTCGGCTGCCCGGTCCCCAAGGTCACCCGTAAGGGCGGCGGCTCCGCGCTCCCGTACAAGCGGCCCCTGCTGCGGGCCATCCTCAAGGAAGCCGTCTCCAACGCCGGGGACCTGCCCGTCACCATCAAGATGCGCAAGGGCATCGACGACGACCACCTCACCTTCCTCGACGCCGGCCGCATAGCCGTCGAGGAGGGCGTCACCGCCGTCGCCCTGCACGGGCGCACCACCGCCCAGCACTACGGCGGTACCGCCGACTGGGACGCCATCGCCCGGCTCAAGGAGCACGTCCCGGAGATTCCCGTGCTCGGCAACGGCGACATCTGGTGTGCCGACGACGCCCTGCGGATGATGCGGGAGACCGGCTGCGACGGTGTCGTCGTCGGACGCGGCTGCCTGGGGCGGCCCTGGCTCTTCGCCGATCTGGTGAGCGCCATGGAGGGCCGCGAGGACCGGCACGCGCCCGCCCTGCGCGAGGTCGCGGACGTCATGGTGCGACACGCGACGCTGCTGGGGGAGTGGATCGGCGACGAGGCCCGTGGCGTGATCGACTTCCGCAAGCACGTGGCCTGGTATCTCAAGGGCTTCGCGGTCGGCTCCGAGATGCGCAAGAAGCTGGCGATCACCTCCTCCCTGGAGGAGCTGGGCAGCCAGCTCCACGAGCTGGACCTCGACCAGCCCTGGCCGGACGGCGCCGACGGGCCGCGCGGACGGACCTCGGGCAACAACCGGGTCGTCCTGCCGGACGGCTGGCTGAAGGACCCGTACGACTGCGCGGGCATCAGCGCCGACGCGGAGCTGGACACCTCCGGCGGCTGAACCCGTACGGAGGGACGCCATGCGCGTTCCGTACGGAGGGCACGCCGTGCGCGGACCCTACGGGGAGGGCTGCCGCGTCCGTACCGGCAAGGGCCTCGGCCCCGCCCGTGGTGGTGCCTCCGCTGCCCCCCGCCTCTCCCCCCTGCCCACGCTGCCGCCGGTGGAGCCCGCGCGGTGGCGGACCTTCGCCCGTAGCCTGGAAGAGGTGGGCCTCGGGGTGCTCGGCGACTGCCCGAGGCGTCCGGATCCTGAAATCCGGGGTCCGAAACGAGCGTGATTCACAACACCCTTGATCGGGCTTGCGCTCAGATGAGCGTTTTCAACGTGGCTGCACTTCTGGAAGACGTGGCACTCAGTGCCACCCTGTTGGATTCGGAAAGTGAACTCACGTGGTGAGCGGCCCGCTCGAATGAGCGCATGGGGTCAAGTTTCAGCCATGTCGCATTCAGGAGGTGAAGGCGCAAGTTCAGGTGCTTCGGCCGGGCGAGCCTTTCGATCTGCTGGCGGACGGGTGGTTGCGGCCGTATGACGACCAAGTGGACGTACCCATACACCTTCGATCTGGGTATGTTCCTCGCCGTCAGGGCAGCCACCGCGTCCTCGAGGAGTCGAGACCCGTGTCGGAAAACAAAGATCCCCAGAAGTTCGTCTACGACTTCACCGAGGGCAACAAGGATCTGAAGGATCTTCTGGGCGGCAAGGGTGCGAACCTCGCCGAGATGACCAACCTCGGGTTGCCCGTCCCTCCGGGCTTCACGATCACCACCGAGGCCTGCAAGGTCTACCTGGACAGCGGCGACGCGCCGACCGCGCTGCGCGACGAGGTGAGTGCGCACCTCAAGGCGCTGGAGGAGCGCATGGGGAAGCAGCTCGGGCAGGCCGACGACCCGCTGCTGGTCTCCGTCCGCTCCGGCGCCAAGTTCTCCATGCCGGGCATGATGGACACGGTCCTGAACATCGGCCTCTCCGACGCCTCGGTGGCCGGGCTCGCCACCCAGTCCGGCGACGAGCGCTTCGCCTGGGACTCCTACCGCCGCCTGATCCAGATGTTCGGCAAGACCGTTCTCGGGGTCGACGGCGACCTCTTCGAGGAGGCGCTGGAGGCGGCCAAGGACGCCAAGAAGGTCACGGTCGACACCGACCTCGCCGCCGCCGACCTGAAGAAGCTCGTCAAGCAGTTCAAGAAGATCGTCGAGTCCGAGGCCGGACGTGCGTTCCCGCAGGACGCCCGCGAGCAGATGGACCTGGCCATAAACGCGGTCTTCGACTCGTGGAACACCGACCGGGCCAAGCTCTACCGCCGCCAGGAGCGCATCCCCGGCGACCTCGGCACGGCCGTCAACGTCTGCTCGATGGTCTTCGGCAACCTGGGCCCCGACTCCGGTACGGGTGTCGCCTTCACCCGCGACCCGGCCAGCGGCCACCAGGGCGTCTACGGCGACTACCTCCAGAACGCGCAGGGCGAGGACGTCGTCGCCGGTATCCGCAACACGGTGCCGCTCGCCGATCTGGAGTCGATCGACAAGAAGTCGTACGACCAGCTCATGCAGATCATGGAGACCCTGGAGAACCACTACAAGGATCTCTGCGACATCGAGTTCACCATCGAGCGCGGCCAGCTCTGGATGCTCCAGACACGGGTCGGCAAGCGCACCGCCGGCGCCGCCTTCCGGATCGCCACCCAGCTCGTGGACCAGGGCCTGATCGACGAGGCCGAGGCCCTCCAGCGCGTCAACGGCGCCCAGCTCGCCCAGCTGATGTTCCCGCGCTTCGACGACGAGGCGAAGACCGAGTTGCTCGGCCGGGGCATCGCCGCCTCCCCGGGCGCCGCGGTCGGCAAGGCCGTCTTCGACTCGTACACCGCGATCAAGTGGTCCCGCTCCGGCGAGAAGGTCATCCTGATCCGCCGCGAGACCAACCCCGACGACCTCGAAGGCATGATCGCCGCCGAGGGCATCCTGACCTCGCGCGGCGGCAAGACCTCGCACGCGGCGGTCGTGGCGCGCGGCATGGGCAAGACCTGCGTCTGCGGCGCCGAGGACCTGGAGGTCGACACCAAGCGCCGCCGGATGACGGTCGGCGGCCGGGTGATCGAGGAGGGCGACCTCGTCTCGATCGACGGCTCCACCGGCAAGGTCTACCTGGGCGAGGTACCCGTCGTACCGTCCCCGGTCGTCGAGTACTTCGAGGGCCGGATGCACGCCGGGGCCGACGACGCCGACGAACTGGTCGCCGCCGTGCACCGGATCATGGCGTACGCGGACCGGGTGCGCCGGCTGCGCGTGCGGGCCAACGCCGACAACGCCGAGGACGCACTGCGGGCCCGCCGCTTCGGCGCCCAGGGCATCGGCCTGTGCCGCACCGAGCACATGTTCCTCGGCGAGCGCCGCGAGATGGTCGAGAAGCTGATCCTCGCCGACACCGACGACGAGCGCGAGGCCGCGCTGGCCGCTCTTCTCCCGCTCCAGAAGGCCGACTTCATCGAGCTGTTCGAGTCGATGGACGGGCTGCCCGTCACCGTCCGCCTCCTCGACCCGCCGCTGCACGAGTTCCTTCCCGACATCACCGAGCTGTCGGTGCGCGTCGCGCTCGCCGAGTCCCGCAAGGACGCCAACGAGAACGACCTGCGCCTGCTCCAGGCGGTGCACAAGCTGCACGAGCAGAACCCGATGCTGGGGCTGCGCGGGGTGCGCCTGGGCCTCGTCATCCCCGGTCTGTTCGCGATGCAGGTGCGGGCCATCGCCGAGGCCGCCGCCCAGCGCAAGAACGCCAAGGGCGACCCGCGCGCCGAGATCATGATTCCGCTCGTCGGCACGGTCCAGGAGCTGGAGATCGTCCGCGAGGAGGCCGACCGAGTCATCGCCGAGGTCCAGGCGGCCACCGGCACCGACCTCAAGCTGACCATCGGCACCATGATCGAGCTGCCGCGCGCCGCGCTGACGGCGGGCCAGATCGCCGAGGCCGCGCAGTTCTTCTCCTTCGGCACGAACGACCTCACCCAGACGGTGTGGGGCTTCTCCCGCGACGACGTGGAGGCCTCGTTCTTCACCGCGTACCTGGAGAAGGGCATCTTCGGGGTCTCCCCGTTCGAGACGATCGACAAGGACGGCGTCGGCGCGCTGGTCCGCAGCGCCGTCGAGGCCGGCCGGGCCACCCGCCCGGACCTCAAGCTCGGCGTCTGCGGCGAGCACGGCGGAGACCCGGAGTCGGTGCACTTCTTCCACGAGGTGGGCCTGGACTACGTCTCCTGCTCGCCGTTCCGCATCCCCGTAGCCCGCCTGGAGGCGGGCCGGGCCGCAGCCGAGTCCCGGGGCAGTGACAGCCGCTGACCCGGACTCACCGGGTCGGGGCCGCAGGGACGGCCCGGACCCACCGGCCGGGGCTGCACGAACAGCCCCCGGCCTCATGGGCAGGGCTGCACGAACAGCCCTGCCCACCGACCAGGGCCTCGAAGGCCCCGCCGAGAAGCGGCGGCACCCTGTGCGGGGGTGCCGCCGCTTCGCCTTGCGCTGACCGGGAGCGAACGGCTGACCGGAAGTGACCGGCGGTACGGAAGTGGCGTGTGCGGAAATGACCGGCGATACGGGGAAGTCGTCAGAAGCGCGCACCGAATGCCGCGCGAGGAATGTGGCGCAGAGCACATTGCTTCGTTTAATGCGCAAAGAAATTCGGGTGACGGGCCGGGGAGGACCGGGGTGCGGTCCATGGATCCCCACCCATGGACCGCACCCGGCTTACCCCCGTCGGGTACGGAGCCGCACCGTCGCCCACCGCCGCCGAACACACAAAGCCCCCCACGGCCTTCACGTGCTCATCCGGTGGGCACCGGATGCGTACCCGACGCTGTACAGCTTTTCGGGTGAAGCGGAACGGGGCGAGACCTTTCACTTCTGGCCGAAACCCCGTGGTGACCTCCTGTGACGGTCCGCATACCCTTCGGTGGGGGCAATTGCGGATGCAACAGGTGGGGGAGTAGTGCTGCGTATCCATGTGTCCAGGCTGGACCTTTCGCGGGTGCGGATGGCCACGAGGCCGGACGCGCTGTGGGAAACCATTCTCAGTTTTCACCGGATCAGGGACCGGCGTGCTTCGACGGTGTTCGGAAAATGGCGTTCGGAATCCCGGGCGCGGTTGAATGGTGAAGCACAGCTGCTGGCGGCGGTCGTCCCGCCCCGCGGCTATTTCCCGGATTTTCTGACGCCCTCCCAGGAGGGCTCCGAGCCTTTCGGGCTCGACGTCGGAATGGAGGCGCTGCGCGACACTCCCGCCGACCGCGTCCACGCGGAGCTGGAGCTGCTGGCCGCCGGGCGGATACGGCAGCGGGCCGGCCTGTCCGCCGGCCCGCGTCAACGGGACCCCGGCGCGGGGAGAGCGAGCGCGGCGCTGCCCGCCGCGCTCATGGAGGGCCGTGCCGAGCCGCTCGCCCGGCTCATCGGGGCCCTCCGCAGCTACCACCACGCGGCCGTGGAGCCCTACTGGATGCACATCCGGGCCAGCGTCGAGGCGGACCGGGCCGTCCGCGGCCGGGCCCTGCTGGACGGCGGAGCGGACGGGCTCCTGGCCACCCTGCCGCCGATGATCCGGTGGCGTTCGCCCGTGCTGGAGGCGGACTACCCGTTCGACCGCGATCTGCACCTGGACGGGCGCGGGCTGCTGCTCCAGCCCTCCTTCTTCTGCCGGGGCACGCCCGTGGTCTACCGCGACCCGTCGCTCCCGCCGGTGCTCGTCTACCCGGTGGCCAACCCCGGAGCCCCGGGCTTCGCGGAGCCGGGACCCTGGCTCGGCCGGCTCGTCGGCCACACCCGTTCGGCCGTCCTCTCCTCCATCGGCAACGGCTGCACCACCAGCGAACTCGCCCGCCGGGCCGGGGTCTCACTGGCCTCCGCGAGCCAGCACGCCTCCGTGCTGCGCGAGGCGGGCCTGGTCCTGACGCTGCGCCACGGCAGCTCGGTCCTGCACACCCTGACCCCGCTCGGCGGCTCTTTGCTGCGCGGCGGAGCCCCGCTCGCCCTGCCTTAGGGCAGGGCGGGAGCCGAGGGAGCCCGGCGGGCCCGAACGGCCGTCGTCCGGGCCGTTGTCCGGGCTGTTGTCCGGGCCGTTGTCAGTGGTCCGTGCAAATCTTCTGCCGTACGCCGATGAGTTCCGCACGGCCCCGCCGTCCAACCATCGAAAGCGCCGGACGCACCACCGCGGGCGCCACGGGACAGAGGAAGAGGAAACGACCATGGCTCAGATGATCTTCGTGAACCTGCCGGTGAAGGACCTGGAGACCACCGTGGGCTTCTTCGGGAAGCTCGGCTTCACGACCAACCCGGCGTTCAGCGACGACAGGACCGCGTGTCTGGTCATCAGCGACACGATCTTCGCGATGCTGATGACGGAGCCGCGCTTCAAGGAGTTCACCAAGAAGGACGTCGTCGACGCGTCGAAGGCGACGGAGGTCATCCTCGCCCTCAGCGCCGACAGCCGCGAGAAGGTCGACGAGATCGTCGACGCGGCCCTGGCCTCCGGCGGATTCCCGGCGGGCGAGACGCAGGACATGGGCTTCATGTACGGCCGATCGTTCCAGGACCCCGACCACCACATCTGGGAGGTCATGTGGATGGACCCGGCCGCCGCCGAGGGCCAGGCCTGAGCCGGGGGACGTACGCCGGGCCGGCGCGGCAGTCCGCGCCGGCCGGCCCGCCGCCCGGTCCGGATCACGGGTCCCGTCAGCTGCGGAAGGGGCCCTTCACCTCGTACGTGATGCCTCCGGAGGAGCTTCCGCTCGTCCCGCGCTGCGAGGAGAAGTAGAGCCGGCTGCCGTCCGGCGAGAACGCGGGCCCGGTGATCTCCGAACCGGACTGGCCGGTGATCCGCAGGAACGGGGCCACCGTGTCGTCCGGCGTGATCAGGCAGATCTCCATGTTCCCGCCGTCCTCCGCGATGTAGAGGTCGCCGGACCCGGACCGCATGACGTTGTCCACGCCGGTCAGCGGGGCCGAGCCGCCCGACACCAGCGAGTCGTCGTACGCGAGCGAGATCGACGAGGTGTTCGCGTCGTACGCCCACACCCGGTTGTCGCCCTTGGTGGTGAACCAGCAGGTGCCCGCCGCGTAGAAGCAGCCCTCACCGCCGTTGAACACCTTCGCCCCGGACACCTGGTGCCGGGTCTGGGTGGAGGAGCCGGCCGGATCCGGCACGTTCGCCCACGTCACCGGTCCCGAGGTGCCCGTGCCCGCGACCAGTACCTGAAGGGTGCCGCTCGACAGGTTCCCCCAGGTCGTGGGGCGGAAGCGGTAGAAGCGGCCGTCGCTCTCGTCCTCGGTGAGGTAGACGTACCCGTGGTCCGGGTCGGCGGCGGCGGCCTCGTGCTTGAAACGGCCCATCGCCGGACGCCGCACCGCGGCGTTCACACCCCAGGGGTCGGTCTCGTACACATACCCGCGGGAGACCTCCTCGCAGGACAGCCAGGTCTTCCACGGGGTGGCGCCGCCCGCGCAGTTGTTGTTCGTACCGGAGAGGATCCGGTACGCGGACGTCACCGTCCCCGAGGAGTTGAACTTCACCGCGCTCGCCCCGCCCCCGCTGCTCGGGGACACCTCGGCGTTGGAGACGTAGATCCAGCCCGAGCCGTCGGCGTACGTCGCCCCGCCGTCGGGCGCGCTGTGCCAGCGGTAGGAGGTGCCGGGCACGGTCTGCCCGGAGCGGGCGATGATGCGGCTGGTGAAGCCGCTGGGCAATTGGATGCCGTTGCCGTTGGCCGCCTGGAGCGCGCCGTACGGGCCGGGGGCGGGCTGGGCCGGGTCGGCGAAGGCGGCGCCCCGCCACAGCGTGCCCCCGAAGGCGGCCGCCGAGCTGCCGATCACCGCGGTGCGCAAGAAGGTCCGACGTTCCACGATCACTCCACGCATGGGTGTGGGCCCGCCGCTCCGGACGGACCGGCGGGTCGCGCGTCAGGACTGTAGGAGATCGGTGTTGACGGAGCGTCAAGCCTGGGTGAACGGGCGGCGGAGGAGTTGCACGGGCCGCGTCCCGCGACCCGGCCGCCGCCCGAGGCCGGTAGGTCAGTCCGTCCGTACGGTGAAGACCGGCACCGCCGCGCCCTCGTCGTCCAGGCACGCACCCGTCGCCAGGTCGAAGCGCTGCTTCAGCAGCGGCGAGGCCACGAACGGCCGCCCGCCCGCGGAACCGAGCAGGCCGCGCGAGAGGACGTACGCCCCGGTGAACGGGTCCCGGTTGCCGATCGCGTACACCCGGCCCGACCGGTCCATGAAGACCGCCGCCTGGTCCCCGTCCGGCAGCAGCACCGCCACGCCCCGCCCGGGGATCAGCAGGGCCCGGTCGCAGACCGTCAGCCAGTCCTTCCCGTGGGCGAGCCGGACGCGTCCGGTGTCCTGCGCTGTCGTGATCGTCGCGGTGGTCATCAGGAGGCGGTCCCTTCGAGGGTGCGGACGGCGAGCACGGGTCCCGCGAGCAGTTCCAGATCCGGCTTGATCTGGTCCCGTTCCGGAATGAACTTCACCGAGGGGTCAGGGGCGTCGGGGGCGTTGACGAAGGTGACGAAGCGCCGCAGCCGCTCCGGGTCGTTGATGGTCTCGGCCCACTCGTCGCGGTATCCGGCGACATGGTCGGCCATCAGCCTCTCCAGCTCCTCGCAGAGTCCCAGCGAGTCGTGGACGACCACATCCCGGACGTGGTCCAGGCCGCCGTCGATCCGGTCCAGCCAGGCGGAGGTGCGCTCCAGACGGTCGGCGGTGCGGATGTAGAACATCAGGAACCGGTCGATCAGCCGCACCAGTTCGGCGTCGGAGAGGTCCTGGGCCAGCAGGTCCGCGTGGCGCGGGGTGGCCCCGCCGTTCCCGCCGACGTACAGATTCCAGCCCTGGGCGGTGGCGATGATCCCGAAGTCCTTGCCCCGGGCCTCCGCGCACTCGCGGGCGCATCCGGAGACCGCCGACTTCAGCTTGTGCGGGGAGCGCAGACCCCGGTAGCGCAGCTCCAGGTCGATCGCCATCCGCACGGAGTCCTGCACGCCGTAGCGGCACCAGGTCTGCCCCACACAGGACTTCACCGTGCGGAGCGACTTCCCGTACGCGTGCCCGGACTCGAAGCCCGCGTCCACCAGCCGGGTCCAGATCGCCGGCAGCTGGTCGACCCGGGCCCCGAAGAGGTCGATGCGCTGACCGCCGGTGATCTTCGTGTAGAGGCCGAAGTCGCGGGCCACCTCACCGATGACGATGAGCTTCTCCGGGGTGACCTCACCGCCGGGGATGCGCGGCACGATCGAATACGACCCGTTGCGCTGGAGGTTGGCCAGAAAGTGGTCGTTGGTGTCCTGGAGCGCCGCCTGCTCGCCGTCCAGGACATAGCCGCTCGCGCCCACGGTCGGCGCGAGCGAGGCGATGACCGAGCCGACCGTCGGCTTGCAGACCTCGCAGCCGTCCCCGCCCCTCGCCTCCTCGCGGCCGTGCGAGTCGAGCAGGGAGGCGAAGGAGGTGACCTCCAGGGTGCGGACGATCTCGTACAGCTCGCTGCGGTCGTACGGGAAGCAGCCGCACAGCCCCGCGTCCGCCGGAGGCGGCATCAGCTGCCCGATCACCTTCAGGCAACTGCCGCAGCCCGTGCCGGCCTTGGTGCACTTCTTCACCTCGGGCAGCGTGGTGTGCTCGCAGACCGCGCCCTTGGTCACGTTGTGGCAGGAGCAGATCACCGCATCGTCCGGCAGCGCGGAGGGGCCGAGCGCCACCGGGCCGCCCGTCCCGGCCGGCAGCACCAGCTGCTCGGGGGCGACCGGCAGCACCGTGCCCGTCATCGGCCGCAGCGTGCCGTACTGGTCCGCGTCCCCGACCAGCACCCCGCCCAGCAGCGTCCCGTCCCGCCCGATCACCAGCTTCTTGTAGACCCCCGACCGGGCGTCGGAGTACACCACGTCGAGCGCCCCCTCGGCGGCCCCGTGCGCGTCGCCGAACGAGGCCACGTCCACGCCGAGCAGCTTCAGCTTCGTCGACAGGTCCGCCCCCGTGAACACGGACCGGCCGCCCGTGATCACCTCGGCCGCCGTCTGCGCCATCTCGTAGCCCGGCGCCACCAGCCCGTACACGCGGCCGTCGGCGGCCAGCGCGCACTCGCCGATCGCGAACACGGCCGGGTCCGAGGTCCGGCACTCCTCGTCCACGACGATTCCGCCGCGCTCCCCGACGGCCAGACCGCACTCCCGGGCCAGCTGGTCCCGGGGCCGCACGCCCGCCGAGAAGACCACCAGATCGACGGCGAGCGAGGAGCCGTCGGAGAGGGCCATCCCGGTCACCGCGCCGTCCGCGCCCGCGCTCGTCAGGATCTCCTGCGTACCGACCCCCGTGTGCACCGCGAGGCCCATGTCCACCACCGTGCGCAGCAGCGCCGCGCCCCCGCCCTCGTCCACCTGGACCGGCATCAGCCGGGGCGCGAACTCCACCACGTGGGTGCTCAGCCCGAGCCCTTTCAGCGCCCCGGCCGCCTCCAGGCCGAGCAGCCCGCCGCCGACCACCGCACCGGTCGCCGCGCCCTTCGCGTACTCCTCGATCGCGACCAGGTCCTCGATGGTCCGGTACACGAAGCAGCCCCGCGAGTCCTTCCCCGGCACCGGAGGCACGAAGGGGTACGAGCCCGTCGCCAGCACCAGCGTGTCGTACCGGAACACCGCCCCGGACCGTGCGGTCACCGTCCGCCCCGCCCGGTCGACGCCCGTCGCCGGGTCACCGACGTACAGCTCGATGCCGTGCCGGTCCATGAAGTCCCGCTCCACCAGGGAGAGGTCCTCGGGGCTCTGCCCGTCGAAGTACGAGGTGAGCCGCACCCGGTCGTAGGCGGGCCGAGGCTCCTCGCAGAGCACGACGACCCGGGCGGCGCCGGCCGCCGGGGTCAGTCCGCGGTCGGTGAGGGCCTCCAGGAACCGCTGGCCGACCATGCCGTGCCCGACGACCACGATCGTCGGAACGGCGGTGTGCGCCAGGGCGTTCGGGGCGGCGGCGGTGGTGCTCAGGTCGAAGGTGGGCTCCGGCATCTCAGTGGCCTCCGTCGGTTGTCCTCATGCCATGAGGGTGGGCGTGAGGTGTTACCCGGCCGCATCCCGCCTGTTTCCCGGGCGGAACCTTGCGCTCAGCGGCGGCGCCGGGGCCCTGTGAGGGGCCAAGGGCGTTCCGGAGGAGAAGTGCCCCGATGACAGGCGTCTAAGGTCGGGTCGTGCCTGACATAACACTGACCACTCTGGTGCTCCTCTGCCTCGCCGCGGCCGCCGCGGGCTGGATCGACGCGGTGGTGGGCGGCGGCGGACTGCTGCTCCTGCCCGCGCTGCTGCTCGGCCTGCCGAACGTCCCGGCGGCCCAGGTGCTCGGCACCAACAAGGCCGTCGCGATCGTGGGCACCTCGGGGGCCGCGGTGACCTTCCTGCGCAAGGCCCCGGTACGGGTGGGGCTGGCGGTGCGGGTCGGGCTGATGGCGCTCGCCGGGTCGATGACCGGGGCGTTCTTCGCCGCCGGGATCAGCAGCGAGACGCTCCGCCCGGTGATCATGGTTGTGCTGCTCGGGGTCGCGGCCTTCGTGCTGCTGCGCCCGTCCTTCGGGGTGCCTGCGGCGGGCGACGGCACGGACCGGCCGGTCTCCCGGGCCCGGATCGTCACGGCGATCGTGCTGGTCGGCGGCGGTATCGGCTTCTACGACGGGCTGTTCGGCCCGGGCACCGGCACGTTCCTGGTGCTGGCCCTGAGCGCCGTGCTCCACCTGGACCTGGTGACCGCGTCGGCCACCGCGAAGATCGTCAACGTGTGCACCAACGCGGGGGCGCTGGCGATGTTCGCGTACCAGGGCACCGTGCTGTGGCAGCTCGCGGCCGTGATGGCCCTCTTCAACCTGGCGGGCGGGATGATCGGGGCCCGGATGGCGCTGAGCCGGGGCAGCGGCTTCGTCCGGGCGGTGCTGCTGACCGTGGTGTTCTCGCTGGTCGCCAAGTTGGGCTTCGACCAGTGGAACGCGTAGGCCTCAGCGGACTTCGGTGAGGTGCGCGTACGCCACCACGTTGCCCTGGTAGCCGGTCTCCTTCGAGAAGCCGCCGCCACAGGTGATCAGCCGGAGCGACGCGTGCGGGGAGTCGCCGTAGACGCGCTGGTCGGGGAAGTCGTCGTTGTCGTAGACCTCGATGGCGTCGATCGAGAAGACGGCCGTGCGCCCGTCCTTGCGGACCACCTCGACCTCGGTCCCCTTGGTCAGGGCCCCCAGGGCGTAGAAGACGGACGGGCCGTCCGCGTTGTCCACATGCCCCGCGACGATCGCGGTGCCCCGTGCGCCGGGCGGGACGCCGTCCGCGTACCAGCCCGCGAGGTTGCGGTCCTCGTCCGGCGGTACGTCGAGGCTGCCGTCGGCGGCCAGTCCCAGCCGGGTCATCGGCGCGTCCACCTCGATGCTCGGGATGCGGATGCGGACCGGCTCGGAGGGGTTGAGCGGCTCGGCGACCGGGGAGCCGGGCTGGAGCTGGGGCCCGGCGGCGAAGGCCTGGGCGCTGGAGGGCTGCGGCGGGATCAGCTGGCCGCCGGGGCCGTTCTGGATGAGCCAGATGCCGCACAGCACGGCGATGCCCACCAGCCAGCCCTTGGCCTTCTGCGCGCTCGGTGACACGGCGTCGTCCTCGGTCGGTGGTCCGGGGCGGACGGGGCGCGCTCGGGGACGCGCCCCGCCCGGTCAGGGGGAAGCGGGGATTCAGCTTCCTTCGGCGCCCTCGGAGCGGCGGCGCAGCAGCCACAGTCCGCCGACGGCGGCCAGGCCGATCACGCCGACGCCGAGAGCGACCTGCGTGGAGTTCGGTTCGACGCTGCCGCCGACCCCGGTGCGCACATGGCCGGACGGGCGGTCGTGGATGGGCTTCTCGTGCTTGCCGCCGCCGATCACCTCCAAATCACCGACGGCGTCCTTGCCGTTGTCGCAGGAGACGATGATCTCGTAGGTGCCGGGCCGGGTGTCGTGCGGCACGGTGAACTTGCCGACCACGACCTCCTTGTGGGTGCCGGGGCGCATCTCGAAGTCCCCGGCGTCCAGGGAGTTCGCGTCGCCGATGCCCGAGCCCTTCTTGCCGCAGGCGGTGGTGTTCACGGTGACGGTGGCGCCGGGGGCCGCGGTCGCCGGGGTGATCTCCAGACGGCCGAAGTCGCCCGCGTACGCGGACGGAGCGGCGGCGGTGAGACCGAACGCGATGACGGTGAACGCGGCACCGACGGTGCCGGTCACGAGGCGGGCAGGACTGCGCATGGGGATCCTCCGGGCAGACGGCGCGAGCGGGTGTGTCCTGTCCCGAGCCAACGGGGGCCCGGCCCGCCACGCCTTCTGACGTGGGGTCAGCTTTCACCCGTACGGACCGGCGCGGCACCCTTGCCGGAAGGGATCGCCGCAGGTCGCGGCGGTGCGGCTGGGCCGTTCGGTCCGTGCCGGCGGTCCGGGTGCCGATCGGGTGAGCCGCGGACGCGAAAAGTGACGCAGGTCACATGAATGACGTGACGAGCCCCGGGCACACGCAAGACACCCCCCACGGGACGGAACCCCGCCCCCCACGGCACCGCCCCCTCCGGTCCACTCCCCCCTTGGACCGGAGGGGGCGGTGTCGTATCCGCCGCCGGCCGTGCCCGAGGCGGTGCCGTATCCGCCGCCGGTCGTGCCCGCTCCCGGCTCATCCGGCCGCGTTCGCCCCCACGGGATGCCGAGCTCCGCCCCCGGATCCCGAGCTCCGTTCGCCCCCGGCTCTCCTCAGGCTCCGCTCGCCCCGTCCGTGGCGCTCCAGACGATCTGCGGCGGGCGCACCCGGGCGCACAGCGGCTGCCCCTTGGCGTCGGTGAGCCCGAGCCGCCCGGTGAGGCGTCCGGTGCGCGCGGCGGCTTCGAGGACGTCCGGATCGATGTCGTCGAACATCAGCTTGGCGCGCCGGAACATGGTGAAGACCCCGGCGTCGTCCACCGTGCCCCAGGACAGATAGACGAACCGTCCGCCCAGCCGGTTCTGGACGTAGGGCCCCGACACCTCGATCCCGTCCGCCGTCGCGGTGGCCGTGCAGTCGAGGACCCACGAGGCGGAGGGGGCGTCCCCGGGGTGCGGGTCGAGCAGCTCGCCCGGCCGGTCCTTGCGCTGGACGCCGACGTGGATGTTCGCGTACCCGGGAAAGTCGCTGTCCGGGCCGCAGCTGCGACCGGGGAGGGCTGAGGCCTCGATATGGATCTGCATGCCCCCATGGTCCGGCACGGCCGAAGCGCGCTGCCCCGCCCTCCCGGGCGGGGTTCTCACACGGTGTCCACCGGAGCGGCGTCGTACACCGCGCCCAGGTCTCTCATCAGCTTCTCGTCGACCGTGAACGCGGTGTCGTCGATCCGCCGCACCGGCGCGATGCCCCGCGAGTTGCAGACGAAGGCGGCCGGATAGCGGCCCACCCCGTCCGGGCCCTCCAGCGTCACCGGGCGGCGCGCCGACGGCCGTCCGGCCCGCTCCAGCCCCTGCTCCAGCAGGGTCATCGTGATGCCGGCGAGCGCCGGGGCGTCGGGCCACACCACCGAGCTCCCGTCCCAGAAGCCGATGTTGGTGATCGCGCCCTCGGTCACGACTCCGCCGGGCGCGGTCAGCAGCGCCTCGTCGAACCCCGCCCGCCCGGCCAGCGCCCCGTAGTACGTCTGCCCGAACTCGCCCGGCCGTTTGATGTGCGGGGCCGTGCGCGCGTACGGCACCGACATCAGGCTCCGCGCCCCGACCGGCCCGGCGGCGGGCTCCCGGACCGTCACCATCAGGGTCGTGTGCGTCGCGCCGGGCGGCAGGTAGCCGTTCACCCGCACCGAGGCGTCCCGCAGCGCCGCGCCGCCCAGGGCGTGCCGGATCAGCTCCCGCACCCGCTCACCGTCCACCGGGAGGTCGAACAACTCCCGGTTCGCGGCGTCCAGCCGGGCGAGATGAAGTCCGAGGCCCCGCACCCCGCCGTCCCGCACCTGCAGGGCGGTGAAGTGGCCGAAGCCGTACAGTGCGGGGATCCGCAGGTCCTCCTCGGTGGCCGGGTGGCCGTCGAACTCGATGCGGGGCAGGGGCGTGTCCGGCCGGTACGTCGTCATGCGGCCACCGTAAGCGCGCCGTCGGACCAGGATCGGGCAGGAAGCGGACGGCACCCTTGACCTCAACCATGGTTGAGGGGAAAAGGTCAACGCCATGGACATCACAGCCGTATCCACGTCATCCACCGTGCCCGCCCCCGAGCCCGCCCCCCTCAAGGTGGCCGTCATCCTCGGCAGCAACCGCGACGGCCGCTTCGGTCCCGTCGTCGCCGACTGGTTCCTGGCCCGCGCGGCGGGCCATCCCGGCATCGAGACCGAACTGATCGACGTCGCCGAGGCCGGCCTTCCCACCGCCATCACCTTCAGCCCCGGGCCCGAGGAGGCGGCGCGGCTCGGCGCGGTCTCCGCCCGGCTCGCGGCGGCCGACGCCTTCGTCGTCCTCACCCCCGAGTACAACCACTCCTACCCCGCACCACTGAAAACGCTCATCGACTGGCACAGCGAGGAATGGCAGGCCAAGCCCGTCGCCTTCGTCAGTTACGGCGGCATCTCCGGCGGGCTGCGGGCCGTCGAACACCTTCGGCAGGTCTTCGCCGAACTGCACACCGTCACCGTCCGCGACACCGTGTCCTTCCACAACGCCGGCGCGCTCTTCGACGACGAGGGGAGCCATCTGGACCCGGGGCCCGCCGACGCGGCGGCCAAGGCGCTGCTGGACCAGCTGGTGTGGTGGGGCACCGCCCTGCGCGACGCCCGGAATCTCCGTCCGTACGGCGCCTGACCCGCCGTGGGCCGACAATCGCATCGAAGGCCCACGGGCAAGGAGCCCGCCGTACTCCGAGGAGACCGACGATGACAGCGCCGCCGGCATGGCTGACCGTACTGACCACGACCGACAGCGAGGACAAGGCCGACGCCCTGGCCCGGTCGGCGGTGGAGGCCAGGCTGGCGGCCTGCGCGCAGATCTCCGCCCCCGTCACCTCCGTCTACCGGTGGCAGAACGCCATCGAGACGACGGAGGAGTGGCAGGTGCTCTTCAAGACGACGGCGGAACGCTACGACGAACTGGAGGAACACCTCCAGCGGGAGCACGACTACGAGACGCCGGAGATCATCGCCCTGCCGGTGATCCGGGGCGGTGCCCGCTACCTCGGCTGGGTGACGGCGGAGACGGCGCCCCCGGCAGCCCTGTGACGGCGGCCATGACCACGACCGCCCCCGGCGGCCCGGTCGCCGCCGAGCTGCCCTTCTTCGTGTACGGAACGCTGCTGCCGGGCGAACCCAACCACGACCTGTTCCTCCGGGGCCGCACGGCGGGGGAGCGGCCGGCCGTGCTGCCCCGGGCCCTGCTCTACGACGGCCCCGGCTACCCGTACGCGATCGAGGGCCACGGCCGCGTCCACGGCAGGCTGCTCGTCGCGGCGCCCGGGGTGTACGGGGAACTGCTCGGGCTGCTGGACCACCTGGAGGAGTTCCTCGGCCCCGGCCACCCGCGCAACCTGTACGAACGCGTCGTCCGCGAGGTCGAACTGCCGGGGCAGGGGGCGTCGGAGGCCGGGGAGTCCGTGCGGGCCTGGGTCTACCTCGCCGCGGCCGCCGTCACCCGCTCGCTGCGGACCGGCGGCGTCCTCATCCCCGGGGGCCGGTGGACCACCGGCCGCGCGCCGGACGGCTCCTGAGGGCTGTCCCCCTGAGGCCGGGTTCCACCCGCCCGGTTTCACCCGCCCGGCGCAATCCGCCGGGCGCGCACGCGCCAGACCGCGCCCGGTGCCGCCTGCGCACGCGCGCCCTACCGCTCCCGGGACCGCCGGCGCACGCGCCTCGCACGGCGCCCCGGGGACGCATCAGCGTGCCCCGGCGGCCAGCGCGTCCGTCACGCCCTGCTCCTCCGGCCCCAGGAACCGCGGGTCGGGCCGGAGCAGGGCGTCCAGCGCCGCCTTGCCGGAGGCCGCCAGCTCCCGGGCGCCGCCGTAGTACCAGGTGACGTCCCGCGGCTCGTCGACCCCGACGCCGTACGCGTCGATCCCGGCCGACCGGCACAGGGTGACCGCCCGGTGGATGTGGAAGCCCTGGCTCACCAGCACCGCCCGGTCGACCCCGAAGATCTTCTTGGCCCGGACGCAGGAGTCCCAGGAGTCGAACCCGGCGTAATCGCTCACGATCCGCTCGTCGGGCACCCCGCGTCCGGTGAGATACGTGCGCATCGCGTCCGGCTCGTCGTACTCCGCCCGGCTGTTGTCCCCGGTGACCAGAACGACCTTCACCTTCCCGGTGCGGTACAGCTCGGCCGCCGCGTCCAGCCGGTGTGCGAGGTACGGGGTCGGCCGGCCCTCCCACAGCCCGGCGCCGAACACCACGGCGACCTCCCGCGCCGGAGCCTCGGCCGTCGTGCCCACCCGGTCGCCGGCCTCCAGCCGCATCCAGGTCGCGGGCGCCAGGGCCAGCACACAGGCGACCATCAGCCCCTGCGCCAGCCGCCGCTGCACCCGCCGGGCGCGCGGCAGCCGCACCACGGGCCACGACGGCAGCCGGGACCGGGCGGGCAGTCGCAGCCGGGCAGGCAGCCGCGGCACGGACCGGTCCCGCAGCTGTCTCTTATACACATCTCTGATGGC
>NZ_NTGZ01000539.1 GCF_002551245.1 Streptomyces sp. rh34
GTCCCCGACCGTCCGGCCCGCCGCCTCGGCAGCGTCCCGCAGCGCCTGGCCCGCCGCCACCGCATCGGTGTGCAGCGCCTCCGCCTCGCTCTCGGCCAGCGCCAGGATCCGCTGAGCCCGCTCCCCCAGCTCCGCGTAGTCCTGCACGGGCAGCATCGCGACGGCCTCCGCCAGCCGGGCGGACTCGGCGAGCAGCTCCTCCACCCGGCCCGTCAGCCGCGCGAGCTCGGCCAGCGCCCCATCCCGCTCGGCCGTCAGGGCGGCCGTCGCCCGGTCCACCTGCTCGGGACGGTAACCACGCCCCCGCACCCCGACGACGTCGTACGCGGACACCGGTCCAGCACTCATCCCTGAAACCCCTCTCCGACCCGCCGACACGCTCTGCCACGCTCCGACACCCGTAACACGCCAAGGATGCGGCAATTGGTGCCGGAAGTCGGAATCGATCAGCCGCATTCAGGCCGGAAGCGACCGGCATCACAGAACCGGGCGAACCAGCGTTCATCGCCCGGCACCCCCCGCACACGACGAGGGGGTGTCCGCCCGGACACCCCCTGACCCAGCCCCTTCCGGGTCCGGGCGCCTCGTGCACGCTCGCCGTTCAGCCCCGCGTACGGCTCAGATCAAGCCGTCCCACATCTGCTCCAGCAGCACCGACCACCAGCTCTCCGGCGACGCCAGCGCCGCCGGGTCCAGCGCCACCAGCTGCGCCTGGAAGTCAACGGTCCAGCGGCCCGCCTGCTCCGGGTTCAGCCCGAACCGCAGCCGCCACATCCGGCCCAGCAACGCCATCGACCGCACGAACTCCGGCAGCCCGGTGTTCACGAACTGCGGCGGCACCGGCTGCCCGCCGGGACCCGCCTCCACCGGTACGGCCACGATGTTCGCCGTCCCGTACTGCACACAGAGCGCCCGGCCGAAGTCCGTGCCCATCACCAGATACGACCCCGCGTCCGGCGCGGGCTGCACCTGCCGCTGCGCCGCCAGCTCGGCCAGCGTCGGCACCACCGGCTGCCCCGGCTGCGCCCAGAAGAACGGCCCGAAATCGGCGGGCAGCCCCGCCCACACCAGCGTCTGCGCGACGACCTCGGGCACCCCCTGACGGGACACCGCCCGCTGGTCGAACCGCAGGATGCCCTGCGGACCGAACGCCTGCGCCAGCTCCTCGGCCACCGCCTCCGGCGGCAGCACGGGCGCGGGCGGCATCTGCGGCAGCGGCGCCCGCACC
>NZ_NTGZ01000540.1 GCF_002551245.1 Streptomyces sp. rh34
GTCCAGGGCGCGCTGCGGTCGGGGCGCCGGGCGGCCGGGGCCATCCTCACCGACCTGGCCGTCCCGGGCCTGCGCGAGGGGGGCCCGCGGTTGCCGAGAGCGGCGTGACGCCCCCGCTGTCCGAGTCACCGGCCGGGAGCTTCGGCCGGGAGCTTCAGCCGAGGGCGGCGACCCGGTCGCGGTAGCCGCGTACGGCGACCGCGTCCCGGTAGGGCTCCAGGCCGCGCTCGAAGGCGCGTACGTACTCCGTGGCGCGCACCGAGCGCATCTCGGCCGCCTGCTGGGCCGCCTCCGCGCCCAGCAGACAGGCCTGGTCCAGCTCGCCCAGGCCCAGCCGGGCCGAGGCGAGGACCACCCGGCAGAGCAGCCTGCTGCGGGCGTACGCCGGTGCGCGCAGCTGGAGCGACCGCTCGGCGTGCTGGGCGGCGGCCCGGTACTGCTGGAGGTCGCGGTGGCAGTGGCCCAGCTCGTCGGCGAGCTGCGCCTCGTCGAAGGTGCGGGCCCAGTGCGGCACCTCGTCGCCGGGGCGTGCGGTCTCCAGGGCGTGTTCGGCCCGGGTCAGGGCGGCGGTGCAGGAGCGCGCCTCGCCGAGCACGCCGTGCCCGCGCGCCTCGACCGCGTGCAGCAGCGCCTGGACGAGGGGCGGGGCGGCCGAGCCGACGCCCTGCTGGGCCACGCGGGCGAGCTGGACGGCCTCCCTGCCGTGCTTGAGGTAGACAGCCTGGCGGCTCATCGTGATCAGCACATAGGCGCCGTACCCGCGGTCCCCGGCGGCCTGGGCGAGCCGCAGCGCCTGGACGAAGTACCGCTGGGCCAGGCCGTGGGCGGCGATGTCGTACGAGGTCCAGCCGGCCAGCCGGGTCAGGTCGGCGACCGCGGCGAACAGCCGCCTTCCGGTGGCCTCGCCGTAGGTGCCCCGGAGCATCGGTTCGGCCTCGTGCTCCAGATACCGCACGAGGGCCTGCCGGGCGTGGCCGCCGCCGTAGGCGTGGTCGAGGGTGCGGAACAGCTCGCCGACCGAGCGCAGCGCGGCGATGTCCCCGCCGCCGACCCGCTGCCCGGGACCGCGGTCCGTCTGGCGCTGGCGCGGGACCACGGGCAGCGCCCCGGGCCCGGGCGGCGCCCCGGCGGCCGGGTGCGGGGCGGCCGGACCCGGGGCGGACGGGTGCGTGGGGGCGGGGCGCGGGGCGGACGGGTGCGTGGCGGCAGGGCGC
>NZ_NTGZ01000541.1 GCF_002551245.1 Streptomyces sp. rh34
GCCCCGGGCCCCGGCTTCGCCCCCGCGGGACCGGCCCGCCCGGACGGCGAACCGGAGCTGCCGCCCGAGGTGTTGGACGCGATGCGCGCCCACGGGAGCCGGTTGTGGAGGCGGCGGCGGATCAGGCCGGTCTGTCTGCTCGACGTACCGGACGACACCGGAGCGGGCCACGCGTTCCTCACCGCGACGGTGCTCGGCCTGCTGGAGCGGCCCGGGCTCACCGGCGGCGAACGGGCGGTGCTGCTCAAGGCGTTGCTCCAGGTCCCCGCGACCCCGTCCACCCGGGCCCGGGTGCACCGTCTGTTGCGCGACCGCGACCCGCACGTGCGCAAGCACGTCATCGCCCTGCTGGCCCACGACGCCTCGGGCGAGGACGCGCGGGCCCTGTCCGCGACTCTCGTCCCGCTCACCCGCGACGCGGACATCCGGACCGTGCGCGCGGCCCTGTCGGCGCTGGGCGCGGCACGGGCCCGCTGGGCGGGCGAGGAAGTCGCCGGCTGTCTCCACCACCCGAACATGAACATCAGGAAGACCGCGGCGGCCACCCTCATCGAAGCGGGCGCGCCCGCCGCCGTCCCGCATCTCCTGCGGGCGCTCGGCCGCGACGACAACCCGGGGCTGCGGTCCGCGCTGACCCGCGCGCTGCACGCCGTCGTGGGAAGCGCCTATGCCGCGACCCTCCTCGCCGCCGCCGAAGCGGCGCGCGACGAGCGCACCCGCCGCCTCCAGCTCCGCGCCCTCGACCACGAGGTGACCGCCCGCGCCGTGCTCGCCCTGGACGTGGGGGGATCGCCGGTCGTCCCCGCCCTGCTGGCGCTCGTCGCCGACGGCGCTGTGCGGCTCGCCGCCGGTTCCGTCCAGGACCTGGCGGAACCACTGGCCCGGCACGGTGTGCCGACGCCGCCCGTCGCCCCGGGCGGGCCCCCGGACGGGTCCGACCCCGAGGTGACGGCTCTGCTGCGCTCCGGCTGGGACCCGGCGCTCGCCCTGCGCATCGCCCGGCGGCCCGCACCGCCGGACACCGTTGCCGCCCACGAACGCCCGGCAGCCCGCGCCCTGTTGGGTGACTGGCTCGGCCTGGCCGGCAGCACCGTCGAGGCCGGGCTCCGCAGCCGTCTCCTGCGGTGCGCCCTGCGCCTGTGCCCGGGGCCGTGGTCCGCCGACGAGGTGACGGTGCTCGCCCGGCACACCGGTACGC
>NZ_NTGZ01000542.1 GCF_002551245.1 Streptomyces sp. rh34
GTGTATAAGAGACAGGGGCTGGGGCGGTGGGAGAGGCGGCGGGCTGTGAGCGGGCGCCGGGCCGGAGGTCGCGGCGGCGGGCGGTGGGGCGGGCCGTCGGGTGCGCCGGGCGGGGTGAGGCGTGACGGCCGGGTCAGACCAGCTGGACGACCGAGCCGCCCGTGGTGCGCCCGCCCTCCGCCTCCTCGCCCGGGTCCCAGGCCGCGAACGGGTCGAAGCCGCGGTGGCCGATCTCGCCGAACACGGTGACCGGGCCACCGCCGGACAGGGCGACGAGCTTCCACAGACCCGGCCGGGACAGCGCGGCCGGGGCGATCGGCAGGGCGGAGTCGGCGTGCGCGTCCACCACCTGCCAGCCGTCCTTGGCCGGAACGGGTATGACGTCGCGCAGGGTGACCGGCCAGGCGTCCAGCCAGGGGTCCTCCCGCAAGGCGTCCCCGTAGACGGCCGGCGCGGCCGCCGCGGCGATCCCCGGCGGGGGCCCGTCCGGGGCCATGGCTCCGAACTGCTCGCCCAGCTCCGCCCGGAGCTGTCCGCCGCCCGGATACGGCGTCAGCTCGGCGTCGATCGTCGCGCCCACCGGCAGCGCCTGAGCCGGGGACCGGCCCGCCGCGCCGAACGAGAGCAGCAGAGCCGTACGGCCCGACTCCCGTCCGTACAGCCAGATCCGACGGGCGACGATCTTGCCGTCCGGGGTGTCGTACTGCGCGAGGACCAGCCAGTGGTCACGGATGGGGGAGCCCTCGGCGGAGACGGGCAGCCCCACTCTCGTACGCACGGTCGCGGCCAGCGGGTCCGGCAGTCGCTCCCGTCCGAGCCACGCGGCGTCCAGCAGATGGAGCAGGCCGCACTCCTCCAGCAGGCGGACCGGCCAGCCCGGGCCCGACCCGGTGATCGCGCCCAGCTCCCTCACCCGGACCGCGAGACCCGGGGCCTGGGCGTCGACCATGCGGGCCGCGGTCTCCTCCCACAGGCCGTATCCGGAGCGGTCGGTCGCGGCGAGTCCGCCGCGCAGCAGGTCGCCCAGGCGCTGTTCCAGCTCCTGGGCCCCGCCCGTGACGCGCTCGGCACGGCGCTCCGCCCGCTTCCTGGCGGCGTCGGTGCCGGCGGGGCCCCGCGCGGTGCCGCCGCCCCCGGCGGGGCCCCCCCTCTTAAACTGGTTCTTTTACACATCTCTCAG
>NZ_NTGZ01000543.1 GCF_002551245.1 Streptomyces sp. rh34
CGCGCCATCAGAGATGTGTATAAGAGACAGCCCGGGGCCGGGTCCGCGAAGGCGGCGCCGCCCCGGGGTGCGGGGTCCGGGGTCGCCGAGCGCTGGACCACGGCCCCCGGAGCCGTACCGGAGGACACCGGCTGCTGGGTGCCGGAGCTCGGCGTGCCCCCGGTCCGCCCGTCGACACGGCCCGGCGACGGAGCACCGGTGCCCGGCTGCCGTACGTCGCGCCGCCAGGTGGCCGCCACGACCGGGCGCGCGGTGCTGCTGCCCACTGTCGTCGTGGGAGGCGCCGAAAACCCTTCGGCGGACCCGGTGTTCACTGTCAGGGCGCGGCCGGAGAGCAGAGTCCGTGACCGCTGGACGGTGGGCGACGGCGTCGCACCGCTCAGGCCCTGCGACGCCGTACGGCCCCGAGCGATCGGCCGGACGCGTACGGGCGGCAGGGGAGCGGCGGCGGCCGGAGCGGTCCGGGCACGGGCGGGATCCGCCGCGCGCTGGACGGCCGCGGTTCCGGGCGACGACGCGGCGGGCGTTGAGGGTATGGCGGGCGCTCCGGGCGCGGCGGAAGCCGACCGCACCGGCATCGCGGGGGGCGCCCCCGGCGACGGGGAAGCTTGGGCCGGAGCAGCGGGAACAGCCGGATGCGCGGGCCCGGGGCTCTGCGCCCGATCCGGAACCGGCCGCGTCCCGGCGGACGCTCGGTCACCGAGCAGCGGGGCGTCGCCGCCGAGCCGGGCGGTGGGCGGCAGCGAGGGGAGCGGCGTGCCGATCCCGCCCCGCGCACGGGCCCGTGAGCTGCCGGAAGCGTCGGCCCGCGGTGCGGGCTGTACGGAGGGGGAGGGCCCCGATGGCGTCGATGAACCGGGCGGCCGGGTGGGCTGGTGCCGCTGGGATGACTGGGGCGGCTGGGACTGCTGGGGCGTACGAGACCGGGCATCCGGCGACGACGGCTGCTGCCGCCGCGCAGGCGCAGGAGCGGACGCAGGCACCGACGCCTTCGTCGAGCCGGTCGAACGGGTCGCGGGCGTCGCAGGAGTCGTGGGAGTCGTGGCCGGAAGGCCCGGCGGACTCGGCGGGTCGGATGCCTGGCGCTGGAGCACCGGCATCTCGGCCGACGGCCGGGCCGTCGCGGGGGCGGCCGGAACGACGCCCGCCGGTCCGTCGGGGCCGGCCGGCCTGGCTCCT
>NZ_NTGZ01000544.1 GCF_002551245.1 Streptomyces sp. rh34
CCTACCACCTCGGAAGCCGCGGTTGCGGCCCTCGCGGCGACCGGCCCGGGGCTGCCGTTCCTGATCGGGGTGCGCCACCACGCGCCCTCGCTGGCGGCCGCGCTTCCGGCGCTGCTGGACGCGGCGGCCCCCGACGTCCTCCTCGTCGAGCTGCCCGCCGAGTTCCAGCCCTGGCTGGGCTGGCTCGCCCACGAGGAGACCGAGGCGCCGGTGGCGCTGGCCGCCGTGCCCGCCGACGGGCCCGGAGCCGGTTCGGCCGGCGAACGGGGTCCGGCCTTCTACCCGTTCGCGGACTTCTCGCCGGAACTGGTAGCCCTGCGCTGGGCGGCGAGAAACGGTGTCCCGGCGGTGGCCTGCGATCTGCCGCTGGCCGACCGCGCGTGGGCGGGGGGTGACCCAGGCACCCCCGTTCCTGTCCCCGGCGCCGACTCCGCACCCGGGCCGGGGGAGGGGCACGGGCTGTCCGCCGCGCTCCGGTCCCGGCTCACCGGCCGGGACGGCGACGACCTGTGGGACCGGCTGGTGGAGGCCCTCGCGCCCGGCTCGACACCCGAAGCGCTCCGCCGCGCCGCCCTGCTCACCGGGTGGGCGCTGCGCTACGAGGCCGAGGCGCGGGGCGGCGTGCACGGCACGGACCTGGTGCGCGAGGCGTGCATGCGCCGACATGTCGCCGAAGCCCTGGCGAGCGGGCGGCGGCCCGCCGTGGTGGTGGGAGCCTTCCACACCCCGGCGCTGCTGCCGTCCGCCGCCGAGGCCGCCGGAGGTCCCGCGCCCCAAGCACCGGAAGCACCGGAAGCACCGGAAGCACCGGAAGTGCCGGACCGGTCCGTCGCCCCGGAGCCGGGTGCGGACGGCCACGGGCAGGGCACCGTCGGGACGACGACGTGCACGGTCTCCCTGGTCCCGTACACGTACCCGCTGCTCGACTCACGCTCCGGCTACCCGGCCGGCATCCGGGACCCGGAGTGGCAGCACACCGTCCTGGACGCCGCCGGGGACCCGGCGGCGCTGCACGAGGCGCTGATCCGCACCGCGGTCCGCGTCTGCGCCGCCCTGCGTGAACAGGGCCACCCCTACGGCCCGGCGGACGGCCGGGAGGTCGTCCGGGTGGCCGGCGACCTGGCCCGCCTGCGCGGCCTACCCGCCCCCGGCCGCGGTGAGCTCCTGGAAGC
>NZ_NTGZ01000545.1 GCF_002551245.1 Streptomyces sp. rh34
GGCGAACCGGGCCTCGCCGAAGCCGTTCTGGAGTGGGCCGCGATCGCCAGGTCCACGGCCCGCGAACGGCTCGGCATCGCCCACTGCGTCGTGGCCGGGGCCGAGGGCCGACAGCACGCGGCCCGCCACGCCCTGGACACCGAGCGCGAACTCGCCCGCCTCCAGCAGCGGTACGAGGAGACCGCGCGGCGCGCGGCGGCGCTGGAGGAGCGGCGGCCCGAACACGACCGCTGCCAGGAGAGGTTGGAACGCGCCCGTAAGGCGGACCGGGTCGCCCCCGCACTGGACCTGCGCGAGGAGGCGGAGCGCGCCCACCGCCGGGCGGGCGACGACCTCGACCGGGCCCGGGCACAGCTGCCGCCCGACCTCGCCGACGCCGGCCCCGACCAGCTCACCGAGCTGGAGCGCCGCTTCCGGCAGGAGCTGGGCGGCCTGGAGTCGGCCCGCCGGGCCGAGGCGCGCAGCGCCGCGATCGACGAGGAACGGGACCGGCTGGAGCGCGAGTCCCGGGCCGACGACGCGACCGTCCGGGACGCGGACGCCTGGCTCGCGGGCTGGGACGCCGTTCACGCCGGGCTCCAAGAACGCATCGCGGCGGCCCAGGAGGCCGCGACCCGCGCCGAGCAGCTCGCCGGACTCCTCGCCCCGGCCCGCCGCAGGCTGGAGGCCGCCCGCCGCCGGGACGCGCTGGCCGCCGAGGTCCGGGCCACCCGGCAGACCCTCGCCGAGGCCCGCGAACGTGCACTCGACGCCCACGAGACCTGGCTCGGGCTGCGGGAACGGCGGCTGCGGGACATCGCGGCGGAGCTGGCCGCCGGACTCGTCGACGGCGCTCCCTGCACCGTCTGCGGCTCCGCCGAGCACCCGGCCCCCGCCACCGAGGGCGACGGCCACGTCGACCGGGCCACCGAGGAGGCCGCCCTCACCGCCCACCGCCGCGCCGAGAACACCCGCGCCCGCGCCGAACAGGCCCTCGGGCTCGTCCGCGAACGCCACGCCGCCGCACAGGCGGAGGCCCGCGACGAGGATCCCCCGGCAGCCGTCGCGGCCGAGCCCGCTGAGGGTGCGGGCGAGGGCGACGCGCAGCCGGACCCCGGCCCTGTCTCTTATACACATCT
>NZ_NTGZ01000546.1 GCF_002551245.1 Streptomyces sp. rh34
AGGTCCACGGCTGGTCCGTCACCCGGGCCCCCGGGCCCCGGCTGGCCGGTGAGGTGGCCGCCGCACGCCGGATCGTCCGCGCGAGTCGCCCGCACGTGGTGCACGCCCACAGCGCCAAGGCGGGACTGGCCGGCCGGATCGCGGTACGCGGCCGGGTCCCCACCGTGTTCCAGCCGCACGCCTGGTCGTTCGAGGCCGTCGGCGGACGCGCCGCGGAACTCGCGCTCGGCTGGGAGCGGTTCGGCGCGCGGTGGGCCGATCACATCCTGTGCGTCAGCGAGTCCGAACGCCGCACCGGGCAGGAGGCGGGCATCGCCGCCCGCTGGTCGGTCATCCACAACGGCATCGACCTCGACCGGTTCCGGCCCGGCGGAAGCGGGGACCGGGCGGAGGCCCGCGCCTCGCTGCCCTTACTGGAGGGCGTCGACCGGGACGCTCCGCTGGTCGTCTGCGTCGGCCGGCTGACCCGGCAGAAGGGGCAGGACGTGCTGCTGCGGGCCTGGCGCCGGATGCCGACGGCGGGGGCCCGTCTGGTGCTGGTGGGCGACGGGCCCGACCGGGGCGGACTGGAGGCGTCGGCCCCGCCGGGCGTGCTGTTCACCGGGGCCTGCGAGGACGTGCGGCCGTGGATCCACGCGGCGGACGTCCTCGTGCTGCCCTCCCGCTGGGAGGGCATGGCACTGGCCCCGCTGGAGGCGATGGCCTGCGGGCGCCCCGTCGTGCTGACCGACGTGAACGGGGCGCGGGAGAGCCTGCCGCCCGGACACGACGACCACTGTCTGGTGCCGCCGGAGGACCCGGCGGCGCTGGCCGCGGCGCTGACCGCCCTGCTCGCCGACCCGGAACTGCGCGAGGCGGTGTCCCACCGGGCCCTGCGCCACACTCGCGCGGCCTTCGACGTCCGACGGACCGCGGGAGCGGTTGCCGGTCTCTACCAGGAACTTGTCGGCATGTCCGGCCCCACGACGAGGAAGCGCACCGAGCGATGACGATGGAGAGTGCACCGGTACCCGGCACCGGCCAGGCAACAGCCGTACAGGCGCACACGGTTCATCCGCCGCGAAGAAGCGGCGGCGCCGCGCAGACGCGGCCCGGCGAGCGCCGGACCGCCCGGCACCTGTCTCTTATACAC
>NZ_NTGZ01000547.1 GCF_002551245.1 Streptomyces sp. rh34
AGATGTGTATAAGAGACAGGTCGTACTCATCGCACCCCCGCCCCGGTCAGCCGGCCGAGCGCCGCGGCGAACCGGCCGCCCGGCGCGGCCGACGCGACCCGGTGGGCGTCGGCAGCGGTGTCCACGTCGACCAGTACCGGCAGATCGCGCACGGCGAGCCCCGCCCCCACCAGCCTGCGCCGCTGCACCGCACCCGTTTCCGGGACGGACATCGGCACCCCGCGCAGCAGGGCCGGATCGGGATCCGCCAGGCCCAGGGCCCAGAAGCCGCCGTCCTCCGCCGGACCGAACCAGGCCCCGACACCGTGCCAGGCGCCCGGGGCGAGAGCGGGGGCGAGCAGCGCGGCCGTGATCTGCGGGGTGTCCATGCCGACCAGGAGGGCCGGCCCCGTACATCCGCCGAAGGCCGCGGCGAGACGTTCGTCGAGACCGCCCGCGCTCTGCGGCACCACTTCGAAGCCCGGGGGAACCCAGGGGCCCGGCCGCCCGTCGAGTACCAGGACGCGTCGCCGGGCGGGGAGGGCGAGCACGGCGTCCAGGGTGTCCGCGAGGGACGCCGCGGCGAGTTCGGCGGCCTCGGCGGGGGAGAAGGGCGGGCAGAGCCGGGTCTTGACCCGCCCCGCCACCGGTTCCTTCGCGATGACCAGCAGCTCCGTGGGCCCGTACGCGCTCGTCAAACGGCTCTCGTCCCCGCGCGTGCCCGTGCGGCGGCCCTCGTCCCCATACGTGCCCGTCCAGCGGTCCCCGTCTCCGGACGCGTTCATCGGACGGCCCCCGTCCCCGCGCGCGCGATCCGGCCGGACGTGCGGTCAGCCGGTGGTTCCCGCAGCACGCCCCGCATGTCGCGCACCGCCTGCCAGGTCCCGCGCCAGGTGCCGGTCACCTTCGACTTCCCGGTGCGCGGCCGGTAGGGGACGTCGCTCTCGGCGACCCGCAGCCCGGCGTCCGAGGCCCGGACCACCATCTGGAGCGGATAGCCGCTGCGCCGGTCGGTGAGGTCCAGGGCGAGCAGATCGCTCCGGCGGGCCGCCCGCAGCGGGCCGAGGTCGTGCAGGCGCAGGCCTGTCTCTTATACACATCTCTGAGCG
>NZ_NTGZ01000548.1 GCF_002551245.1 Streptomyces sp. rh34
GCCCTGGTGCCCCGGTCCGCGCTGCGCGGCATGGAACTGACCGGGGTGGTCGTCCGCCCCGTCGAGGGTAGCGCCCCCACCCGCCGCGTCTTCGCGGCCGTACGACAGGGGGCCGAGGGCCATCCGCTGATCCGGCCGGTGCTGGACGCGATGGAGGCGGTGGCGGTCAGGGAAGCGGGCCTGGCACGGGCCTGAGCCCCGGACCCGTCCCGCCCGCTGCTCTTGCTCCTGCGCCGCCCCTCCATCACTCAGCCCCTCCGCCGCTCAGCCGTCTCCCGGCCCGCCCCGCCGCTCCGTCCCTCACCCCGCCCGGCGTCCCAGGACGAAGCGTCCCCCGGCCGACGCGCCCGGGACCAGCGTCCCCGCCGCGGCGGCGAGCGCCACCGCCCCCGCGACCACCGCGTAGTGCACCGGCGGGAGATACGGGGCCGTGCCCGCCAGCGAGACGGCGAACGCGGTCAGCGGGACCGCGGCCACCGCCGTGCCGATCACCAGCCCGGCGAAGGTGACCAGGCCGGTCTCCAGCACCAGCATCCGCCGGAGCTGCCGACGCCCCGTGCCGACCATCCGCAGCAGCCGGAACTCGCCCCGGCGGCCGATCGTGATCAGCGCCAGCGTGCTCACCACGGCCAGCAGCGCGAAGCCGCCGATCACCCCGACGCCGATGACGATCACGGCGTTGTCCCCGTCCGACACCGGCGGAGCGATCGCCACGTCGTCGCCCGTGGCGGCCCGCACCGTCACCCCGCCGCCGTACGGAGCCAGCGCCTGACGCACCCCGGCCGCCGGGTCCGCACCGGACGCGGCCCCGGTCCGGATCAGCACGACCTGGTCCCGCGCGGCCGAGACATGGCCCGCCAGCGCCTCACGCGGGAAGAGGAACTCACCCAGGCCCAGCGCGTGTTCGTACACCGCGACGACCCGGGGCTCCACCCGCGTACCGTCGCCGAGCCGCAGCGCGACCCGGTCCCCGAGGCCCACGTCGAGGCTCTTCGCCCGGTCCGCCCCGACCGCGACGGCGTCGCGCCCCGTGAGCCGGTCCAGATCGCCCGCCGTGACGCGGGGGTCGAGCGTGCCGGACAGGCCGCGCGCCTCCACACCCAGTACGGGCAGCCGGGTCAGCAC
>NZ_NTGZ01000055.1 GCF_002551245.1 Streptomyces sp. rh34
CCGGTCGGCTCGGCGGCCGGACGGTCGTCGGGAGCGGGAGCCACGGCGCCGGCCGTGCTGTCGCCGCCGCCCTCCGGCGTACCGCCGGGGCTGTCCAGGAACGCGTCGGTGGAGGACCTGCGTGCCCGGCGCCGGCCGCCGCTGGTGACGCCCGGCGCTCCGAGGCCTTCGGGCGACGAGGGCACGGCCGGAGCGGATTCCGGCAGCGGGGCGTTCCCGTCCTCCTCCGGGGGCGCGATCGTGCCGGACGCGGTGCCGATGGGCAGGTCGAGCACGTACGCGCTGCCGCTCATGCCCGGCATCTCGTGTGTCTGGAGGACCCCGCCGTGCGCCCGGACGATGCCGCGCACGATCGGCTCGTGCACCGGGTCGCCCCCGGCGAACGGCCCGCGCACCTCGATCCGTACGACGTCACCGCGCTGGGCGGCGGCCACGACCACGGTGGAGTCGACATAGCCGCCTCCGGGCACCGCCCGGGTCTTGCCGGTCGAATCGACCCCGCAGACGTCCGCGACGAGATGGGCGATGGCGGTCGCGAGCCGGGGTGCGTCGACCTCGGCCTCGATCGGCGGGGCGTGCACGGCGAACTGGGCGCGCCCGGGTCCGATCAGCTCGACCGCCCCGTCGATACCGCCCGTGACGATCCCGTCCACCATCGCGGGGGCCTTCCGCAGCCCCTCCGCCCCCGCGTCCAGGCGCTGGTATCCCAGCACGTTGTCGACGAGCGTGGTCATCCGGGCGTACCCGGCGGCGAGATGGTGCAGGATCTGGTTGGCCTCGGGCCACAGCTGCCCGGCCGGGTCGGAGGCGAGCATGGACAGCTCGCCGCGCAGCTCCTCCAGGGGCCCGCGCAGCGAACCGCCGAGGACGGCGGTGAGCTGGGAGTGCTGGGCGCCCAGGGAGGCGAGCAGCTCGGCCTGTCCCTCGATCTCGGCGGCGTACCGCTCGCTACGGTCGGCGACCTCGGCGGCGTGCGCCTCCTTCAGCGCCTCCAGCTCGGCGGCGTGCGCCTCCTTGAGCGCGGTGACCTCGGCGGAGTGACTCGTGGTCAGCTCGGCGACGACGCTTCTGTGCTGCGCCGACAACTCCTCGTACGGTCGGCGGTCCGTGAACGTCATCACCGCGCCGACGAGCTGGTCCCCGTCCCGTACCGGCGCGGTCGTGAGGTCCACCGGCACCTGCGCGCCGCTCTTGGACCACAGCACCTGCCCGCGCACCCGGTGCTTGCGCCCGGACTTGAGCGTGTCGGCGAGCGGGGAGTCCTCGTACGGGAACGGCTCGCCCTCCGCCCGGGAGTGCAGGATCAGCGGATGCAGCTCCTGGCCGCCGAGGTCGCTGGCCCGGAAGCCGAGGATCTGCGCGGCGGCGGGGTTGACGAGGACGACGCGCCCGTCGGTGTCCGTGCCGACGACGCCCTCGGATGCGGCCCGCAGGATCATCTCGGTCTGCCGCTGCGAACGGGCCAGCTCCGCCTCGGTGTCGACGGTGCCGGAGAGGTCCCGCACGACGAGCATGAGCAGCTCGTCACCGGTGTAGCTGGAATGGATGTCGTTGTACGCGGCCTGCCCGCTGTCGAGGCTCGCGCTGGTGACCTCGACGGGGTATTCGTTGCCGTCGGTGCGCCGCGCGGTCATCCGCGTCGGCTTGGTCCTGCCCTGCTCGTCCGCAGCCTCGGGCCGGCGCATCGAACCCGGGATCAGCTTGGAGTCGAACTCCGGCAGCAGATCGAGCAGTCCGCGACCGACGAGCGCGGTGCCCGGGGTCTCGAACATTTCGAGGGCGATGGCGTTGGCGTTGACGACCGTGCCGTTGCAATTGACGAGCAGAAGCCCGTCAGGAAGGGCATCGAGTATGGCTGCGAGGCGAGCAGTGCCTCGGGACGGCCTGCTGCTCACGACGACGCTTCCTCCCTGATTACCGCACCTTGCCGACAGCGGGACCCAACATCTTGCCCCTCGGGCCTCGGACTGTCACTGGAGGAGTCTAAGGGCAGGGGAGGCCCCGGGGGCGGCGGATGAGGGGGAGCTCTCACCAAGGTTCTGTGCGCGGCATGTACGCCGCGGGCCCATGACGTGAGCGTCCGCGCACCGTGTGACGTGCGCGGACGCGCGGCGCGGGCACACCCTTCAGGGCGCGCCGGGCCCTGGAGCCGTCCGTGTCGGGTACGGGAGGGCGAACGCTTTTACGCCGTCGCCGAGGGACTACCGGACATCGGGGAGCACCGGCACGAGGCTGTTCCAGCGGGCGATCTCGCATCCGTCGCGGCGGCTCGCGGTGGTGTCCACGGCCCGTCCCTCCCAGGTGCCCACGATGCGCGCGGTGGCGTCGCCGCCGTGGATCATCGTGCACATCGTGCCCTCGGGGGTCGGCCGGAACAGCTCCTGCCGCCCGGCCCGGGTGGCGCCGGCCTCCGCCAGCCGGTCACAGGCGGCCTGCCCCCGCGGGTGGTTGCCCCCGGTGGGCCCGCACTCCAGCTCGAAGGTGCCGTCGGCCCCGGCGACCCCGGTGTTCTCGACGGACACGGTGAGCCGCGTCAGCGCCTCGTTCGCCTCACCCGCGCCCTTCCCGTTCTCGCCCTCCAGGAACCCGGGCAGCGGGACGGGCATGGGCAGCGGCCCGAGGGAGGGCCGGACGGCGGCGAACGGGCCGGAGGTGGGCTGGGCGACGGGCACCGGACCGGAGGACACGGGGCCGGAGGCGGTCGAGACCGGCACGGCGGTGGCGAGCGCGGCGAGCGAGACGACGGCGGTGAGGGCGAGACGGCGCAGCATGCGGTAGCTCCAGGATCTCTGCAGCACGGGCGGCCACGGGCGGCGGTCGCGGAACGATCACGGCCCCGCCCCGGAGCCACGGCTGACGGACGGCTGACGGGCGACGACAACGGACGGAGACCGGGGCCCCCACCCCTCTCTAACGCGCACCGCGCCCGGACGTTGCGCCACCACGCCGAACTGCTTTGCCTGGGCACCCGGGGGCCTAGTAACGTTGACCGCGATTGGTGGCACGACGCTCGACTGTGTCATCATCTGCACGCACCACTCGCGTCCGCGCGAGGTGTGTGGAGGAGGCGTCGCCTAGTCCGGTCTATGGCGCCGCACTGCTAATGCGGTTTGGGTCTTAAAGCCCATCGAGGGTTCAAATCCCTCCGCCTCCGCTCCATCCCGAAGCCCCGTGCCCCTGGCACGGGGCTTCGGTCGTTCCGGGGCGAGTGAGGGTGCGGAAGGCGCGCCGGGGCTGGTTCGGAGCTGGTTCGGGGCCGGTTCCGGAGGGTGGCCCAGATGGGCCTCGGGAGGCTGTTTCCGCAGGTCGGCAGAGGTGCGGCTAATGGATTTCGCGTCACGGCGCAGGTCATGTAATGTTGTTCTCGCAACGCCGACCGGGGAGAAAAAAGCCCGGAACGCCAAGCACTCGTAGCTTAACGGATAGAGCATCTGACTACGGATCAGAAGGTTGCAGGTTCGAATCCTGCCGAGTGCACAGCAGACCAGAGGCCCCCAGGAGAGATCCTGGGGGCCTCTGGCGTTTGCCCGTACCGCTCGCGGGCCGGGCGGCTGCCCGTCAGTCGGCGGGTAGACCGAACCAGCGGAGGAGTACGGGGCGTGCGTCGGCCGGGGCGTCCTCGGGGCCACGGGCGTAGTGGGCGAGCAGGGCCAGATAGTCGTCGTGGAACGCGTCCAGCTCATCCTTCGTGAGGTGGGCGAGGCTGCGGGAGCCCCGCATCCAGCCTTCCGACTCCGCCTGCCCGGCGGTGAACTGTCGGGCGAGTTCGACATCCTCCTCCATCCTCATCCGGTCCAGCTCGGCGGACATGGCGCGCTCGGCCTCCGTCAGCTCACCCTGCGGCGGTCTGCGGATATCGAGCCCGCGCACCCCGCGCCACCAGCGCTCCCGCCCGGCGGAGCGCTCGGGGATGTCCTCGATGAGGCCACTGCGCTCCAGCATGCGCAGGTGGTAGCTGAGCGTCCCGGTGTTCTCGCCGAGGGCGGCGGCCAGCGTGGTCGAGGTGGCTGGGCCCGCTGTGCCGAGGTGGCGCAGGATGCGCAGGCGCAGGGGGTGCGAGAGGGCCTTGAGCACCTCGGGGCTCTCGACCGTGTGCCGCTCCACGGCTTCGGATCTCCGGTCTTTCGTCATGGCGGCAGTCTAGCCAGAAAGCAGGGAATCCTCTGCAGACTTTCCTCTGCAGAGAAAGCTCTGCAATACTGGGATGCATGACGCCGAACCGAGTGACCTTGAATCGAGCGGTCCGCCGCTTCGCATGTGCGGCTGCGGGGGCCCTGCTTGCCGGACTCTCCCTGGGGTCCGTGCCCGCGCACGCAGCTGAACGGGCCGCGGATCTGCCCGCGTTCGACTTCTCCGCCTGCCCGACCGCTGATGAGCTGCCTGCGGGGGCGGACCCCGGGACCTGGCGCTGCGAGGTCATGCACGCGACGGGGCAGCTGCGCATGGGCACCGTCGATGAGCTGCTCACCCAACCCATGAAGATCACCTTCGCGGAAGGCCGTGTGGACGGCGAGTTCCGTCAGGTCTTCGGTGAGATGACCGCCGCGCCGATCCGGGTGGGAAACACCCCGCTGACCCTGACTCCGCAGTACGGCGGTTACGCGGACTTCCTGTCCGACGACACCCGGCGCGGCGAGTTCGACATCAAGTTCGCCATAGGCGCGGCGCACGGGCTGCCGGCCCGGCCGTTGCCGGGCTGCTCGGTGGGCAGTGATGAGGACGCGGTCCACCTGGTGCTCAAGGACACCGATCCCACCCGGGTGATATCCAGCGATCCCTTGGTCGTCGCGTTCGGCGCCCAGGACGCGGAGTTCGCCGCCCCGCGCACCAGTGGCTGCGGCCCCCTGGGCCGCGTGCTCGACCGGGCCCTGGGTCTGCCGTCCGCGGCGGAGTCGAATGCCTTCGACATGGATGTCACGGTGGGCATCCGGTCCTACACGTAGGCGTGTTCGGCAAGTGTGCGTCGATGCCTGGTGGGAGCCCGGGCCTGTCAGCGTTCAGGCATTCTGGTCCACCACGGAGCCCGACATCGTCCACTCGGTGTGGTTGGGCTCCGGCAAGGCGCGGCGCTCGGATTCCTCATCGATGCGTGATCAGTCGGCTCACATCCCGTTGGGCTCCAGGAGGAAGACGCAGCATCGCCCCTCGCAGGGCCTAGGCTCCACGCTATGGAAACCAGGGGCGGGGACGCGTTCGCGTCCGGCGCGGAGCGCGGAGCGGACGTGGAGTTCGTCTACCGGCCGACGGTCGGTGACTTCGAAGAGGCGCTTCGTGCGCGCGCGTTGCAGACGGGGGCCGGGCGACTCCAGGCGTTCGCGGGGCCGGTGGCGTCTGTCGGTGCTCTGGCTGTCTTCGGGGTGGTCGTCGGTCTGTCGACACCCGTGCTGATCGCCGCGCTGGTGCTCTGCGCGGCCATCGTGTCCTGGGGCGCCCTGCGGGCACTGCGTACCCAGGCGCGCAGGATGTTCAGCATCGTGGAGCCGTACGGGCAGTGCCGGATGGTGGCCGATGGGCGTGGCGCGGTCAGTACCGGCGAGCGGGTGTCCTTCACCGTGGAGTGGGCGGTGCACCGGGAGTATCTGGAGACCGCCCGTCTCTTCGTGCTGCTCGGCGGTGAGCGCTCGGCCGGAATCGCGGTGCTGCCGAAGCGGGGCGCCCAGGGCCCTGAGGACGTGGAGCGCCTCAGGGCGATCCTGGACCGGAACCTCAAGCGGCTGTAGCGGTCGCCCGCGCCGGCTCCGCCGTGACCCGGTGGCGGCGGGTCGGCAGGCCGAGGGTCGGGTTGGCGACGCCCCAGGCCGCGGCCTTGCAGACCAGTTCCTTGTAGAGGGCGGCCAGGCGGCCGGTCAGGGCCGCGCTGACGGCTCGGTCGTCGGCGGTGACGTACTGGATCAGGCCCTCCTTGCGGCCCAGCGAGACGCACTGGTTGAAGTAGCGGGGTGCGGTGGTCGGGAGCTTGGCGCCGGTGAGGCGGGCCGCGATGGCGTCGGCGGCCTGCCAGGCGGTGGGGACGCCCGAGGCGCACGACATGCGCAGCGGCTTGCCGCCGGGGCCGGCGACCAGGGCCGCGTCGCCGATGGCGTACACGTCCGGGTGCGAGGTCGAGCGCATGGTGCCGTCGACCATGATCTGGCCGTTGTCGCCGGTCCGCAGTGGTGTGGCACGGGCGATCGGGTGGACCGCGAAGCCCGTCGTCCAGATCGTGATCGCGGCCGGGAGGTCGCCCTTGGTGGTGGTGACACGGTCGGCGTGCACGGCGGTGACGTCGGCGTGTTCGTGGGCGGTGATCCGCAGTTTGGTGAAGACCTTCCGCAGGTGCCCGGCGCCCTTGGGGGAGAGCCAGTCGCCCAGTGCTCCTCGGGCGACCAGGGAGACGTCCAGGTCCGGGCGGGTCTCGGCCAGCTCCGTCGCGGCCTCCACACCGGTGAGGCCGCCGCCGACGACGACCACGGGCGTGCCGGGGGCGAGGGCGGCCAGCCGCTCGCGCAGGCGCATTGCCCCGGGGCGGCCGGCGACGTCGTGGGCGTGTTCGGCGGCGCCGGGGACGGCATGGGTGTTCCAGGCGCTGCCGAGGGCGTACACGAGGGTGTCGTACTCCAACGCCTCCGGCTCGCCGGTTCCGTTCGGGTCGGTGACGGACACCGTTCGGCGGTCGACGTCGATGCCCGTGACCTTCCCGAGGCGCAGCCGGACGCCCGTGCCGGCGAACATCTCGCTGAAGGGGCGGGGGCGGAGGTTCTGGCCCACCGCGAGCTGGTGCAGCCGGACGCGCTCGACGAAGTCCGGTTCGGCGTTGACGAGGGTGATGGAGACGTCCTCGCGGTGCAGCCGCCTGGCGAGGCGCCCGGCGGCACTCGCTCCGGTGTAGCCGGCTCCGATGACGATGACGCGGTGCTGCTGGATGTTCTGCTGCATGTCCTGCACTCCTGTCTCGCGCGGTTTCGCCCCTTGAACCGGGCAGCCCGTCGATTCCTGACAGGTCAGTGACGTGACGCGCGTCACAGGCGATCAGGAGATGCGGAGGACCGGTTCTCCGTGGGCCGTCGCCGCCCACTGCCGCGTCGCTCGTTCGAGCTTGTCGGGGTTGGCCTGGTTGCGGAACGCGGCGATGCCGTCCGCCGTGATCTCCAGGCACATGACGCCGATGACCCGGCCGTCGACGGTGACCACGAGGGCGGGCAGCCCGTTGGCGTACGAGACGTGGACCTCCGCGGTGCCACCGAGGAGGTTGCGCGCGGCCCGGTTGGGGGTGAACAGGCTCCGCATGAACTTCGCGACGGCCACGGCCCCCTCGAACGGCCTGGTGCGGGCCGGTACCTTTCCGCCGCCGTCGCCGATCGCGACGGCGTCCGCGGTGAGCAGCCGGACGAGCGGTTCGGTCCGGCCGCTGGTCGCGGCCGTGAGGAACTCCTCGACGATCCGCCGGGCGGCGGCCTCGTCGATCTCCGTGCGGGTCCTGCCCTCCGCGATGTGCTTCTTGGCGCGGTGGAAGATCTGCTGGCCGGAGGCCTCGGTGATGTCGAGGATCTCCGCGATCCTCCGGTGCGGGTAGCCGAAGGCCTCCCGCAGCACGTACACCACCCGTTCGTTGGGGGACAGGCGCTCCATGAGGGCGAGGACGGCGTACGAGACCGATTCGCGCTGTTCGACGGTGTCGGCGGGGCCGAGCATCGGGTCCCCGGCGAGCAGCGGTTCGGGCAGCCACTGGCCCACATAGGTCTCGCGGCGGGCGCGCGCCGAGGTGAGCTGGTTGAGGCAGAGGTTGGTGAGGACCTTCGTCAGCCAGGCCTCGGGGACCTCGATGCGGTCGATGTCGGCGGACTGCCAGCGCAGGAACGTGTCCTGAACGGCGTCCTCGGCATCGGTCGCGGAGCCGAGGAGGCGGTAGGCGATGGCCTTCAGACGGGGCATGGAAGCCTCGAACAGGTCCATCTGGTTCCCGGTCAGCGCCATGGCTCGGATCCTAAGGGGAACGGCGCGCGACGGCGCAACGGGTGCGCCCCGCCGTCTCCTCGGAGGAGCGGCGGGGCGCGCCGTGGTGGTGGTGCGGCGGGGCGTGTGTGGGTGCGGCGTTGGCGGTGTGTGCGGCCCGGCTAGGCGGTTGCGTCCGCCGCGGCGAAGTCGGCCTCCAGCCGCGGGATGTAGTCGGCGAACGCGGGGGCCCAGCAGCCGTAGTTGTGGCCGCCGTCGCAGGTGGGCGACAGCGAGGAGCCGTTGCCGTAGTCGACCAGGCGGGCGGGCAGGCCGAGCTGGTCCAGGCGCGACTTGACCGTCCTGGTGGCGACCGCGGTGACGGAGTCGATCAGCCCCTGGTCACCGGTGTAGAGCGTGACCTTCGTGCCCTGCAGCCGGGCGAGGTTGACCGATGCGGCCGGGTTGACCGCGTTCCAGACGCGGTCCGCGCCGAAGACCGGGTACGGGGAGCCGAAGACGGCGTCGCTGTCGACGTAGGGCCCGTAGCCCGTGCAGGCGCCGGTGCCCGACGGGGTCGAGGTGCTCACCGCGCACCACGCGCCGGTGAGGTTCAGTTCCGTGGCGACGACGGCGGCGCGGATCGCCGGCATGCCGAAGTCGATGCCCCCGGAGAGGGCGGCCGTGTGGCCGAACAGGTCGGGGCGGGCCTCGGCGTAACGGAGGGCTCCGTACCCGCCCATCGACAGGCCGACGACCGCCCGGTGGTCCTTGCCGGGGAGGGTGCGGAGGTTGGCGTCGATGAAGGGGACGACCTGTTCGAGGTGGAAGGTCTGCCAGTTGGCCGCGCCCAGCGCGGTGTTCTGCATGACCCAGTCGGCGTACCAGCCCTTCAGCCCGCCGTCCGGTACGACGGTGATCATCTTGTTCGAGCGCAGTGCGGGGGCCGCGGCGGAGTCGTCCACGGTGCCGCCCCCGCCGTGCAGGAAGTACGTCACGGGCCACCGCTTGCCGGGGTCCGCCGCGTAGCCCTCGGGGAGGAAGACGCGGATCTTGTGGGTGCCGGACACCTGAGGGGTGGTCACGGTGAGGGTGAAGTCGGTCTCCGAGCGCACCTCCGTGGCGTCGACGACCCGGGTCAGGCCGTGGCTGTCGGTGAAGTCGGGGATCACGGGGGCGTCGGCCCGCGCTGTCGGCGCGGCGGCGAACGCGGTCAGCATCGTCATCGCCACGGTCGCGGCGGCCGCGACCGCCGCTCCGGCGCGCAACCCGGCGAGGGCTCGTACGCCGGACTTCAGGGGGTTCATGAGGCGGTTCTCCTTCGGACGGGGCGGTTGCCCCGACGGGTCGGTTACGGGTTGGCGGTGACCTGGAATCCCGCGCCGTAGACGCCGGGGTGTGCGGCGTTCCGGGCGCGCAGGTCGGCGAGGATGTTCGCGGAGCTGGTGTAGACGTACGGCGGCACTCCCAGGGCGATGGCCTTGGTGATGCCGGCCCAGGGTCCGGCAGCCTGGAAACCGTTCGCGGAGGAGGGGTAGGCGCTGCCGGGTACGTGCCAGATCGCCGGGCCTCCCGAATCGCCGCCCTTGTGCGGGGCCCAGGACTGGTAGACGCCTCGGGCGGCGTTGGTGACGCGGCCGTAGTTGACGCCGAGCTGCCCGGAGACCACCAGTTCGTTGTTGTTGAACAGGGCCGTGCCCAGCAGGCGTTCGCTGTTCGGCGCCGGGCTGAGGGCGTTGGGGCTGGGCTGCCCGCCGGGGACCTCCAGCACACCCGTCTGCTTCAGGTGCGGCCCCTGCGAGGAGAGGACCACCGTCGGCCCCAGCTCGATGATCATGTAGTCCTTGGTGGCGTGCCCCACCATCGAGCCCTCGGGGTCCTTGAAGTAACGCAGGTGACCGATCGGTCCGGAGGCGATGTCGTTCCGGTCGTAGACGGGCTGGATGTTCTCGGGGATGTCACGGTCGGCGTACTTCTTGTCGTTCACGCAGTGCCCCGCGGAGATGGCGATCTTCCGCTGGTACGCGTCGGTGCCGACCGCGCCGATCGTGCAGAAGGCGTTGGGCGTGTCCGGCCGGAAGATGATCTGCATGCCGTTGAAGACGCGTTTCTCCGCTCCCGCGCCGGACGCGGTGGCGGCAGCGGCGGTGGAGGCCGTGATGCCCGTCAGGACCAGGAGGAATCCCAGGACTCCCGCGAGCAGCCCGGGTATGCGTCGTATCCGCTCCGTCCGCTCCGTTCGCTCTATCCGTCGTTGGCGCATGGGTGTTCCTCTCGGTCAGTGGGTTCGGGTTCCGGTGGTTTTCGTCTATCGGCGGCACGAGGCCGCGATGACCAGCAGCACGATGGCGATTCCCAGGAACGGCAGGCAGCCCAGACCGCCCTGTGGATTTCCGCGATGGACTTCCACATGGCCGCCAGGAGGAACTCCGGGGTGTTTCCGGGTGTAGTGATCGATCTGCTGCTGCTCGGCCCGGGACGCGCTGAGCCAAGGCGTTTTCGCGGTGCATTCGCCGCACCAGTAGCGATAGGCCATGCCGGTTCCTCACCCGTCGTTCCTCCCTCTGCTGCTCCGCCGACGATCGCGTTTCCGCAGCTCGGCGGACAGGCCAGGGCACCGGCCATCTATGGCCGGTCCGGTCACCGCGCTAGACTCGCCGCCGTCCGGGCGGGCTAGGCGGGGGACCGAAGTGACGGATCGGCTCGGCATATTGGTGCGCCGCTTGCGCACCCAGGCGGGACTGACGCAGGAACAGATGGCGGAGCGGTCCGGGGTGAGCGTGCGCACCATCCGCCGCCTGGAGACGGGAAAGGCCGCCGATCACCGGTTGGGCACGGTGAACCTCCTGGCCGATGCCCTCGATCTCGGAGTCGAGGACCGCCGGCAGTTGGCGGCCGTACTCGCACCGGCCCATCCTTCGTCGATTCCCTTACAGGGAAAGGCGAATTCCGGTGTCGATTCCGGTGTCGATTCGGGTGCCGATTCCGGCGGACCGTTTGGGCCCGAACCCGAACCCGAACCAGAGCCCGGACCCGGGCCCGGACCCGAACCCGGACTCGGACCCGAAAGCGAATCCGAAGTCGATCGCGTGCTCGCCGGCGCGGCCGGGGAATTGGCGCGGGAGGTCGGGCGTCGTTGGCGGAAGGAAGAGGAACAACGGCGGGTCCACGACCCTTTTCCGTTGCCGGTGCGCTGGAACCGGGCGCCCGCCCGGCTGACCGACCACGCGGAGAACATCCAGCGCCTGCCGCCGGGCGTCCGGCCGGAGCCCATGGAGCCGGCGGGTGATCTGCGGAGCGTGGCCGAGGCCTACCGGGGGATTCCGTCCGGGCGGCTGGTGATTCTCGGCCGGGCCGGTTCGGGCAAGTCCATCATGGCGATCCGGCTCGTCCTGGACCTGCTGGGCGGCCCGGACCGCTCCCGCCGGGTCCCGGTGATCTTCGGCGTCGGAGCCTGGGACGCGACGGCCGTCGCGTTACGGGACTGGGTCGTCGATCTCCTCCTGCGCGACTACCCGCATCTCGCCCGCCGGACCCCCGGCGGCTCCACCCTGGCCGCCGCGCTGGTCGACGCCGGGCTCATCCTGCCCGTACTGGACGGGTTCGACGAGATCGCCGAGGGGCTGCGGCAGGAAGCGCTCGAAGCGCTGAACGCGACCTCGTTGCCGCTCGTGCTGACGAGCCGGGCCGGGGAGTACGCGGAGGCGGTAGGAGCGGCGCGTGCGCCGCTGGTCTGGGCCGCCGGCATCGAGCTCGTCGGTCTCACCCCCGATGACCTCTCGGCCTACCTGTCGAGGACCGCCCGCCCGGCCGCCCAGGGCGGACGGACCCCCGGAGGGGAAGGGGGCGAGGGCGGCGAGGCGCTGTGGGACCTCGTCCTGGAGGTGCTGCGGAGCGGGAAGGACCGGGCGGGCGGACGTCTCGCCGCGGTGTTGAGCACCCCCTTGATGATCGCCCTGGCCCGCACGATGTACAGCGAGGCCCCTGGCCGGGACCCCGCGGAACTGCTGGACGCCGGACGGTTCCCCACCGCGAGTTCCCTGGAGGACCACCTGCTGGCGGGCTTCGTGCCCACGGTCTACCGGCCTCGCGTCGCCGAGCGGGCCGCGACGGGGGACCCGGACCGGGACCGGCGGCAGGACCGGCGGGACCGGGACCGGCGGCGTCACTGGGATCCCGACCGTGCTCGGCACTGGCTGGGACACCTCGCCCACCATCTGGTCCGGCTCGACCGTGACCGCCACGACCTGGCCTGGTGGCAGATCGGCGAATCGCTGCCCCGCTCGACGCGTGTCCTGACCGTCGCCCTGGTCTCCGCGCTCTGCGTCACCGTGTCCGACTGGGCCGTCGTCCTGCTCGTCGCCCCGATCACGCCCGGCGAGGCGCTGATGCAGGGGGCCGTGGTCGGCCCGGTCGGCGGCCTCGCCTTCGGGTGCTTCTACGCGGTGATGGCCGCGTTCGGCGGCGGCTCCTTCGCCCCGAGCCAGGTGCGCCTGCGGCTGCGCGGCCGGACCGACGGCATCGGGCGCAGAACGGTGCGCACGTTCACCGACCGGTTCGCGGCCGTCGTGCCGGGCGGGTTCGTGATGGGGATCGGGTGCGCGTGCGCCTTCGCCCTCCAACGGGCCCTGTACGAGGGGCGTTCGCTCACCGACCCCGCGCTGGTCGAGGCTCTGCTCGTCAACATGCTGGTCCTCGGGGTGATCTTCAGCTCGGCCGCCGGACTGGTCTTCGGGCTCCTGGCCGCGCTCGAAACGCCGCTGGACGTCGGGTCCGCGGCCACCCCGGCCGGTCTGCTGTCCGCGAACCGGGCGACCGTGTACCGGCAGCTCCTCGTCATCGTGCCCGTGCTCACCCTGGCCATCGCGCTCGGCGGCGGCCTCGTCGTCCGGCTGCTCGCGGGCGTTCTCGGGCCGATGAGCTGGGATCTGCCGGAAGGACTCGTCATCGGGGCCGTGGGCGGGCTCGGCGGCGGCCTCTCGTACGCCCTCTGCTTCACCGCCTGGGGCCAGTGGCTGATCTTCTCCCGCCTCCTGCTGCCGCTCACCGGGAAGCTGCCCTGGAGCCCGGAGGACTTCCTCGACGACGCCTACCGGCGGGGGGTGCTGCGTCGCTCCGGGGCCGTCTACCAGTTCCGCCACATCCGTCTCCAGCACCACCTCGGGCACACGTACCGCCGGAGGCGCGGCAACTACGCACCGGCCACGTTCTCCGGGCCGCCGCCCCGCTGGGCCGACAGGACCTGAGAGCTGTCCCTTAGCATCGCTGGGCCGGTTCGACCGGCGGTCTGGTGCCGGTGGAGGAGAGAGCGGGGTCCGGGTGTCCGGTGGGTGGTGGTGCGCCGGGGTGCGGTGGCCCGGGCAGGTGCCCGAGCTGGGGTGGAGCAGGGGCGGTGACCGGCGGGTGAGCGTCCTCGCGTACGGGGCCGGCCTCGGGTTCCGGGCCCTCGGGGAGCGGCACTGCGTGGGGGCCCGGGGGAACGTGTGCCCGTTGGGCGCCGTGGTGCCGGGGCGGTCCACCGGCGGGCGGTGCGCCGAGTGCGCGCGGCTGGACCGGGCGCATTCGGTGGCCGCCGACACGATGGCGGACGACCCACGGACGTACCGCGTGTATCTGGCGTGGTTCGGGCCCGGCCTGGTCAAGGTCGGGATCACCGGGGAGGAGCGCGGTGCCGCCCGGCTGCGGGAGCAGGGCGCCGTGGTCTTCGGCTGGCTGGGGCGCGGGCCCCTCATGGCGGCCCGGCGGACCGAGGAGGTCCTGCGGGCGGCCCTCGGGGTGCCCGACCGGATCCCGTACGCCAGGAAGCGGGCCGTGCGCGGGAGGCTTCCCGGGCGCGAGGAGCGGGCCGCCGAGGTGGCGGAGCTGTACGGGCGGGCCGCGCGGCTCGAAGGGCGCGGCTGGCCCGAGTCGTTGGAGCGGCTGCCTCTCGAAGTCGTCGATCAGGCGGAGGTCTTCGGGATCGACCGGGCGCCCGCTCCCGTCCGGTCGGTGCGGGAGCTGGTCGACGGGGGCGTCGTCGCGGGGCGGCTCGTCGCGGCGGCCGGGCCCGATCTGCACCTGGCGGTGGACGGTGTGGGCGTGGTCGTCCTGGACACGCGGCTGATCACCGGGTGGGACCTCGCGGCCGTGCCCGTGGAGGGCGTGCCGGCGGCGGAGGGCGATGTACGTGTCCCTCTCATCGACATCGGCGGCAGCGGTGTGCAGGGTGGGTTGTTCTGAACGTCGACCAGGGGAGAGCGTCCGTGGGGCCGGAGAGCGATGACGTGGTGCGGTTCTGGGAGCGGCTCGGGCTGCCCGGGATCATCGATGTGCACACCCACTTCATGCCGGAGCAGGTCCTGCGCAAGGTATGGGCCTACTTCGACGCCGTCGGGCCGCTCACCGGCCTGGAGTGGCCGATCACCTACCGGTACGAGGAGGAGCGGCGGCTGGAGCTGCTGCGCTCGTTCGGGGTGCGGCGCTTCACCTCCATGGTCTATCCGCACAAGCCCGGCATGGCCCGCTGGCTGAACGGCTGGTCCGCCGACTTCGCGGCCCGGACCCCCGACTGTCTGCACACCGCGACCCTCTTCCCGGAGGACGGCGTGGAGGTGTACGTGAAGGAGGCCGTCGAGGCGGGGGCGAGGGTCTTCAAGTCGCACCTCCAGGTCGGCGCGTACGACGCCAACGACCCGCTCCTGGAGCCCGTGTGGGGGCTGCTCGCGGAGGCCGGGATCCCGGTGGTCATGCACTGCGGCTCGGGGCCCGCGCCGGGCGCGTACACCGGGCCCGGGCCGATCGGGCGGCTGCTGGCGCGTCATCCCCGGCTGCGGCTGGTCGTCGCGCACCTGGGGATGCCGGAGTACGCGGAGTTCCTGGCGCTGGCGGAGGCGTATCCGGAGGTCCGGCTCGACACGACGATGGCGTTCACCGACTTCAGCGAGGGGCTCAGCCCCTTCCCGGCGGCGGAGCGAGGGCGGCTGGCCGACCTCGGGGACCGCGTCCTGCTGGGGACCGACTTCCCGAACATCCCCTACCCGTACGTCCATCAGCTCCACGCGCTGGAGCGGCTCGGGCTGGGGGATGGGTGGTTGCGAGCGGTCTGTCATGGGAACGCCGCCGCGCTGTTCGGGATCCGGGACACCTAGGTGCTGTCCGGCGGATCATGTGACTGTCGGACCACTGGCTCGTTGTGCCCGGCATGGGACGGGGTGATCCAACAAATGCCGAAGGGATCCGGCTGGATGCAAGATCCACCTCGCGGGCGAAGGCGGCTGCCGTCCACCGGCCTTCCTCCTCACCCCCGGCCAGTGGGGCGACGCACTACAGATGGTCGAGGTCCTCCCCGAACCGAAGGACCAGTGGGCCGCACCGTACTTCAGTTCACCTCGGCGGGTCCTCGCCTGTAAGCCCGTCGACGGATTCACGGATGAGGTCGGCGTGACCGGCGTGGCGGGCGTACTCCTCGATGAGGTCAAGGAGAATGCGGCGAAGGTTGGGGCGTTCGCCGCTACGGGTGGTGCAGGCGCCGAGCTGGTCCAGCCCGCCCGTGCTGAGCGCCTCGTCGACGATGGCACGGGAGCGGGCGACTGACTCCTGCCAGAGAGCGCGCAGTTGCTCGGGGGTGTCCTCCGCGGCGGAGCGGTAGTCCCAGTCGGAAGTGCTGTCCCAGTCGACGGTGTCCCAGGGAGCACCGACTGGGGAGCCGAGCCACAGCCGGGCGAAGTGACTGTCTTCTACGTGCGCCAGGTGCTTGAGGAGGCCGCCCAGAGTGATGCTGGACGTGCCGAGTGTGGCGCGAAGGCCGGGGGCGCCCAGGCCAGAGCACTTCCAGGCAAGGGTAGCCCGCTGCCGTTCGAGGGCGCCGAGGACAGCTGCTGCCTCGGTGCCGGCGAGTGGAGGTTCCGGCCAAGCTTCGGTTTTGCTCTCGGTCATGGCCGCAGACCATAGCGAACGGAACCGGCCGTGCAGCCGACGGGTGAACGCAACGAGCCGATCACTCACCACCAAGATCCGCCGGACAAACCGTAGGCCCTGTCGGCCCAGGGGGTGTCCGACCCTCCCGCGTGGGCCCCTCCCGCGTGGGCGGAATTGATCAGACATCCCCTGGCCCGCTCCGCTTTCTCAGGAAATTCACAGGAACGGGTCAGGCTTCTCTCACGGGTGGCTCACAGAGTGGTGCCCATGACGACGACGACCTCGCCCCAGGGGCGTACCGAACTGCTCAGGCCGGACCGTACCCCCGTGAGGGTCCTGGTCGTGGACGACGAGGCTCCGCTCGCCGAGCTGCTCTCGATGGCCCTGCGCTACGAGGGGTGGGAGGTGCGCAGCGCCGGGGACGGGGCCGGGGCGGTCCGGGCCGCGCGGGATTTCCGCCCGGACGCGGTGGTCCTGGACGTGACGCTCCCGGACATGGACGGGCTGTCCGTGCTGGGCCGGCTGCGCCGCGAGTACGACGATGTGCCGGTCCTCTTCCTGACCGCCCGGGACTCCGTCGAGGACCGGATCGCCGGGCTCACCGCGGGCGGTGACGACTACGTGACGAAGCCGTTCGGCCTGGAGGAGGTCGTGGCCCGGCTGCGCGGGCTCATCCGCCGCTCGGGCTCGGCCGTCGCCGTCGGGCGCGGCGAGTCCACGCTCACCGTCGGTGACCTGGTGCTCGACGAGGACAGCCACGAGGTGAGCCGGGGCGGGGACGCGATCCACGTCACGGCCACCGAGTTCGAGCTGCTGCGTTTCCTGATGCGCAATCCGCGCCGGGTGCTCAGCAAGGCGCAGATCCTCGACCGGGTCTGGAACTACGACTTCGGTGGCCAGGCGAACGTCGTCGAGCTCTACATCTCCTATCTCCGCAAGAAGATCGACGCGGGGCGCACGCCGATGATCCACACCCGGCGCGGCGCGGGGTATCTGATCAAGCCCGGTGAGTAGGTGAGGCGAGGCGGAGCGCCGGCCCCCGGTGACTGCGGGAGCCCGGTCGGCCGCGGCCGGGCTCAGAACCCGGCCGCGTACGTCCAGAAGTCCCGCATCACCTGCGGTGCGGCGGGCCCGGTCAACTCCATCTGGGTGAGCAGGACGGCGACGGTGCCCGTGGAGGGGACGATGTGCGCCGTGGTGCCGGTGCCGCCGACCCAGCCGTAGCGGCCGAGGACGTTCCAGGGGGCCGCGATCTCGATGTCCACCGCACCGCCGAATCCCCAGCCCTGCCCTTCCGTGAACAGGCTGCTCGCGGCGCGCTGCTCCGGGGTGAGGTGGTCGGTGATCATCTGGCGGACCGACTCGGCGGCCAGCACCCGGCGGCCGTCGTCGTCCAGGCCCCCGGCGAGCAGCATCCGGCCGAAGGCGGCCCAGTCGTCGACGGTCGAGACCAGGCCGCCCGCGCCGGACGGGAAGGCCGGCGGGCTGCTCCACTGCCCGTCCGGGGCGTCCACCAGCACCGGGTCGCTTCCGCCGTCCACCCCGGCCCGGTAGTAGCCGGTGAACCGGTCCAGCGCGGCGGGCTCCACGACGAACCCGGTGTCCGTCATGCCCAGGGGCTCGAACAGCCGCTCCGCCAGATACGCGGGCAGCGGGCGGTCGGCGACCCGGGCGATGAGGACGCCGAGGATGTCGGAGCACGTGTTGTAGAGCCAGCCGTCGCCCGGCTGGTGCAGCAACGGGATTCGGGACAGCGCGGCCATCCAGGCGTCCGGCGCGAGGACGGCCTGCGGCTGCGGCGGGCCCTGTTTCAGTTCGGTGAACAGCGGGACGACGGCGGGGAGCGAGAAGTCGGACGGGAAGCCGTATCCGGCCCGGAAGGTCAGCAGGTCCAGCAGGGTGATGGGGTGGACCGCCGACACCACGTCGTCGACCGGGCTCTGCGGGGTCCGTACGACCAGCGGCGCGGCCAGCTCGGGCAGCCATGCCGCGACCGGGTCGGCGGGGGCGATCAGGCCGTCCTCGACGAGCGTCATGGCGGCCGCCGCCACAATCGGCTTGGTGATCGAGGCGAGACGGAAGAGCGAGTCCCGCCGCATCGGCGCGGACCCGGCGAGGCCGGCCGTACCGGCCGACACCACCTCGGTCCGCCCGCCCCGGGAGACCAGGGCCACCGCGCCCGGCATCGACCCCTCGGCGATGTGGGTGTCCAGCAGTGCGTGCAGGGGGGTGGTGGTCATGGGTCGTCCTTCGTCCGGTACCGCGTGTGCTGTCGGAGGCCTGCCCTCCGGGGGGCGTCCCGCAGCGTGCGACCGCGGGTGGTGGACCGGGCGCGGCCCTCGGACAGGAGGACGCGCGCCGGCCGTAAAAGGAGGCTTTCGGGCCGAAAATGGAGACTCCCGGGCCGCCCGGGACTCATCGGCCCGCCCCCGTCGGCGGGCTCATCGGCCGCTCCCTCCCCCTACCAGCAGGTCCGCCACCACCGGCCGGTGGTCGGAGGCGACGCTCTCAGGTACCCACGCCTTCCGCACCGTGATCCTGGCGCCGGGCCCGCCCTTCGACACCGCCACGTAGTCGATCCGCTTGACCGGGTCCTGCGCCGGGAAGGTCGGCGCCGCCGGGTCGGCGTCCGTCAGCTCCCGCCACAGCGGCGCCAGTTCGGGGGCGGCGGGCTCCGCGTTGAGGTCGCCGAGCAGAATCCGCGGGCCCCGGTCCTCGGCCATGATCCGCCGGGTGTCGGCGACCTGGGCGACGCGGACGGAGGGGTCCGGGCGGTAGTCGAGGTGGGTCACGTACACGTGTACGGGCAGCCCCCGCACCCGTACGACGACCTCGCCGAACCCCGGGGCGGGAGCAGGGGTGGGGTTCGGGTCCTGGGTGGAGAGACGGGTGATCTCGTGGTTCTCGGCGCTCACGATCCGGTGCCGCGACAGCACGGCCACCCCGTACTCCGCCCGGGGGCCGCCCGGTTGGGCCGGATCCAGGCTGTAGATCGGTGCGAAGGAGACGTGCATGCGCAGCCGCCGCGCCAGCTCTCCCGCGAGGTCCCGCCACTCGCTGCGGTCACCCCAGTGCCGGTCGACCTCCTGAAGCCCGATCAGATCCGCGTCGAGCGACCGCAGTTCGGCCGTCTGGCGGTCCAGGTCGAAGGCGCCGTCCACGCCCGCCCCGGCATGGATGTTGTACGTGGCGACCCGCAGGGGCAGGCCCCCGCCGGAAGGGGGACGGGCCGTGGTGACGGCGGCGGCGGGCGGCGTGATGAGTGCACCCAAGAGGGATGCGGTGAGCAGGAGTTGAGGGATGCGAGAGGAACAGCGACGCAGCGACATGGCTCTCCAACCGGCCGAAAATCGCGCACTTTGTCAGGTCAGCGTCGAGAACCGTACCGCCCGGCCGCCGCGCCGGCCCACCGGCGCGGCCGGGCCGGTGGAACGGGAATCGACTTGTACGTCGTACAGGATCTGCCTTACGGTGTACATCGATCTCGTCCCATACGCCGTACAGCGACTCCGGAGCCGGCGCTCACCGCCCCGGAGCCCCGGAGTCCAAGGAGCCCGCATGACGGCGCCCGCCGCACAGCGACCAGACCTCGCCCCCCAGAGGCATCCGCAGCGCTGGCTGATCCTCGGCGTCATCTGCCTGGCCCAGCTCACCGTGCTGCTCGACAACACGGTCCTGAACGTCGCGATCCCCTCCCTCACCACGGAGTTGGACGCCTCCACCGCCGACGTGCAGTGGATGATCAACGCCTACTCGCTCGTCCAGTCCGGTCTGCTGCTCACCGCGGGCAGCTCCGCCGACCGCTACGGGCGCAAGAAGATGCTGATCGTGGGCCTCGCCCTGTTCGGTGTCGGCTCGCTCGCGGCGGGGCTCTCCCAGTCCTCGGGCCAGCTCATCGCGGCCCGCGCCGGGATGGGTGTCGGGGGCGCGCTGCTGCTCACCACCACGCTCGCCGTCGTGGTCCAGATCTTCGACGACGCCGAGCGGGTCAAGGCGATCGGGATCTGGTCGACCGTCAGCTCCCTCGGCTTCGCGGCGGGCCCGCTGTTCGGCGGGTTCGTCCTCGACCACTTCTGGTGGGGCGCGATCTTCCTCATCAACATCCCGGTCGCCCTGATCGCCCTGGCCGCCGTCGTCCGGCTCGTACCGGAGTCGAAGAACGGGCGGGGGGAGCGGCCGGACCTGCTGGGCGCGCTGCTCTCCACGATCGGCATGACGGCCGTCGTCTTCGCGATCATCTCCGGGCCCGAGCACGGCTGGGCGTCCGGCCGGGTGCTGCTGACGGCGTCTCTCGGGGCCGTGGTGATGGCCGGGTTCGTCCTGTGGGAGCTCCGCATCCCGAACCCGATGCTCGACATGCACTTCTTCCGGAACCAGAAGTTCATCGGCGCGGTGGCGGGCGCGATCCTGGTCGCCTTCGGCATGGGCGGTTCGCTCTTCCTGCTCACCCAGCACCTTCAGCTCGTGCTCGGCTACGGACCGTTGGAGGCCGGGCTGCGTACGGCCCCGATGGCCCTCACCGTGGTCGCTCTCAACCTGACCGGCCTGGGCGCCCGCCTCGTGGGGAAGATGGGGACGCCGGTCGTCATCGCGGCGGGGATGAGCTGTCTGGCGGCCGGACTCGCCGCGATCGCGCTGCTCGGGCGGGGCGGGTACGGCGGCATGCTGTTCGGTCTGGTCGTGATGGGTGCGGGGATCGCCCTGGCGATGCCCGCGATGGCCAACGCCATCATGAGCGCGATCCCGCCGGAGAAGGCGGGGGTGGGCGCGGGGGTGAACGGCATGCTCGCGGAGTTCGGCAACGGACTCGGGGTCGCGGTGCTCGGCGCCGTGATGAACGCCCGGTTCGCCGCTCTCGTGCCGGCCGCCGTCGGTGCCGCCTCGCTTCCCGCGGCCCTGGCCACCGCCGACGGGCCCGCCGCCCGGGAGCAGATCAAGGACGCCTTCGCCTCGGGCCTGGAGGTCAGCCAACTGGTGGGCGCGGTCGCGGTGCTGGCGGGCGGACTGCTCGCCGCGCTCCTGCTGCGCCGGGCCGAGCGGGCGGAGACGTCGGCGGCCGAGGCGGTGAAGACCGGGGCTGCGAAGGCAGAGGCGGTGAAGACCGGAGCCGCGAAGGCCGAGGTCACGGAGACCGGGGCTGCGGAGACCCGGGCTGCGAAGGCCGAGGCTGCGAAGGCCGGGGACCGGGCAGACTCGACGGGACCGGCGGCATAGCATCGGACCGGACGCCCGTACCGGATCGTCAGCGTCCGGTACGCCGTCCCTCCGGCGGGACCCGCCGGGTCCCGCCGTTCCGGCAGGACGGCTCGGTGGGCCGGTCCGCGCAAGACGAGGAGAGTGCGCCATGGTGTCCGAGTCCGACCGCGAGTCCGCGCCCGACCGCGAGCCCGAGCCGGAGTCCGGGGCCGACCGCGCGGACAGCGCCGCGCGGACCAGCGTGTGGCTGGGCCGCCGGGCCCCCGCGCGGTCCCGCAGGTCCGAGTCCCCGGCGGGCCTGGACCGCAACCGGATCACCGAGGCGTCGGTGCGGCTGCTGGACGCCGACGGCCTCGCCAAGTTCTCGATGCGCCGGCTCGCCGCCGAGCTGGACGTCACCGCGATGTCCCTCTACTGGTACGTCGACACCAAGGACGACCTCCTGGAACTGGCGCTCGACTCGGTCTACGCCGAGATCGCCCCGCCCCGCGAGGACGCCGACTGGCGGGACCGGCTGCGGGAGCTGGCCCGCAGCTACCGCGAACTCATCGTCCGCCACATCTGGATCTCCCCGCTGGCCGGGACCTTCCTCAACATCGGCCCGAACTCCATGCTGTTCTCGTACGCCGTCCAGGATGTCGTCCGGGCCACCGGACTCCCCCTGGAACGGCAGACGGGCGCGCTCTCGGCGGTCTTCCAGTTCGTTTACGGGTTCGGCACCGTCGAGGGCCACTTCAAGGCGCGGTGCGACGCGACCGGGCTGACCCAGGACGAGTACCACCAGCAGGCGATGGGCACGATCAGGGCGCAGCCGCACCTGCGGCAGATCACCGAGGCGTCGGACGAACTGATGGCGGCCCGGGGCGGGAAGACGGTCGAGGAGATGCGCGAACGGGACTTCGTCTTCGCGCTGGACCTGCTGATCGCGGGCATCGAGGCGGTGCGCGACCGGACGGGCACGCCCGCCCAGTAGCCGCGCACCGTTTCCGTACCCGCGCACCGGGTTGCCGGCCGCGCACCGCCGCCTTCAGTACCCGCGTACCGCGTCCACCGTCAGCTCGGGGCGGCGGCCCGCCGTCACGGCCTCCCAGCAGGCGGAGAAGTCGACGGAGACGTCCTCGTCGGTGGTGATCCCCGAGGAGTGCGAGGTGATGACCGTGCGGGGCAGCTTCCACACGGGGTCGCCGGGCGCGGCCGGTTCCTCCGGCAGCACGTCCAGCACCGCCCGCCGCACCCGGCCGTCCCGCAGCGCGGTCTCCAGCGCCCCCATGTCCACGGTCGGACCCCGCCCCACGTTGACGAACGTCGCCCCGCGCACCGCCGCGAACCGGGCGGCCCCGAAGAAGCCCTCCGTGGCCCCGGTCAACGGCAGCGTGGAGATCACCCAGCGGGCCTCGGCCAGCACCCCGGCGTCCTCGGCGGCCCCGATCACGCGGTCGAAGCCCGGCACCACCCGGACGGAGCCCGGTGCGGGCCCGGACCGCGTCGTGCGGGCGACGCCCACGGTGCGTACCCCGCAGGCGCCCAGCAGCCGCCCGACTGCCGCGCCGATGCGGCCGGTCCCGTAGATCAGCGCGGTCTGCCCGGCGACGAGCTCCGAGGGGAGGCGCTCCCAGTGCGCGCGGGCGTGCCGGGCGGTGAACTCCGGTACGGACTGGCACTCGGCGAGCATCCAGGCCAGGACGTACTGGGCCATCCGCTCGCCCATCCGGCCCACGGTCCGGGTCAGGAGCGCCGGGACGGGCCAGGGGCCGCCGGCGAACAGCGAGTCCGTCCCCGCGTTGACGCTGTGGAACCAGAGCAGACGGCTCGTCCGCAGCGCGTCGGGCAGTGTTTCGCCCACGCACAGAAGGGGGCCGTCGGAGGGCGGCGGGACGTCCTCCAAGGGCTCCGCCTCCCGCCCGGTGATCCGCTCCAGTTCCCGTACCAGGCCACCGTCGAGCGAGGGCGCGACCAGAAGCCGGGCCCGCGCGAGGGCGTCGGGCGAGGGCAGCGGGGCCGGGACGGGCAGCCCGCACCCGAGGAGCGAGTGGGGCGGTCCCGGGACGGGTAGCGGCGGAACGGGCCCGGTGCCCCCGGTCTGTCCGTTCTCTCCGGCCATCTCTGCGGTCATCGGGCGGTCAGCCATGTCCACCACCCTACGACCGGGTCCGGCCCCCGCTACCTGCTACCTGCGACCGGGTCCGGCCCCTGCGGCCGGGTCCGGTCACTGTCCGGGCAGCGCCTCGCCCTGTACCGCCTGGATGTCCAGCTCCACGCGCAGGGTCGTGCCGATCGCGGAGATGCCCGCCTGGACGATCTGGTTGTAGTTCATCGCGAAGTCGGCGCGGCGCAGTTCGGCGGTGGCGTGGAAGGCCGTGCGCACCCCGCCCCACGGGTCGGGCCCGGTACCGAGGTAGCTGAGGTCCAGGTCGACGGGGCGCGAGACGCCGTGCATGGTCAGCTCGCCGTGCACGGTCCAGCGGTCGGGCCCCGCCGGGTCCAGCGCGGTGGAGCGGTAGGCGATCTCCGGGTAGCGGTCCACGTCCAGGAAGTCGGCCGAGCGCAGATGCCTGTCCCGCATCTCGTTGCCGGTGTCGATGCCGGCCGCCCTGATCACCGCTTCGACCCGGGAGAGGGAGACGTCCTCGGCGATCTCGATCCGGCCGCCGAAGTCGGTGAAACGGCCGTGCACGCTGGAGATCCCCAAGTGCTGGGCGACCGCGCCGACCGAGGAGTGCGCGGGGTCCAGAGACCAGACGCCCGGCGGTGGCAGCTCCACCCCGCCCTGCCGGGCCAGCACGATCTGGCCTCCCTCGATCCGGCCGCTCGCGGTGACGAGGGCGGTGGAGGCGGCGGGCGCGTACCCGACCGCCGTGACGATCACCGTGTACGCGCCGGCCGCCAGGGAACCGTCCGTGCGGACGGCCCCGTCCTCGTCGGCCGCGGCGCGCAGCACCTGGGCGCCGGTCATGTCGGTGACGGTGACGACGGCGTGCTGGACCGCCCAGCCGTCCCGCGTCCGTACCTGTGCGCGAAGTCCCATCCCGTATCTCTCTCCTAGAGGGCCTGTCGTCCGGATCATGCCGGGCCCGAAAACCCGGGGCGACCCCGGCCGGCCCGTAGTGCACATGAGTCGGGCCCCGAGGCGGTCACGGCAGGCCGTCCCCTGCTCGCCGTACCCGCCACCGGGGCCCACTTCCACCCGGTCGCGACAGCCTCTCCGCTGGAAGTGCCGTCCGACCAGGGGTCTTCGCGATCCCTTCACGTGCGCGTGCGCATCCCTATAGGTGCACGCGCGCCAGGCGCGGGCGCGCGCCCGCGCCGCGGGGATCGATCACTCGCCCGGGTGGGCGAGTTCGATGTCGTGCCCGTCGACTCCCGGGCCGCTCACGGTCAGCGATCCGGCCACCGGCGGGTAGCCGGTCGCGATGACCGCGTACTCGCCCGCGTCCAGGTCGGTGAAGGCGTACGCCCCGTCCTCGCCGGTCGTCGCGGTGGCGACCACGTTGCCCGCCGCGTCGATCAGCGTGACCCGCGCGTCGGCCAGCGGGCTCCGGACGGACCCGGCCCGCACGACGCCCCGGACCAGCGCACCGGACCGCAGCGCGGCCTCGACGCGGGTGACGCCCTGGCCGCCGATCTCCACCGGCAGCGCCAGCGGACGGAAGCCGGCCGCGTTGACCGCGACGGTCACGGAGCCCGGGATCAGCTCGCCGAAGGCGAACTCACCGGTCGGGCCGGACGCGCCGGTGGCCAGCACGTCGCCCCGGACGTCGGTCACGATGACCATCGCGCCGTCGACGGGGGCGCCGGACTCGGCGGCCTTGACCGTTCCGGCCAGTCCGCTCGTACCGGACAGCAGGATGTCGAAGGCCAGCGGCTCCTCGCCGACGACCACCGTGGACGCCTGCGGCTGGAAGCCGTCGGCGGAGGCGATCAGCACGTAGCTCCCGGAGCCGGGGGCGTCCAGGGCGTAACCGCCGTCGGGCCGGGCCACGGAGCGCCCGAGCTGCCGGCCGTCCAGCGAGATCAGGGTGACGGCGGCGCGGGCGACCGGAGCGCTCTCCGCACCGCGCACCACACCGTGCACGGAGGTGCCGTGAACGCTGTCGGCGCTGTCGACGGTGTTGTACGGGGCGAGGGTGGGGGCAGTCGCGTGGGCGGGTGCGGGTGTGTCGGTCCTGTCGACCGGGGTGACACCCGCCGCTCCCTCGGAGGCCGCCGGCCCGGTGGCGCCGACGGTCGCGGGCACAGGGGCCCCTGCCGTCCCGACGGCGGCCGGGGACTCGACGGGGGTGTCGTTCGCCGCGCTGCTCTTCAACGCGACCTCCTTGATGAAGATCGTCACGATGAAGGCGACGAGCGCGGCCGGAGCGGCGTACAGGAAGACGTCGCCGACGCCGTGCCCGTACGCGGTCTCCATGACCAGGCGCAGGGGCTCGGGCAGCTTGTCCAGGTCGGGGATGCCCCCGCCGCCGGTGCCGCCGTGGCCGAACGCCGCACCCTCCGGGCCGAGGTCGGCGATGCCGTCCTTGACGTAGTGGGTGACCCGGTTGCCCAGGACCGCGCCGAGCGCCGAGACGCCGATCGCGCCGCCCAGGGAGCGGAAGAAGGTGACGACGGAGCTCGCGGAACCGAGGTCCTCGGGGGCGACCTGGTTCTGCGTGGCGAGGACCAGGTTCTGCATCATCATGCCGATGCCGAGCCCCATGACGAACATGAAGACCGCGACGTGCCAGTACGCGGTGTCGTGCCGGATCGTGCCGAGCATCCCGAGCCCGGCCGTGACCAGGAAGCCGCCGCTGACCAGCCACGCCTTCCAGCGCCCTGTCTTCGTGATGACCTGGCCGGAGATGGTCGAGGAGAGGAAGAGCCCCGCGATCATCGGGATGGTCATCACGCCGGACATCGTCGGCGACTTGCCGCGCGCCAGCTGGAAGTACTGGCTGAAGAAGACCGTGCCCGCGAACATCGCGACGCCGACGAACAGCGAGGCGATCGAGGCCAGCGTGATGGTGCGGTTGCGGAAGAGGCGCAGCGGGATGATCGGCTCACTGGCCCGCGACTCGGTGAGGACGAAGATCAGGCCGAGCAGGACCGAGCCCGCGACCATCACGTACGTCTGCCACGACAGCCAGTCGTACTTGTCGCCCGCGAAGGTCACCCAGACCAGCAGCAGGGAGACGGCGGCGCTGATGAAGAACGCGCCGGTCCAGTCGACCTTGACACCCTCGCGCTTGACGACCGGGAGCTTGAGGGTCTTCTGGAGCACGATCAGCGCGATGACCGCGAACGGCACGCCCACGTAGAAGCACCAGCGCCAGCCCATCCAGCTGGTGTCGGTGATGACGCCGCCGAGCAGCGGACCGCCGACGGTGGCGACGGCGAAGACCGCGCCCAGGTAGCCGCTGTAGCGCCCGCGCTCGCGCGGGGCGATCATCGCGGCCATGACGATCTGCGCGAGGGCGGAGAGGCCGCCGACGCCGATGCCCTGGACGATGCGGCAGGCGATGAGCATGCCGCTGCTGGTCGACAGACCGGCGACGACCGAGCCGAGGACGTAGATGATCAGGGCTATCTGGACCAGCAGCTTCTTGCTGAAGAGGTCCGAGAGCTTGCCCCAGAGCGGGGTGGTGGCGGTCATGGCCAGCAGCGAGGCCGTCACGACCCAGGTGTAGGCGCTCTGGCCGCCGCCGAGGTCGGAGATGATCTCGGGCAGGGCGTTGGAGACGACCGTCGACGACAGGATCGCGACGAACATGCCGAGCAGCAGCCCGGTCAGCGCCTCCATGATCTGCCGGTGTGTCATCGGCGTGCCGTCGGGGGCACCGGAGTCGGTGACGCTCCCGTGCCCTCCGTGCTTGGCGTGGCCGCCCCGCACACCGGTGGGTGTGGTCGTAGCCATTGAGTTCCTTATCCGTGCGTATTTGCTTCTGTTACACAGGTGTACGGGTGTGAGCCTCGTCGCCGAGGCGGGTCCTGCACTCGCCGGTGTGACTTCCGGGGGCGCAGCCGCCGGATCCGCGACAGGCGAAGCTGTCGCGCAGCCGGGACAGCAGCGCGATGAGCCGGCCGACGTCGTCGTCGGACCAGTCCTGGAGGTTGTGGGCGAACACCTCGGTGGTCCGCCGGGTCAGGTCGTCGAGCTGCTCGTGCCCGCCGGGGGTCAGCCGCAGGATGCGGGACCGCTTGTCCGCCGGGTCCGGAGACCGTTCGATCCAGCCGCGGTCGGCCACATGGGCCACATGGCGACTGGTCACCGACATGTCGACGGACAGCAGTTCGGCGAGCCGGCTGATCCGCATCTCGCCGTGCCGGTCCAGGAGGGTCAGCACGGCGGCGGAGCCCGCGGGACACTCCAGGGGCAGCGCGCGGGCGAGCCCTCTTTTGACGGCCCCGACGGCGCTGAGCTGCCGGGCCAGTTCCTCGTAACTACTCCGTGCGGCCACGGGAACCCCCAGTACACTCACGACCATGTTGTTGCTTAGGGCAACGATAGAAGCCGTTGGTTGCTACAGGCAAACGAAAACTGCCTTGCAGAAGTAAAGGAACGCAAAAGCCTCCGTAGGGTCCGGGTCAAGCCCGTCGCCCGGCCGCGTCGACGCGCGTCGGACAGGGCGCCGGGTGGCCCGGGGGTTGGGCCGTGGGCCCGAGTTCGCTAGGGTCCTGCCCCATGGCACACAACCCCCACGCCCCTCAGCCGGGTCCCGAGGGCACCAGCGATCCGGCGGGCAGCACGCAGATGTTCCGCGCCTTCGTCGACGAGGGCGAGCCGCAGCGCCGGCAGCAGCCCGCGGCGACCTCTTCCGGGCCGAAGGCCGGGGTGATCGCGGCGGTGATCGCGGTCGTCGTCGTCCTCGGCGCGGTGGCCTGGCTCGCACTGGGCTGACCCGCGACCGTACGGGGACCGACTCCCGCTCGCACGGGGGCCGACCCCGCGGGCCGGTGCGGGGGCGCCCCGCGACGGCACGAGACCACAGCACGACCGTACGATCCGGCCGCACGGGGGACGGGAAGCGGAGCCGCACGAAGGCCGCCGCTCCACCCCCGGGCGGCCTTCGTGCGTGGCGGGCCCCCGTCGTCCGGCCGGGCCACTTGGCCACCACTTCCTCAGGCCGCTTTCTCTGGCCACTTCCGCAGGTCTCTTTCCCGGGTCTTTCCGCTTTCCCGGGCTACTTCCGCAGGCCGCTTCCCCAGATCGCTTCCGCGGATCGCTTCTCCAGATCATTTCCACACGGCGGAGACGTCCTGTGTCTCGACGCGCATCCCCAGCGGGACCCGCCAGGACTCCACGCACACGGTGTACGTCTCCGAGCGCGCCGAGCCCACGCCGATCGGGGCGGGCAGGGGCTGGGACGAGGTGATGGTCGCCCAGTCGACGCCGAGGGCGCCGATGATGTGCGTGGCGAAGGTGACGGTCCCCGAACGCGCCGTGGAGCCGCCGGTGTTGCGGAACTCCACGGTCACCTTCTCGCACCACCGCTTGTCCGCCGCCGCGCGCTGCGGTGCGCTCAACGTCAGCGCGGCCGGGGTCGCGGGCGGAGCGGGAGGTTTCGGGGTGCCGGGGTCGCTGGGGGTGCCGTCGCCCGGAGGCGAAGGGGTGCCGGGCCTGTCGGAGGAAGGCGGCCCGGATCCGCTGCCCGGCTTCGAGGGGTTCGCGGGGGTCGAGGGCTTACCGCCCGGCCCGCCGGGCGAGTCGTCCCCCCGACCGCCCGGCGTCTCCGTACGCGCCCCGCCGGGGCGCTCCCGGGCGCGCCCTGGCTCGTTCGCACCCGGGGAGGAGGGCACGACCGAGGGATTGCCGGACCCATGGCCGCCGGGGCCGCGCTCACCGCTCCCGCCGCCGCTGCCGCCGTTCCCGTCCAGCGGGACCAGCGTCACCTCGCCCGAGGGCTTCCCGTCGCCGCCCGCGGCCCGGCCCCCGCTGTCGGCGGCGGCGCCCACGGCCACGTATCCGTCGTCGCCCGGTCCGCTCCCGCAGGCGGCCAGGAAGCCGCTGCCCAGACACAGCGCGGCCGCCGAGGCGACGATGGCGGTGCCCCGGCGGCCGGTCGAGCCGAATATCTGACGTCGCATCGCGCCAGTGTGGCTGACACCCCGTCAAATCTGAACCCTGATGCAGAGGTCGAGAGGGATCCACGGAGATCAACCGTGATCAACCGGGATCGGCGGGGATCAACCGGGATCGGCAGAGATCAGCAGAACTCTGCCGGCCGGTCTCAGTCCGCGATGAGTCCTTCCCTGAGCTGCGCGAGCGTGCGGGTCAGCAGCCGGGAGACGTGCATCTGGGAGATGCCGACCTCCTCGCCGATCTGCGACTGCGTCATGTTCGCGAAGAACCGCAGCATGATGATCTGGCGCTCGCGCGGCGCGAGCTTGGCCAGCAGCGGCTTCAGTGACTCGCGGTACTCGACGCCTTCCAGCGCTGAGTCCTCGTACCCGAGGCGGTCGGCCAGGGAGCCCTCGCCGCCGTCGTCCTCGGGGGAGGGGGAGTCCAGGGAGGAGGCCGTGTAGGCGTTGCCGACGGCGAGACCGTCGACCACGTCCTCCTCGGAGACCCCGAGCGCGCGGGCCAGCTCGGGCACGGTCGGCGAGCGGTCGAGCTTCTGCGCGAGCTCGTCGCTGGTCTTGGTCAGGGCGAGCCGCAGCTCCTGGAGGCGGCGGGGGACCCGCACGGACCAGGAGGTGTCGCGGAAGAAGCGTTTGATCTCGCCGACGACGGTGGGCATCGCGAACGTCGGGAACTCGACGCCCCGTTCGCAGTCGAACCGGTCGATCGCCTTGATCAGGCCGATCGTGCCGACCTGGACGATGTCCTCCATCGGTTCGTTGCGGCTACGGAACCGCGCCGCGGCGTACCGCACCAGCGGGAGGTTCAGTTCGATCAGTGTGTCCCGCACGTAGGTCCGCTCCGGACTGTCCGTTCCCTCGGGGCCCGAGGCGGGGCCGAGCGCGGCGAGCCGCAGGAACAGGGAGCGGGACAGCGTGCGGGTGTCGATGGCTTCCGGCGAGCTGGTGAGCACGGCGGGTGCCGGCACGCTCTTCGTGAGCGTGAGCACCTTCGAGCTGCCCTGTTCTTCGGACATGCCACCCCCTTGAGGTCGCGGACGGTCGCGGTGGCCGCGACCATCGGAGGAACGCAGCCTCCACCTGAATACCGGAGGTGGGGCTGCGGCAAACGCGCTTCGAGCAGAATGTCACATGTCGGCAACACGCTGTAGTGACATGTCGACAAGTCAGCGCCGAATCCGCCCTGGAAACAGGGGGTGTAGGCCTTTTATGCCGTCAGAACTGCTCTGTGGACGGTCTACCCGTTCCGGTTACGCCTCGATCCTGTTTGCGGATCTCAGTCGGGCGAAACTTCTGGCGAGAAGCCTTGACACATGCATCTGGGAGACGCCCAGTTCCGCGCTGATCTGAGACTGGGTCAAGTTGCTGTAGTAGCGCAGGAGGAGGATGCGCTGCTCGCGCTCGGGGAGCTGGACGAGGAGGTGCCGGACGAGATCGCGGTGTTCGACGCCCGCGAGCGCGGGGTCCTCGTAGCCGAGCCGGTCGAGGAGCCCGGGCAGCCCGTCACCCTCCTGGGCGGCTTCCAGCGAGGTCGCGTGGTACGAGCGTCCGGCCTCGATGCAGGCCAGCACCTCGTCCTCGGAGATCTTCAGCCGCTCGGCGATCTCGGCGGTGGTCGGGGACCGGCCGTGGGCGGTCGTCAGGTCCTCGGTGGCGCCGGTGACCTGGACCCACAGCTCGTGCAGCCGGCGCGGGACGTGGACGGTGCGTACGTTGTCGCGGAAGTACCGCTTGATCTCGCCGACGACGGTGGGCATCGCGAACGTGGGGAACTGGACCCCGCGGTCCGGGTCGAACCGGTCGATGGCGTTGATCAGGCCGATGGTGCCGACCTGGACGACGTCCTCCATCGGCTCGTTGCGGCTGCGGAACCGCGCTGCGGCGTACCGGACGAGGGGGAGGTTCGCCTCGATGAGGGCGGCCCGGACCCGGCGGTGCTCCGGAGTGCCCGGCTCCAGGTTCTTGAGCTGGCCGAAAAGGACCTGGGTGAGCGCCCTGGTGTCGGCGCCGCGGGTCCTGGCGGGCCTGACGGAAGGGTCCGGGGTCTCGGTCTGGATGTCCTCGGCCCGGACGGTCTGGACGGTCTGGACTGTCTGGGGAGGCACTTGAGGCGCTGTACTGGCCGGCACGGTGACGCCACCCCTTCGCGGTCAACTACGGTCAACTCATCCGTCAAAAGCGGTCATAGCATCACAAGACATGTCCACTGTGTGCAAGCACCTCATAGTGCCGTGTTGAGGTCATAAGGGTTTAAACAGAACAGAGAAACCCCCCGCCTGGACGGCGAGGGGTCGCTGGAACCGGGACGAACCGGTGTTGGGGGAGCGTCAGAAGGGGTAGTCGGCGATCACCCAAGTGGCGAATTCTCGCCACTGTCCCGCGGCGGCCTGGTGGGCCGGGTGCTCGATGTAGCGCTTGAGCGCGTCCTCGTCGGCGACGGCGGAGTTGATGGCGTAGTCGTACGCGATCGGCCGGTCGGTGATGTTCCAGGCACACTCCCAGAACTCCAGCTCCGGGACCTGCCCCTCCAGCTCCCGGAAGGCCCGGTCCCCGGCGACGACCCGCGGGTCGTCCCGCTCGACGCCTTCGTTCAGCTTGAAAAGGACCAGGTGGCGGATCATCGCGCTTCTCCTACTTCACCAGTTCTGACATGAAGTCACCGACGCTCTGCGCGGCGGTGGAAATGCCTTCGAACCCTACCTGGACCAGCTCGGCGGCCCGCTGGGGAGACATGATGATCGTGTACAGCACGAAGACCACCAATATGTAGATGATGATCGTCTTTGCCTTGGCCACAATCCTGCCCCTCCATCGACCCCACGTGCGATCGGGCGATTGTATCCGCACGGATGGCCGTATCCGGTGGCCGTTTCTGATCACTGATGAGCTCTTTAAGGACCTACGGCCCCGCCATCAAGGTCTTTCGCCCGACCTCACGACGCCTGCCGCGCGGCAGGATGGATACCGAGCCCAACGGGACCAGGCAGGACCCGGAGGGCCGGAACGGGGCCTCTCTGTGGGGTCACCGCCGCGCGATTCCCCCCTGACCGCGACGGAGGACCAGCAGGCCCTGTTCTCACCGGGGGAAGCGGCTTGTCCCCCCGACGCCGCTTCCCCCGACCTGAACTGTGAATCGGAGCGCCCGGTCGCCGTACATCCTCTGTGCGGCGACCGGTCGCTCCGCGTTGGCGGCCTTCTCCGCAGACGCCTGTCGCACCTGCGGGGTGGCACGGAAGCCTTCGCGTTGACTTCCCGAGGTGGTGGACGGCGGCGAGCGCTGTAAGCGCCGGGTGCGACGGACCAGCCCCGCACTCACGGGGACGACCGGCGGTTCCTCATGGCCGAGAACCCCGACATCAAGGGATCAACCCCGCACGCGCGCGGGGACGACCCGGGCCAGCGGTCTCCGCTGCCGTCCATGATGGGAACAACCCCGCGTGGGCGGGGATCAGGGGATGAGATCAGGAGGATCGGCTCGCGAGACCAGGAGATCCCTTAGCGCGGGGGAGCTACTGAACCACACGCAAGTGGCGGAGGCTCGTCAGGCTGACCGAGACCGCCGTCATCTGCCGCCCTCAGCTCAGTCGGCACGTTCGCGTTGGCTGCATCTCACCGATCGGATGGCCTTGCTGGTCGGGCGGGTCCTCGCAGATCGCCTTGATCATCAAACGCAGGGTGCCCCTTTGATCTGCGATTTCGCTGATCAAAGGGGCACCAGAAGCGGTAGCGGTGGGATTTGAACCCACGGTGACGGGTTACGCCACACTCGCTTTCGAGGCGAGCTCCTTCGGCCGCTCGGACACGCTACCGAGAGAGAGCTTAGACCATCCCGGGGCGTGGACAGAAATCGGTTCTCGGGAGCGGGGCCGTACCTGGTCAGGTGGCGGGGCCCTACCGGTCAGAGGGTGCGGAAGAAGGCCGTCAGCTGTTCGGCGCACTCGTCCTCCAGGACGCCGCCGATCACCTCCGGGCGGTGGTTGAGGCGGCGATCGCGGACGACGTCCCAGAGGGAGCCCGCCGCGCCCGCCTTCTCGTCGCGGGCGCCGTGGACGACCCGGGCGATGCGGGACTGGACCAGGGCGCCCGCGCACATCGTGCAGGGCTCCAGGGTGACCACCAGCGTGCAGCCGGTCAGGCGCCACTCGCCGTGGGCCGCGGCCGCCCGGCGCAGGGCCAGGATCTCGGCGTGCGCGGTCGGGTCGCCGGTGGCCTCGCGTTCGTTGTGGGCGGCGGCCAGCTCGGCGCCGTCGGGGCCGAGGACGACGG
>NZ_NTGZ01000549.1 GCF_002551245.1 Streptomyces sp. rh34
CGCGGCGACGAGCCCGGCGCGGAGTACTGGCTGCGCCAGTCCGCCGAGCAGGGCCACGCGCTGGGCGCGTACGCGCTGGCCGACCTGCTGGAGCACCGCAGCGACGTCGGCGCCGAGCGCTGGCTGCGCGCCGCCGCCGAACAGGGGCACCGTGAGGCCGCCTACCGGCTGGCCCGTGCCCTGGAGCGGAAGGCCGTCGAGGACCCGCACGACGCCTTCGGCCTGGGCCGGGGCGTCGCTTCCGGGCGAACCGGAACGGGCCTCGGCCTCCCCGGCGGCCCGCCCGCACCCGCCCGTGACGTACGGGCGACGGGGCCCGCGCGCGCCGGGAGCGCGGCCGACGGCGACAGTCCCGTGGCGGGGCCCGCCGCCGGCCGGGTCGGCGAGGCCGAGCAGTGGTACCGCCAGGCCGCCGCCCGGGGGCACCGGCGGGCCGCCCTGCACCTCGGCGCGATCCTGGAGCAGCGCGGCGAGCTCAAGGAGGCCGGGCGCTGGTATCTCACCTCCGCCAAGGACGGCGAGCCGCGTGCCGCCTGCGCGCTGGGCTTCCTGCTGCGCGACGCGGGCGACGAGGAGAGCGCCGCCGTGTGGTGGCTGCGCGCCGCCCAGGACGGTGACGGCAACGCCGCCAACGCGCTCGGCGCGCTGCACGCCGCACGCGGTGAGCAGCAGACCGCCGAGCGCTGGTACCGGGCCGCCATGGACGCGGGCGACGTCAACGGGGCGTACAACCTCGGGCTGCTCTGCGCCGCCCAGGACCGCACTCCGCAGGCCGAGCAGTGGTACCGCCGCGCCGCGTACGCCGGACACCGCGAGGCGGCCAACGCGCTCGCGGTGCTGCTGCTCCAGGCGGGCGACCACACCGGGGCCGAGCCCTGGTTCTCCAAGGCGGCCGAGGCGGGCAGCGTCGACGCGGCCTTCAACCTCGGCATCCTGCACGCCGGGCGCGACGAGGACCGTACGGCGCTGGGCTGGTACGAGCGCGCCGCGGCGGCCGGGCACACCGATGCCGCGCTCCAGGTCGGCATGGCCCTGCTGCGCGACGGCGAGGACCGCGAGGCCGAGCGCCACCTGCGCTGCGCCGCGGGCGGCGGCAGTGCCGAGGCGGCGTTCCGGCT
>NZ_NTGZ01000550.1 GCF_002551245.1 Streptomyces sp. rh34
GCCCAGGCGGGGAAGGCGGCGCGCGCGGCCCGCACCGCCGCGTCGACGTCCTCGGGCGTCCCCGCCGGCACGTGGGCGATGACCTGCTCGTCGGCCGGGTTCACGACCGGGATCGTGTCGTGGCCGGCGGCGGGCCGCCACGCACCGTCGATGTACATCTGGTCATGGGCCTTCATGGCTGTTTCCTCCCGGACGTGCTGTACGGAGCCGTGCTGTGCGGAGCGCCGAAGCCGTGCGGCGCGGGGCAACGCGTCGCACCCACCCAAACTAGCGCCGTTAGTTTTGTGGCGCCAGGGAGCTTCCGGAGACGCCCGTCACGCCCGGCACGCGCGCCCCGGAACGCGCCCCCGCCTCGCGCCCTCTTGCCGGAACGGCATGATCCCTTGCCCTGGCGGCCGGGGACCGGCCGAGACTGGGACGGACACGTGAACCCGGATTCCCAGGAGGCACCCATGACCGCCGCACCCCGCCCCCGACGCCGCCGGGACACCCCGCCGCCCCGGACCGGGGGCAGCGAGGCCGAGGTACTGCGCGGCTTCCTCGACTACCTGCGCGACTCGGTCGCGGCGAAGGTCGAGGGCGCGCCGGAACCGGAGGTCCGCACCGCCGGGGTGCCCTCGGGCACGCATCTGCTGGGCCTGCTCAGCCATCTGACGTCCGTCGAGCGGTCCCTGTTCCTCGGGGAGCGGGTCGCCGACTGGCCGGCGACTTTCCACGCCGCCCCAAAGGACGGCGTGGCCGAGGTCGTCGACCGCTACCGGGAGGCGGTCGCGGAGGCCAACCGCGTACTCGACACGTGCGCCGACCTCGGTGCGCCGGTGCCCCGCCCGCGCCCGGAGGACCCCGCTCCCAGCCTCCGTTGGGCCCTTACGCACATGATCGAGGAGACCGGCCGACACGCCGGTCACGCGGACATCCTCCGTGAGCTGATCGACAGCTCGACGGGGCGCTGAACGGGCGATGCCCTCCGCGCCGGGGGACGCGGTCGGACCCGGACCACTACCCGGACCGCCGTACGGGGGCGGCTGCGGTGTCCCGCGGTGCGGGGGCGGACCCCGTACGGCCGTCGCCGCGCAGGCCGAGTC
>NZ_NTGZ01000551.1 GCF_002551245.1 Streptomyces sp. rh34
CGGCCGCCGAGGTCGGCCTCGGAGCCCGCCAGCTGCACCGCCGCTCCCTGGCGGCCTTCGGCTACGGACCCAAGACCCTGGCCCGGATCCTCCGCCTCCAACGCGCCCTGGCCCTCGTCCGCTCCGGCCTGCCGTACGCCGAGGCGGCCTGCGCGGCGGGCTGCGTCGACCAGGCGCACCTGGCCCGCGAGATGCGCGACCTCGCCGGGACGACGCTCGGGGCCTACTTCACGGCGGGGGACGCCGAGGCGAACAGCGAGACCCCGCAGCCGTCCGGGTCCAGCACGACCGCGTAGCGCTGCCCCCACACCGCGTCCCACGGCTTCAGGTGCCCCTCGTATCCGGCGCCGGTCAGCTCGGCGTACAGCGTGTCCACCTCCTCCGGGTCGTCACAGGCGAACGCCAGTCCGAGCCGCTCGCCGCCCGAGGGCCGCTGCCACGCCGGATCGAACGAGGCGATGACCGCCTCCGTGTCCCACAGCAGCCGCTGCTCGCCCGGCAGGGTCACTTCGACGTGCGGTGCGGACTCCGCCCCTTCGGGGATGTCGAGTCCGAGCCTGCGGTAGAAGGCGAGCGAGGCCGCCAGGTCCGCCGTGATGATGCTGATCGCGTCAAGTCGTGGAGTCATGCCCCGACCGTACGCACGCGGCGTCCCGACGGTCTTGTACGAATCGGTCGCCCGCGCCGGGTCTTCACTCCAGGCAGTCGGCGGGCGAGGTCCCCGGATCGGTCAGCGCCAGACCGAGGGCGGCCCGTTCGGTGATCCACCGCGTCGGCCGGTGGCGCGGATCGCCCGTCGTCGCGTGCAGCGACCGCTGGAGTTCCAGCATCCTCGCGGCCCCGACCCGCTCGCCCCAGGCCAGCGGCCCGTACGGATAGCCGAGCCCGGTGGTCACCGCCAGATCGATGTCGGGCGGCGCGGCGAGCGAGCGCTCCGCGATCGAGCAGCCGACCGCGACGACCGAGGACAGCAGCCGCTGCGCGACCGAGCCCGCGGTGTCCCGCACCACCGACACCGCGTACGGATCGTCGCCCTCGGCGGTCCGCGCCAGCACCGCGCGCGCGTCCCGGGCG
>NZ_NTGZ01000552.1 GCF_002551245.1 Streptomyces sp. rh34
TGTATAAGAGACAGGCCCCGGTCGCCCCGGCGGCCCCCGCCGCCCCGGCCGCACCCGAGGGCGGGCAGAGCATGGCCCAGGGCGCCGCCCAGGTGCAGAACATGTGGCCGGACATCCTGGAGGCGGTCAAGAGCCGCCGGCGCTTCACCTGGATCCTGCTCAGCCAGAACGCCCAGGTCGCCGGGTTCGACGGGACCACCCTCCGGATCGGCTTCCTCAACGCGGGAGCCCGGGACAACTTCGCGAGCAGTGGCAGCGAGGAGATCCTCAAGCAGGCCCTCGCCGAACGGTTCAACGCCCAGTGGCGCATCGAAGCGGTCATCGACACCTCCGGTGGCGGCGGGACACCCCCGGGGCCCGGCGGAGGCGCCGGACGCCCCGCCCCGCAGTACCAGCCCGCCCCGGCAGTCCCCGCCGCCCCGGTCGCGTACGAGCCCCGGCCCCAGCACTCCGCCCCGCAGCAGCCCGTGCCCTCGTCGCAGGGACAGCCCCCGCCGCCCCAGCAGCAGCCGCCCGCCTCCGCGCCGCCGCAGCGCCGGGAGGCCGCGCCCGCCCCCGAGGCCTCCCCCAGTGCGTACGGGGCGGAGCCGCCGCGATCCGTTGCTCCCGAGGACGACACCCCGGAGGCCGACGATCCGGATCTCATCGACTCCGCCCTCTCCGGCCACGAGCTGATCGTCCGCGAGCTGGGCGCCACGGTCGTGGAGGAGTTCACCAACGAGCAGTGACGAGCAGTGAGGAACAGTGGCGAGCAGGGACGCGGTGACGGCGGGGGCGGGAGGCTGCCTGTCCACGGACCGGCGGTCGTCGGGGCTCCTCGCGCCCGGCGGGATAGGCTGCACCCCGTGAAGGTCCTCGTCATCGGCGGCGGCGCCCGCGAACACGCCCTGTGCCGCTCTCTGTCCCTCGACCCCGATGTCACCGCTCTGTACTGCGCCCCCGGCAACGCCGGCATCGCAGAGGTGGCCGAACTGCACCCGGTCGACGCGCTCGACGGTGACGCCGTCGCGCGCCTCGCGGCCGAGCTGGGCGCCGGGCTGGTGGTCGTCGGCCCGGAGGCGCCGCT
>NZ_NTGZ01000553.1 GCF_002551245.1 Streptomyces sp. rh34
ACCACCGCCTCCGGCGGCAGCACGGGCGCGGGCGGCATCTGCGGCAGCGGCGCCCGCACCGGCGCGGGCCGCGCCGGGCCGTCCGCGACCTGGTGCAACTCGCCCTGGTGCGTCAGCAGATGCTGCATGCCCTGCTGCCGGCTGGCGTGATCCGTGCCGTACGGGGCGACGCTCGTGATCCGCACCTGCGGCCAGGTCTCCCTGATCATCCGGGCGCAGTACCCGCCCGGCAGCTCACAGGACTCCAGCTCGGTGTGCAGCTCGATGACCTGCTGCGGCGGCACGTTCATCGCCCGCAGCTCGTGCAGCATCTGCCACTCGGGATGCGGGGTTCCCGGCGCCGAGCGGCGGATCAGCTGCTGCTCGCTGCCGTCCGGAGCCCGGAACCGCAGCACGGCCTGGTAGCCGGGGCCCACGGTCGGCTGACCGGTGGGCTGCTGCGGATAGCCGTACGCCGGGGGCGGCGGGGTGTGCGCACCGGGCGGCGGACCGGGCGGACCGGGCGGACCCGGCGGCTGCGGTACGGGACCGGGGGCCCCGCCCAGCGAAGCGCCGGGGGCCCCGGGCGGGCCGGGAGGACCGGGAGGCCCTACCTGCCCCGGACTCGCGAACATCGTCTCCGCGTGGTGCACCCCACCACCCGGAGGCGGCGTGGAACCCGGCGGCGGACCCGGCGGACCAGGAGGCTGCGGCGCACCCGGAACACCGGGCGGACCGGGAGGCTGCGGGACTCCCGGAGCACCGGGCGGACCCGGCGGCCTGGGCGCACCCGCGACGCCCGCACCGATGCTGCTCCCGTCGGCGAACATCGTCGCGGCATGGTGCATCCCACCGCCCGGAGGCGGCGTGGAGCCCAGCGGCGGACCAGGAGGACCGGGAGGGCCAGGAGGGCCAGGAGGACCGGGAGGCGGGGTGGAACCCGGCGGCGGACCCGGCGGCGGGGTGCCGCCGGGCGGGCCGAGCTGGGAGACGAGCTGCGTCGGGAGATACCCGCCCGCCGGAGCACCGGGCGCGCCCGGGCCCGAAGGCGGCGGCGTCGCACCGGGCGGCATCTGT
>NZ_NTGZ01000554.1 GCF_002551245.1 Streptomyces sp. rh34
GTCGACGGCCCGCTCCCGGGTGCGGCGCAGACGCCGCGACCGGCGCCGGGCGGCATCACTCGCCGTACTGGCCCTCGTGGTCGTGGCGGGCGCGGCCCTGCTGGTCGGCCGCCCCTGGCAGGACGGGGGCGGACCGGCGAACGCGGCGCCGGACCCGTCCCGTACGGCCCCGGCGGACGGACCGGACAACGCCGCGGAGCCTCTGGAGGACCCGCCACCGACCACTCCCCCGCCGTCCGCCTCCGCCTCGGCCTCGGCCTCGGCCTCGGACGAGAAGGACGGCGATGTCCGGGCCGAGGACATCCCCGCCTCGGGCCCCGGGACGTTCACCGTGGCCCGTGCGGGGGTCGACGCGAAGGGCAGGGGCAGCGCCTACCGGGTCGAGGTGGAGGACGGCAGCGGCGTCGACCCCGACCGGGCCGCCGCGGACATCGCCGCCGTCCTCGCCGATCCGCGCGGCTGGAGCCACGACGGCGAGCACGCGTTCCGTCAGGTCGCCGACGGCCCGGCCGGACTCGTGATCAAGATCGCCACCCCGGCGACCACGGACCGGATCTGCGGCGAGTACGGCCTGAAGACGCGCGGCGAGGTCAACTGCCGGGGCGGCGAGAGGGTGATGGTCAACCTGAAGCGCTGGCAGCTCGGTTCGCCGCAGTTCGACGGGCCCGTGGCGGAGTACCGGGCGCTGATCGTCAACCACGAGGTCGGCCACTGGCTGGGGCGCGGCCACGAGACCTGCCCGGGGAAGGGGCGCCCCGCTCCCGCGATGATGCAGCAGATCGACGGGCTGAAGGGCTGCGTCGCCAACGCCTGGCCGTACGACACGAAGGGACGCTATCTGGGCGGCCCGAAGGTGCCGTGACCGTCCCGCAGGAAGCCCGCTCCGGCCTCGGAGCCGGCCTCCGCCTCAGCGGGCGCGGTGCACGAGCCGCCCCGCGAGGACCGTCGCCACGCAGGCGCGCGCCCCGCCCGCGCGCAGGGCCTCCTCGTCGGGTACGTCGAAGACCGCGAGGTCCGCCCGGCCGCCCGCGGTCAGCGG
>NZ_NTGZ01000555.1 GCF_002551245.1 Streptomyces sp. rh34
AGATGTGTATAAGAGACAGCGCCGGTGGTGTGGGCGGTCTGCCCGGTGCCGGTGGGGACGTTCGGCCCGGTGTCGCCCCACGCCGCGAGGTCCGGCGCCGGGCTCGGAGCCTCCGGTACGCCACCGTCGTGCGGGCCGGGCGCGTGTGGTGCCGCCCCGGGGAGGTGGGGCGCGGGGGCCGCCTGGGGCGCGACCGGGAAGCCCTGCCCGGCGGTTCCGTCCGGCTGCGGGCCGGTGTGCGCCGGGGCGACGGGGTGCGCCTGCGGAGGCGTGTGACCGGCCTCCGGTGCGGTACGCGCGTGGTGCGTGCTCGCCCCGCCGCCGGGGGCCACCGGGGCGTCGGGGGCGAGCGCTGCCCGGTCCGCGTCGGCCGGGGGAAGGGCGAAGGCGGTCCGCGGACCGGCCTCGGCCGCGGTGCGCTCCTGGGCGGCGGCCAGGGCGCGTCGGGCACGCCGCCCTCCGGGCTGCTGGGACTGCTCCGGCCCGGAGTGACCGCCGTCGCCTTCATCGCCGTGGTTGCCGCTGTTGCCACTGTTTCCGGAGGCGAGGGCGGGCAGGGCGGCGCGGGCGGGCTCGCCCTCACGACGGGCCCGTCGTCCGGTGGGCGGTACGGGCTGCTGAGGGTCCACCGGGACGCCCTGCGGCGGCACGGTCTGCCCGAGCTGCGGGCGACCGCCGCCCTGGGCGTTCTCGGCCGCGGTGACGACCGACCCCTCGGAAGGGGCGGCGGGCGCCGCGGACGGGGCGGAGGTCAGGGCCAGCGCCCCCCGCCGCGGTGGCTGGGGCTGTTCCCGTGCGGCGTCCGCCGGAACCGTGCCCGGGGCCGCCTCGGCCGGGCTGGGGCGGCCGCGCCGCCGCCCGGAACCCTCGCCCTGCTGGGCCGGGATCAACTCGGGGGCCTGCTCCTCCTCGGGCGCTGCCGGTCCGCGGCGCGCCCGCCGCCGTCCGGTCGGCTCGGCGGCCGGACGGTCGTCGGGAG
>NZ_NTGZ01000556.1 GCF_002551245.1 Streptomyces sp. rh34
AGATGTGTATAAGAGACAGACCCAGGTGTGGGACACGCCCGCACTGCGGACCGCGCTGGACCGGTTCGCCGCCGACGGTGACACCGCCGTGCAGTCGGTGCTGCGGCAGCCCACCGGTCCGCTGGGCCCCCGTGACCACGCCCGCGCACTCTGGGCGATGACCGGCGCCGCCCGGCTGCTGGCGAACCGGCCCGCCGCAGAGCGCGAGGCGCTGGGGCGTACGGCGCTGCACCTGCCCGCCACCGCACCGTGGGACGCGGCGGCCGAGGCCCGGCTCCGGAAGCTGGCCGAACAGGCCCTCGCCGCCGGACACGAGCTCGCTCACCCCGGTGAACTGGCCGTCTTCCACCTGGAGACGCTGGGCGCCTTCACCGAGGAGGGCCGTATGCGCAGGCCCGACGGTACTCTCCAGGGCCGTAACTGGGGGCCCGTGCCGACCCCCCGGGGGATCGACCCGGTGCGGCTCTCGGAGGCCGGGGCCAGGCCCGCAGAGGACTCCGCCGCTGCGAGGTTCGCCCCGTGGACCGAGGAGGGCGCCCCCGCCCCGTGGTTCGTGTACGCGGAGACGGACGGTGCCGACTCCGTGGTCCTGCGCCTTCCCGGCGGCACCGTTCACATCCCGCCGAGGGAGTTCGCCGCCCTCCTGGAGTCCGACCCGGAACTGCCGCTGACCGCTCAGCACCGTCCGCTGGTGCTCCTGGTGTCCGGCCCGGGCACGGCTCAGGAGAGCTTCCTGCGGGAGCTCTCGTTGCGGAACGACCGGACCGTCTGGAGCTATGACGGACCGGTCCTGGTCTCCGCGGGCGACGGGACACGGCCCGGACGGGTGACCGCCCTGCCGCGCCCGGCGGCCGGCACGGACCCGGCCTGTCTCTTATACACATCT
>NZ_NTGZ01000557.1 GCF_002551245.1 Streptomyces sp. rh34
GCCCAGGGCGGTGCGGACGGTCCGGGACCCAGCACGCCATCCGCCCCGGGGGCCGCCGGGGCGCCGGTTTCCGACGGGGCGCGGAGCGGCGAGCCCGGCGCCGAAGCGGCCACGAGCCCCCCGGGCGGCGGTTCGCCGGAGGGGGCCGAGGCCTTCGGGCTCTTCGACGCGGTGACCACGGCCCTCGTCACGGTCTCCCAGAGCCGGCCGCTGGTGGTCGTTCTCGACGATCTGCACAGCTCCGACCCGGCCTCGCTGCGCCTGCTCGAATTCGCCGCCCAGCACGCCTGGTTCGAGCGGCTGCTGCTGATCGGCACCTACCGGGACGTCGAGGTGGAGGCGCCGGGGCACCCGCTCCAGCAGCTGATCCTCCCGCTGGTCTCGCGCGCCGCCGCGACCCTCACGCTGACCGGCCTCGGCCGGGACGAGGTGGGGGCGCTGATGACGGTGACGACGGGCCGCGAGCCCGCACCGCGGCTGGTCGACGAGGTCCACCGGCGCACCGGCGGCAACCCCTTCTTCGTCGAGCAGACCGCCCGGCTCTGGCACAGCGGGAGCCCTGTCTCCACCATTCCGCCCGGCGTGCGGGAAGCGGTCCGGCAGCGGCTCGCCCTGCTGCCCGAGCCGGTCGTCTCCCTGCTGACCAGCGCCGCCCTGCTCGGCCGGGAGTTCCGCCGGCAGGTCCTGGCCGTGGTGCACGGTTCACCGGTCCCCCACGTGGACCGGCTGCTGGAGCCGGCCGTCGTCGCCCGTGTCGTCGTCCCCCGCCCGTCCGGGCAGTATGCCTTCGCCCACGACCTGCTGCGCGAGACGCTGTACGCCTCGCTGGACGACGCCGAGGCCCGCGAACGCCATGCCGCCGCCGTACGGTCCCTGGACGCGCACGGCGGCCTCGGCGACGCGGTGCGGCCCGGCGCCCTCGCCCGGCACGCCCAT
>NZ_NTGZ01000558.1 GCF_002551245.1 Streptomyces sp. rh34
GCTCCGGTCACCGGGCTCACCGCCCGGGTGCCGGCGCGGGTGCGGGTGCCGCCCACGGGCCCCCGTAGCCCGGGGGCGTCCAACCCTGCGGCGGCACGGGTGGGGTCTCCTCGCGCTCCAGGGCGCTGCGGCGGCGGATGCGGCTGAGTACCCACACATTGCCCAGGTGCATGACGCCGAGCACCAGCAGGACCACGCCCACCTTCACCGAGAGGGCCTCGAACAGCTCACGGGCGTCGGCGACCCCGCCGGCGTTCTTCAGGTAGAGCGTGACGAACCCGAGGTTGACCAGGTAGAAGCCGACCACCAGCAGGTGGTTGACGGCGTCGGCGAGCTTCTCGTTCCCGTGCAGCACATCGGCGAGGAAGATCCGCCCGTTCCGGCTGAGGGTGCGGGCGACCCAGACGGTGAGCGCCACGGTGATCAGCAGATAGATGACGTACGTGACAACAGTGAGGTCCATGCCCCACCCTCCCTTGAACACGTTCAAAAATGCTCTTGGGCATGACTGTAGACCCCTTCTTGAACATGTTCAAGAAGGGGTCGCGGGGGTGGGGTCAGAGAGTCTTGGGTTCGGTCGGATCAGTCGGATCAGTCGGATCGGAGGGCCCGGCCGGCTCGGGCTGCTCCGTCAGAGCGTCGGCGATCTCCCCGCGCAACGCCTCGCCGTACAGCGGCGTCAGCTCCGCGAGCGCCGTGTTCCACTCCTCGGCCGCACGGTCCGCCGCCTCCCGGAAGCCCCGCGTCACCAGGCCCCGGGCGAAGAACAGCGCCACCGCGCCCACCGGCCGCAGCAGCCACCGCCCGCGCACGACCAGCACCACGGAGACCCGCCAGGAACCGTCCTCGGCCGCGCGCGGCGTGATGGTCAGGCGGGCCTTGCCCAGCCGGTGCACCGCCCGGCCGGAGACCGGGGGCCGGGCGGTGCAC
>NZ_NTGZ01000056.1 GCF_002551245.1 Streptomyces sp. rh34
GGAACAGGACCTTCGCGTCGGCCGAGGCCCCGAAGTGCTCCAGCGAGATGATGCGGCCGGCGTCGCCGACGTAGCGGTGCCAGGTCAGGCCGATGCCCGCCTCGACCGCGACGCGTGCCTTGACCGACGGCGGGAGCACGCTGTCCTTGTATGCCTGGTCCTGCTCCTCGAACCACTCGACCGACGGCATCGAGACGACCCGGGTCGGCACACCGGCCGTCTGGAGCTGCTCGCGCGCCTCGACGGCGAGGTGGACCTCGGAGCCGGTCGCGATGAGCAGCACCTGCGGCTCGGTGTTCTGCCCGGAGGGCCCTTCGGCGTCGAACAGGACGTATCCGCCCCTGGCCGCGTTCTCGTTCGCCTCGTAGGTCGGCACGCCCTGCCGGGTCAGCGCGAGGCCGTGCGGGGCGCCCTTGCCGAACACCTTGGTGTGGCGGCGCAGGATCTCGCGCCAGGCGATGGCCGTCTCGTTGGCGTCGGCCGGGCGCACCAGGTTCAGGCCCGGGATGGCGCGCAGCGCGGCCAGGTGCTCGACCGGCTGGTGGGTCGGGCCGTCCTCGCCGAGGCCGATCGAGTCGTGCGTCCACACGTAGGTGACCGGCAGGTGCATCAGCGCGGAGAGCCGCACCGCGTTGCGCATGTAGTCGGAGAACACCAGGAAGGTGCCGCCGTAGATGCGGGTGTTGCCGTGCAGCGCGATGCCGTTCATGGCGGCGGCCATGGCGTGCTCGCGGATCCCGAAGTGGATCGTGCGCCCGTACGGGTCGGCCTCCGGCAGCGGGTTGCCCGCCGGGAGGAACGACGACGTCTTGTCGATCGTGGTGTTGTTCGACCCGGCGAGGTCGGCGGAGCCGCCCCACAGCTCGGGCACGACATCGCCCAGCGCCTGCAGCACCTTCCCGGACGCCGCGCGGGTGGCCAGGGACTTGCCGGGCTCGAAGACCGGGAGCTTCTCCTGCCACCCCTCGGGCAGCTCGCCCGCGGCGATCCGGTCGAAGGAGGCGGCGCGCTCGGGGTGGGCGGTGCGCCACGCGGCGAACGCCTTGTCCCACTCGGCTCGGGCCTCACGGCCGCGGTCCAGGGCCTCACGCGTGTGGCCGATGACCGCGTCGGAGACCTCGAAGGTCTGCTCCGGGTCGAAACCCAGGACCCGCTTGGTCGCCGCGATCTCGTCGTCACCGAGCGCCGAGCCGTGCGCGGCCTCGGTGTTCTGGGCGTTCGGGGCGGGCCAGGCGATGATCGAACGGGCCGCGATGAACGAGGGGCGCCCGGTCTCGGCCTTCGCCGCCAGCAGCGCCGCGTGCAGGCCGGCCGGGTCGAGGTCGCCGTTGGGGAGCTGGTCGACGCGCTGGACGTGCCAGCCGTAGGCCTCGTACCGCTTGATGGTGTCCTCGGAGACCGCGGTCTGGGTGTCGCCCTCGATGGAGATGTGGTTGTCGTCCCACAGCAGGACCAGGTTGCCCAGCTTCTGGTGTCCGGCCAGCGACGACGCCTCGGCCGAGATGCCTTCCTGGAGGCAGCCGTCACCCGCGACGACCCACACCATGTGGTCGAACGGGGAGGTGCCGGGGGCCGCGTCGGGGTCGAAGAGACCGCGTTCGTAGCGGGCGGCCATGGCCATGCCCACCGCGTTGGCGACACCCTGGCCCAGCGGCCCGGTCGTCGTCTCGACGCCGGTGGTGTGGCCGTACTCCGGATGCCCCGGCGTCTTGGAGCCCCAGGTACGGAACGCCTTCAGGTCCTCCAGCTCCAGGCCGTAGCCGGCCAGGTAGAGCTGGATGTAGAGCGTCAGGCTGGAGTGGCCGGCGGAGAGGACGAACCGGTCACGGCCGGTCCACTCGGCGTCCGCGGGGTCGTGCCGCATCACCTTCTGGAACAGGGTGTACGCGGCGGGAGCCAGGCTCATCGCCGTGCCCGGGTGGCCGTTTCCGACTTTCTGTACGGCGTCCGCGGCGAGAACACGGGCGGTGTCCACGGCCCGCTGGTCCACATCGGTCCACTGGAAGTCTGCGGTGGTCGGCTTGATGCTCACCCTGAGTCAGGGCTCCTCTCCACTGTCGTAGGCCGGTGACTGTTACCGCACCGGGCGCTGTCGAGCCTACCCCCGTTGACACGCACACTTTCCGAGCACTTTCCAGGGTGTGGGCGACCGGCGGAGTTCGCCTCCCGGCGGAATGCGTATACCGGTGAACAGTCACCCCCAACACGACCCCACCCCCGCGAAGGACGGCGTATCCGCAACGTCTAGAGTGAACGGGTTCGCGCAAGTCTTCACCGGGCCTCCTCGCCCGGAGCTTGCTGGGATTTCTCTGTCAGGGGTGTGCGTGACGGCCGTCGAGTCCCGACCCGCAGGGGTCGCCTTGACTCCCAGCCCGGGGGGCCATCGCCCGTTCGGGGCCCGCGTCAAGGCCTTCGTGGCGCTTACCAAGCCACGGATCATCGAGCTGTTGCTCATCACCACCGTTCCGGTGATGTTCCTCGCCGCCCAGGGTGTACCCGACCTGTGGCTCGTTCTCACGACCACCATCGGGGGATTCCTCTCCGCCGGCGGCGCCAACGCGCTCAACATGTACATCGACCGGGACATCGACGCGCTGATGGACCGCACGTCCCAGCGCCCGCTGGTCACGGGCATGGTCAGCCCCCGCGAATGCCTCGCCTTCGGCATCGCGCTCGCGGTGGTCTCCACGCTCTGGTTCGGACTGCTCGTCAACTGGCTCTCGGCCGCTCTCGCGCTCGGCGCGCTGCTCTTCTACGTCGTCGTCTACACGATGCTGCTGAAGCGCCGCACCTCCCAGAACATCGTCTGGGGCGGCATCGCGGGCTGCATGCCGGTTCTCATCGGCTGGTCCGCCGTGACGAACGAGCTCTCCTGGGCCGCCGTCATCCTCTTCGCCGTCATCTTCTTCTGGACGCCGCCGCACTACTGGCCGCTGTCGATGAAGGTCAAGGACGACTACGCCCGGGTCGGCGTCCCGATGCTCCCGGTGGTCGCCTCCAACCGGGTGGTCGCCAAGCAGATCGTCCTCTACAGCTGGGTGATGGTCGCGGTCTCGCTGCTGCTCACCCCGCTCGGCTACACCGGCTGGTTCTACACCGCGGTGGCGCTGCTGTCCGGCGGCGCCTGGCTCTGGGAGGCCCACGGCCTGCAGAACCGGGCCAAGGCCGGAGTGACCGGGGCCAAGCTCAAGGAGATGCGGCTCTTCCACTGGTCCATCACCTACGTCTCCCTCCTCTTCCTCGCCGTCGCGGTGGACCCCTTCCTCCGCTGAGGTTCCTCCCCGCCCGTCGCCAGTTCATCTACCCATCGGTAGCATCCTGTTCATGGCAGAGACGGCAGCAGACGTAAGCGACAGCGGGCAGACCTCACGCACGGACGCCAGGAAGGCGGCACGTGCCGACCGCAGGGCGGCGAAGCTCGCCCGTGAGATCGGCGCCTTCGCCAAGGAGCACGGTGGCGCGGAGGGGCAGCTCGCCTACCTCGGCCAGGCGGGTGCCCGCATCGTCCTGGTCGGCGAGGACGGCGCCTGGGGCGACCTCGTGGCCCCGACCTACGCCGTGGCCGAGAACGCGGCGCGGAAGTCCGGCATCACGATGCACGAGGAGTTCGACGGCGAGTTCGCACTCAAGGTCCGCACCGGCCCGTACGAGTGGTCCCGGATGGCCGGGATCCAGGTCGGTGGACCCTCCAGCGACCGCTGAGGGCCGCTTTCGGCGCCGCCGGGCGTCGCCGCATACGGGACATGACATATACGGAAGGGGCGGCGGGCACCGGCCCGCCGCCCCTCCCGTATGTCGTACGGATGTCCGTCAGACCGCCGTCGCCGGTGTCGTCTCCGGCTGCTGGGCGGACGGGCCGGGCAGCGGGGCGGGCGCGTCGCCGCCGCGCTCGCGCATGCTCAGCACGAGCCGGATCACGGCGACCCACAGGATGGCCGAGCCGAACATGTGGACGCCGACCAGGATCTCGGGGACGTCGCTGAAGTACTGGACGTACCCGATCGCGCCCTGGGCGAGCAGCACGATCAGCAGGTCGCGGGCGCGGGCCCGGGTGTCGGCGGGGGCGTCGACCACCCGCAGGGCCAGCCACATCGCGATGGCCAGGGCGCAGACGACCCAGGCGGAGATGGCGTGCACATGGGCGGCGGCCGACCAGTCCCACGGCATGCGCGGTACGTCGCTGCTGTCGCCGGCGTGCTTGCCGGAACCGGTCACCGAGGTGCCCAGCACGATCAGGACCACCGTGGTCGCCACGATCGCCCAGGCCAGGCGCCGCACCGGCAGCGGAGTCCGGGGGCGCGGCGGGCCGTCGCCCTCGCCGACCCGCACCCAGGTGATCACGGCGACCGCGAGGAGCGCGTTGGCCAGCAGGAAGTGCCCGGCCACCGTCCAGGGGTTGAGGCCCGCCCAGACCGTGATCCCGCCGAGGACGGCGTTGCCCAGCACGATCCAGAACTGCAGCCAGGCCAGCCGGGCGAGCTTGCGGCGGCGCGGCTTGACCGAACTGATGGCGATGATCGCCCAGCCGACCGCGGCCGACAGGACATACGTCAGCATCCGATTGCCGAACTCGATCGCGCCGTGCAGCCCCTGTTCGGGCGTCGCGAACAGGCTGTCGTCGGTGCACTTGGGCCAGGTGTCGCAGCCGAGGCCCGATCCGGTGAGCCGGACGGCGCCGCCGGTGACGATGATGAAGACGCTCATCACGATGGCGGAGAGCGCGGCGCGCTTCACCATCCGGGTGGACGGCGTCCAGCGTTTGGCGATGAGGGAGATGGGGGTTTCCACGCGGACCATCGTAGGACGGGGCTTGTGCATGTTTTCACGAGGGGGCGGGTTCGTACCCGGTTGCCCGGACACGCCCGTGCGGCCCTGCCCCCTGCCGGGCTACTCCCAGCGGAAGAACCTGGCCGCCGCGCCGAGCCCCAGCACCGACCACACCGCGAGGATCCCGGCCTCGGCCCACGGCATCGACGCACCGTGCTGGAGGACGTCCCGCAGCCCCTCGGAGAGCGCCGACACGGGCAGCAGCCCCAGCACCGACTGCACGGCGTCCGGGAACTTGTCCAGCGGCACGATGACCCCGCCGCCGACCAGCAGCAGCAGGAAGACCAGGTTGGCGGCGGCGAGCGTCGCCTCCGCCTTGAGCGTCCCCGCCATCAGCAGTCCGAGCCCGGAGAACGCGGCGGTCCCCAGGACGAGCAGCAGCAGCACGGAGAGCGGACCGCCCTGCGGAGACCAGCCGAGCGCGAGGGCGATGGCGGCCAGCAGCACGATCTGGAGCACCTCGGTGACCAGCACCGACAGCGTCTTCGCGGTCATCAGCGCCCAGCGGGGCAGCGGGGAGGCTCCGAGCCGCTTGAGGACCCCGTAACGGCGTTCGAAGCCGGTGGCGATGGCCTGGCCGGTGAAGGCGGTGGACATCACGGCGAGCGCCAGGATGCCCGGGGCCAGGAAGTCGACCGACGCGCCCGAGCCGGTGTCCACGATGTCGACCGCGCTGAACAGCACCAGCAACAGCGTCGGGATGATCACGGTCAGCAGCAGCTGTTCGCCGTTGCGCAGCAGCATCCGGGTCTCCAGCGCGGTCTGCGCGGCGATCATCCGGGGGAGCGGGGCCGCGCCGGGGCGCGGGGTGTACGTACCGGCGCTCATGCGCGCAGCTCCTTGCCGGTCAGTTGCCTGCCGGTCAGTTCGAGGAAGACGTCCTCCAGGGTGTGCCGCTCCACGGAGATGCCCTCGGGCATCACGCCGTGCTGGGCGCACCAGGAGGTCACCGTGGCCAGCAGCTGCGGGTCGATCGTCCCGGTGATCCGGTACGTCCCCGGCAGCGGCTCGACGGCCCCGGAGCCGTCGGGCAGCGCCTTGACGAGGGAGCCGAGGTCGAGGCCCGGGCGTCCGGTGAAGCGCAGGGTGTTCTCCGCGCCGCTCCGGCGGAGCGACTCCGGACTGCCCCGGGCGATCACCCGGCCGGCGTCGATGATCGCGACGTCGTCGGCGAGCGCCTCGGCCTCGTCCATGAAGTGGGTGGTCAGCACCACGGACACCCCGTCGGCGCGCAGCTCGCGCACCAGGTCCCAGGTGGATCGGCGGGCCTGCGGGTCAAGTCCGGCGGTCGGCTCGTCCAGGAAGACCAGCTCGGGCCGTCCGACGACCGCCATGGCCAGCGAGAGGCGCTGCTGCTGGCCGCCGGAGAGCCGCCGGTAGGCGGTCCGGCCGCAGTCGCCGAGGCCGAGGCGTTCGGTCAGGGCGTCCACGTCGAGGGGGTGGGCGTGGAGCTTGGCCATGTGGCGGAGCATCTCGTCGGCGCGCGCTCCGGAGTAGACGCCGCCGGACTGGAGCATCACCCCGATCCGCGGGCGCAGCCGCTCCGCGTCGGCGACCGGATCGAGGCCGAGGACCCGTACGGTGCCGGCGTCGGGGCGGCGGTAGCCCTCGCAGGTCTCGATGGTGGTGGTCTTCCCGGCGCCGTTCGGGCCGAGGACGGCGGTCACCGCGCCGGTCGCGACCACCAGATCGAGGCCGTTCACCGCGGTCTTCGTGCCGTACCGCTTCACCAGGCCCTTGACCTGTACGACGGGCTCGTTCTCCATGGCGGGTAAGTCTAGGCAGGGTCCCGGAGAGGGCGGCTCCCGGGGCCAGATTAGGTAACCCTAAGTGACGAACCGCACCGTAGATCGTTCCGGGCCGTGGTTGTCAGGGGCGAACGAATTACGCAACAATGGTGTTGTGAAATACGACGGACGGGCTCCTCAGGAGGAACTCGCGACCGGTGAGCGCTCGACGCGCAACCGGGTCGCGCGCTCCATCCTGGACCACGGCCCCTCCACCGCCGGGGACCTCGCCAAGCGCGTCGGCCTCACCCAGGCCGCCGTCCGCCGCCACCTGGACGCCCTCGTCTCCGACGGTGTCGTCGAAGCCCGCGAACAGCGGGTCTACGGGGCGCGGACCCGCGGCAGGCCCGCCAAGGTGTTCGCCCTGACGGACTGCGGCCGGGACGCCTTCGACCAGTCCTACGACAAGCTGGCGGCCGACGCCCTGCGCTTCATCGCCGAGTCCGGGGGCGACGAGGCGGTCCTCGCCTTCGCCCGCGCCCGGATGGCCGCGACGGGCGAGGCGTACCGCGCCGCGGTCGAGGCCGCGGCGCCCGAAGGGCGCACCGAGGCCCTGGCCAAGGCCCTGTCGGCCGACGGGTACGCTGCTATGGCGCGAAGCGCGCCGGGCCCGCAGCAGGGCGAGCAGCTGTGCCAGCACCACTGCCCGGTGGCGCATGTCGCCGAGCAGTTCCCACAGCTGTGCGAGGCGGAGACGGAATTCTTCTCCAGCCTCCTCGGGACCCATGTGCAGCGTCTGGCCACCCTCGCCCATGGCGATGGCGTGTGCACGACCTACGTGCCGCGCAGTGGCCACGCTCCACCCCCACAGACCACCCATTCAGCATCTGCAAGCACGGCCGGGAGGAACCCCGCATGACGCTCCCCACGGAGACTGCCCACCCTGAGCTCGAGGGTCTGGGTACGTACGAATTCGGCTGGGCCGACTCCGACGCGGCAGGCGCGGCGGCGAAGCGCGGTCTCTCCGAGGCTGTCGTCCGCGACATCTCGGAGAAGAAGAACGAGCCCGAGTGGATGCTGAAGCTGCGGCTCAAGGGCCTCAAGCTCTTCGGCAAGAAGCCCATGCCGAACTGGGGCTCCGACCTGTCGGGCATCGACTTCGACAACATCAAGTACTTCGTGCGGTCCACGGAGAAGCAGGCGGCCTCCTGGGAGGACCTGCCCGAGGACATCAAGAACACGTACGACAAGCTCGGCATCCCCGAGGCGGAGAAGCAGCGCCTCGTCGCCGGCGTCGCCGCGCAGTACGAGTCCGAGGTCGTCTACCACCAGATCAACGAGGAGCTGGAGGCGCAGGGTGTCATCTTCATGGACACCGACACCGCGCTGAAGGAGCACCCGGAGCTCTTCAAGGAGTACTTCGGCACCATCATCCCGGTCGGTGACAACAAGTTCGCGTCGCTGAACTCGGCCGTGTGGTCCGGCGGCTCGTTCATCTACGTGCCCAAGGGCGTCCACGTGGACATCCCGCTCCAGGCCTACTTCCGTATCAACACGGAGAACATGGGCCAGTTCGAGCGGACGCTGATCATCGTCGACGAGGACGCCTACGTCCACTACGTCGAGGGCTGTACCGCCCCGATCTACTCCTCGGACTCGCTGCACAGCGCCGTGGTCGAGATCATCGTGAAGAAGGGCGGCCGCTGCCGCTACACGACCATCCAGAACTGGTCGAACAACGTCTACAACCTGGTCACCAAGCGGGCCGTGGCCTACGAGGGCGCGACCATGGAGTGGGTCGACGGCAACATCGGCTCCAAGGTGACCATGAAGTACCCGGCCGTCTACCTGATGGGCGAGCACGCCAAGGGCGAGACCCTGTCCATCGCCTTCGCGGGCGAGGGCCAGCACCAGGACGCCGGCGCCAAGATGGTCCACATGGCCCCGAACACCTCCTCCAACATCGTCTCCAAGTCGGTGGCGCGAGGCGGCGGCCGCACGTCCTACCGCGGTCTGATCGAGATCGGCGAGGGCGCGCCGGGCGCGAAGTCCAACGTGCTCTGCGACGCTCTGCTCGTCGACACGATCTCCCGCTCGGACACCTACCCCTACGTCGACGTCCGCGAGGACGACGTGTCGATGGGCCACGAGGCGACCGTCTCCAAGGTCTCCGAGGACCAGCTCTTCTACCTCATGAGCCGCGGACTCACCGAGTTCGAGGCCATGGCGATGATCGTGCGCGGCTTCGTCGAGCCGATCGCGAAGGAGCTGCCCATGGAGTACGCCCTGGAGCTCAACCGGCTGATCGAGCTGCAGATGGAGGGTTCGGTCGGCTAGGTCCTCACCCGAGGACCACCGGGACGGCCGTCCGCGGCCGTCCCCGCCCCACCGAATCCCCCGAGTTCTTGACTGAAGAAAGCGAGCACTACGACAGCCATGGCTGAGGCTCAGAACACTCCGGCGGGCTCCACCACCGCCGGCTCCATCGCGGTGGCCGCCGAGTCGACCGTCGCCACCCGTATGAGCGCACCCCCGTCCTTCGACGTCGCGGACTTCCCCGTCCCGCACGGCCGCGAGGAGGAGTGGCGCTTCACGCCGCTGGAGCGGCTGCGCGGGCTGCACGACGGCACCGCGGTCGCGGGCGGCGGTGGCGTGAAGGTCGCCATCGAGGCGCCCGAGGGCGTCACGGTCGAGACCGTCGGCCGCGACGACTCCCGGCTCGGCAAGGCCGGCACCCCGGTGGACCGGGTCGCCGCCCAGGCGTACAGCTCCTTCGAGCAGGCCTCGGTCGTCACGGTCGCCAAGGAAGCCGTGCTCGCCGAGCCGATCCGGATCGCCGTGCACGGCGAGGGCGGCGTCGCCTACGGCCACCAGCTCATCCAGCTGGGCGCCTTCGCCGAGGCCGTCGTCGTCATCGACCACACCGGTGACGCGGTGCTCGCCGCCAACGTCGACTACGTCCTCGGCGACGGCGCGAAGCTGACCGTCGTCTCCGTCCAGGACTGGGACGACACGGCCGTCCACGTCGGCCAGCACAACGCCCTGGTGGGCCGGGACGCCTCCTTCAAGTCGATCGTCGTCACCTTCGGCGGCGACGTGGTGCGCCTGCACCCCCGGGTGGCCTACGCGGCCCCCGGCGGCGAGGCGGAGCTGTTCGGCCTGTACTTCACCGACAAGGGCCAGCACCAGGAGCACCGCCTCCTGGTCGACCACAACACCCCGCACTGCAAGTCCAACGCGGTGTACAAGGGCGCCCTCCAGGGCGACGGCGCACACGCCGTCTGGATCGGCGACGTCCTCATCCAGGCCGCGGCCGAGGGCACCGACACCTACGAGATGAACCGGAACCTCGTCCTCACCGACGGCGCCCGGGTCGACTCCGTACCCAACCTGGAGATCGAGACCGGCGAGATCGTCGGCGCCGGCCACGCCTCGGCGACCGGCCGCTTCGACGACGAGCAGCTCTTCTACCTCCAGTCCCGCGGCATCCCGGCCGAGGAGGCCCGCCGTCTCGTCGTGCGCGGATTCTTCGCCGAGCTGGTCCAGCAGATCGGCCTGCCGGACGTCGAAGCGCGTCTCATCGAGAAGATCGAGACCGAGCTGAAGGCGTCCGTCTGATGGCCTTCGTCAAGGTCTGTGCGCTGAGTGAGCTGGAGGACGACACCCCCAAGCGGGTGGAGCTCGACGGCACACCCGTCTCCGTCGTCCGCACCGAGGGCGAGGTGTTCGCGATCAACGACATCTGCTCGCACGCGAACGTGTCCCTCTCGGAGGGCGAGGTGGAGGACTGCGCGATCGAGTGCTGGCTGCACGGATCGTCGTTCGACCTCCGCACCGGCAAGCCGTCCGGCCTTCCCGCGACGCGCCCCGTCCCCGTATACCCCGTCAAGATCGAAGGGGACGATGTGCTCGTCTCCGTCACCCAGGAGTCCTGAGTCACCCATGGCAACGCTTGAAATCCGCGACCTGCACGTCACCGTCGAGGCCGACAACGCCACGAAGGAGATCCTCAAGGGCGTCGACCTGACCGTGAAGCAGGGCGAGACCCACGCCATCATGGGCCCCAACGGGTCCGGCAAGTCCACCCTCGCGTACTCGCTCGCGGGTCACCCCAAGTACACGATCACCAGTGGCACGGTCACCCTGGACGGCGAGGACGTCCTGGAGATGTCCGTCGACGAGCGGGCCCGCGCCGGCCTGTTCCTCGCCATGCAGTACCCGGTCGAGATCCCCGGTGTCTCGGTCTCCAACTTCCTGCGCACCTCCGCCACCGCCATCCGCGGCGAGGCCCCCAAGCTGCGTACGTGGGTCAAGGAGGTCAAGGAGACGATGGCCGGGCTCCAGATGGACCCCGCCTTCGCCGAGCGCAACGTCAACGAGGGCTTCTCCGGCGGTGAGAAGAAGCGCCACGAGATCCTCCAGCTGGAGCTCCTCAAGCCGAAGATCGCCGTCCTGGACGAGACCGATTCCGGCCTGGACGTCGACGCGCTCAAGACCGTCTCCGAGGGTGTCAACCGGGTCCGCGAGACCGGTGAGGTCGGCACGCTGCTGATCACGCACTACACCCGCATCCTGAAGTACATCAAGCCCGACTTCGTGCACGTCTTCGCCAACGGCCGTATCGCGGCCTCCGGCGGCGCCGAGCTGGCCGACCAGCTGGAGAACGAGGGCTACGAGGCCTACACGAAGGGTGGCGCTTCCGCGTGACTGACGCCCGACAGGGGCTCACCGGCCTCCTCGACACCGAGGCGATCCGCAAGGACTTCCCGATCCTGGACCGCACGGTCCACGATGGCAAGAAGATCGTTTACCTGGACTCCGCGGCGACCTCGCAGAAGCCGCGCCAGGTCCTCGACGCGCTCAACGAGTACTACGAGCGGTACAACGCGAACGTGCACCGCGGCGTCTACACGGTCGCCGAGGAGGCCACCGCGCTGTACGAGGGTGCCCGTGACAAGGTCGCGGCCTTCATCAACGCGCCGAGCCGCAACGAGGTGATCTTCACCAAGAACGCCTCGGAGTCGCTCAACCTCGTGGCGAACATGCTCGGCTGGGCGGACGAGCCCTATCGGGTGGACAGCGACACGGAGATCGTCACCACGGAGATGGAGCACCACTCCAACATCGTGCCGTGGCAGCTGCTCTCGCAGCGCACCGGCGCGAAGCTGAAGTGGTTCGGCATCACCGACGACGGCCGGCTCGACCTGTCGAACATCGACGAGATCATCACCGAGAAGACGAAGATCGTCTCCTTCACGCTGGTCTCGAACATCCTGGGCACCGTCAACCCGGTCGAGCAGATCATCCGCCGCGCCCAGCAGGTCGGCGCGCTGGTCTGCATCGACGCCTCGCAGGCGGCCCCGCACATGGTGCTCGACGTGCAGGCGCTCCAGGCGGACTTCGTGGCCTTCACCGGCCACAAGATGGTCGGCCCGACGGGTATCGGCGTGCTGTGGGGGCGGCAGGAACTCCTGGAGGACCTGCCCCCGTTCCTCGGCGGCGGCGAGATGATCGAGACCGTGTCGATGCACTCGTCGACGTATGCTCCGGCGCCGCACAAGTTCGAGGCCGGTACGCCCCCGATCGCCCAGGCCGTCGGCCTCGGCGCGGCCGTGGACTACCTCTCGGCGATCGGCATGGAGAAGATCCACCAGCACGAGAAGGCGATCACCGAGTACGCGGTGAAGCGCCTCCTGGAGGTCCCGGACCTGCGGATCATCGGCCCGGCGACGGCCGAGGACCGCGGGGCGACGATCTCCTTCACGCTCGGCGACATCCACCCGCACGACGTGGGCCAGGTCCTCGACGAGCTGGGCATCTGCGTCCGGGTCGGCCACCACTGCGCGCGGCCGGTCTGCCTGCGGTACGGAATTCCCGCGACGACGCGAGCGTCGTTCTATCTGTACTCCACGCCCGCCGAGGTCGACGCCCTGGTGGACGGTCTGGAGCACGTCCGGAACTTCTTCGGCTGAGGGCTGACTGGTGAAGCTGGAATCCATGTACCAGGAAGTGATCCTGGACCACTACAAGCACCCCCACGGGCGCGGCCTGCGGGACGGCGACGCGGAGGTGCACCACACCAATCCGACGTGCGGTGACGAGATCACGCTGCGGGTGAAGTACGACGGCGAGACCATCGCCGACGTGAGCTACGAGGGCCAGGGCTGCTCCATCAGCCAGGCCAGTGCCTCCGTGCTGAACGAGCTGCTCGTCGGCAAGGAGCTGTCCCAGGCGCAGAAGATCCAGGACGCCTTCCTGGAGCTGATGCAGTCCAAGGGCCAGCTGGAGCCCGACGACGCGATGGAGGAGGTGCTGGAGGACGCCGTCGCGTTCGCCGGCGTCTCCAAGTACCCCGCCCGGGTCAAGTGCGCGCTGCTGAGCTGGATGGCGTGGAAGGACGCGACGGCCAAGGCGCTGTCCGAAGGGAAGACCGCATGAGCGACAACGAGACCGCGACCATGAAGCCGGCCTCCGAGGAGGAGGTCCGCGAGGCGCTGTACGACGTCGTCGACCCCGAGCTGGGCATCGACGTCGTCAACCTGGGCCTGATCTACGGCATCCACGTCGACGACGCCAACATCGCCACCCTCGACATGACCCTGACGTCCGCGGCCTGCCCGCTGACCGACGTCATCGAGGACCAGGCGAAGTCCGCCACCGACGGCATCGTCAACGAGCTGCGGATCAACTGGGTCTGGATGCCGCCGTGGGGCCCGGACAAGATCACCGACGACGGACGCGAGCAGCTCCGCGCGCTCGGGTTCAACGTCTGACACGTCCCCCGGACGGTTCCGACACCTGACACGTCCCCGGGGCAGTGGTGAACGGCCATGCCCGCCAGGCACACTGGCGGGCATGGCCGTCTCCATTTACCACATCGCCGTCGACGCTCACGACCTGCCGCTCCTCGCCCGCTTCTGGAGCGCGGTGCTGGACTGGCAGGTGCTCTTCGAGGACGAGGAGGAGATCGTCATCGGCGCCCACGAGACCGCGTTGCCGGGCATGTGCTTCCTCGCCGTGCCGGAGGGGAAGACCGTCAAGAACCGGCTGCACATCGATCTGACCCCCGACGACCGGGACGCCGAGGTCGAGCGGATCCTCGCGCTCGGTGCCCGGCGGGTGGACGTCGGGCAGGGGCCGGACGCCACCTTCGTGGTGATGGCCGATCCGGAGGGCAACGAGTTCTGTGTGCTGCGCCCCAAGCGGACCCTGACCGACTGAGCCCGGCCCGGCCCCTCCGAACTCAGATATGGGCGGCCGGCGGCGGGCCGTACTGCTCGGGCAGTGTCGCTCCCGCCGCCTCGGCCAGCACCGGGCCCAGGTTCTCCGCGCGCATCCGGCGGTCGACGTACAGCAGGCCGACGACCAGTGGCGGGAAGATCGCCGTGAAGAGCTGGGCGATCAGCTGGCTGATGAACGAGAGCAGCATCAGGCCGCCGAACAGGGCGATGAGCTCCCCGCCGCTCGCGTCGGCGTCCATGTCCGCCGGGTCGAACATGCCGGGGAGCAGGCCGACCATCTGGAACGGCATCTGGATCGTGTAGCCGATCATGGACGCCAGCGCGTAGGCGAGCAGCCCGACGCCGAAGACCCGCCACCAGCTGCCACGCACGAGCTGGGCCGAGCGGCGCAGGGCCGCGACCGGGCGTTGGTTCTCGAAGACCACGATCGTCGGGGCCAGGGAGAACCGCACCCAGAGCCAGACCGCCACGGGGGCGACGAGCAGGGTGCCGATGAGGCCGATCACGATCAGTGGCACGACGCCGTCCTCGTCGCCCAGCGAGACGGTGTAGATCGTCAGCCCGGCGATGGCGGTCATGAAGAGCGCCATCGGGATGATCGCGATCAGGCCGGTCAGGAACACCGTGCCGATGATGGACCAGACCCGCGACCAGGCACGGCTCCAGACGGTGCCGAAGCGGATCGGGCGGCCCAGGACGGCTTCCTGGAGGACCACGGGGACCGCCGCCTGCACCACGGCCGACGCCAGCAGGTAGACGATGACGCCGATGATCATCAGTACGCCGAACGCGATGCCCAGCGGGACGAGTTCCGCCGCGTCGGGGGACCCCGGGGAGTCGGACGTCAGCTCGTCCCAGTGGGTGGCGACGGCGGAGGCGGCGACCACCAGCGCGAGGATCACCACGAGCGTCGCCGCGCCGAACAGCGTCAGAGCCATCCCGATCAGCGGCTTCCAGTACCGCCCGAGGGTCGAGAAGGCGCCGCTGAGCATGTCCGAGATCCTCAGCGGCGCCAGGGGTATGACCCCGGGCTTGGGCGGTGCGGCCCATCCGCCGTCCCACCCGCCGTTCCAGCCGCCGCCCGGCCCCTGCGCGCCCCCGTGGAAGGGCCCCCCACCGTGAGGTGCGCCCCCGTACGGGCCGCCGCCCCACCCTGCGTCCTGCGCCACTGCGTCTCCGTTGTGTCGTCGGCCCGGTTGCCGGGCCGTGTGGTCGGTCGGCACACCGTAGCGTCCCCGACGTGGGCCGATGATATGTACGGCCGTACGCAACGTTGGGTACAGTCGTACACATGGGATACGCATACGGACTGCTGGCCGCCGCCATCGCGGCGGAGGTGGCCGGGACGACCGCCATGAAGTACAGCGAGGGCTTCACCCGGCTCTGGCCCTCGCTCGGCACCGCGGTGGGCTACCTCATCGCCTTCACCCTGCTCGCGCAGACCCTCAAGACGCTCTCCGTGGGCACCGCGTACGCCATCTGGGCCGGCGTCGGCACCGCGGCCGTCGCCCTCATCGGGATCCTGTTCCTGGGGGAGTCCAGCGGCCTGGTCAAGATCGCGGGCATCGCCCTGATCGTGGCCGGGGTCGTCGTCCTCAACCTGGGCGGGGCGCACTGATGGCCCGGCGGTACGACCCCGGGCGACGGACGCGGATCATCGACGCGGCGCTGCGTGTGATCGCGGCCGACGGCATGGCCGGTCTCAGCCACCGCACCGTGGCCGCCGAGGCCGATGTGCCGCTCGGCTCGACCACGTACCACTTCGGCTCCCTCGACGAACTCCTGGTCGCCGCCCTGCGCCGGTGCAACGAGAACTTCGTGCAGGCCCTGCGAGGCAGCGAGGCCCTGGCGGGACCTGCCGGACCCGTCGGCCTCGCGGAGGAACTGACCCGGCTGCTGGACCGGTGGTTCGCGGGCGAACGCGGGGCGATCGAGCTGGAGTACGAGCTGTACCTCGCGGCCCTGCGCCGCCCCGCGCTGCGCCCCGTCGCAGCCGAGTGGACCGAGGAGGCCGTCGAGCTGCTGTCCCGGCGCACCGACCCGGAGACCGCGCGGGCCCTCGTCGCGCTGATGGACGGCGTCTGCCTCCAGGTGCTGCTCACCGGCGGCACGTTCGACGCGCCCTACACCCGGGAGATGCTGGCCCGGATCGTGGACGGCGGCAGCACTCGATGATGTTCACCGCGAGTCCGCCCCGCGCCGTCTCCTTGCACCTCACGTCCGAGCCGACACCGACGTGCTCGTGGGGAGCGCAGCCGCCGCTCCGTCGGGACGTTCCGGAGCGCGGGGCCCTGACCTGCCGCACCGATGCCGAATACCACGCGGCCCACCCCGGAGGCCGCCGTACGGTCGCGGACCACCACCCGCGAGGCAGTGCCACATGATCGCTCACGCCAGGCACGGCAACGTCGGCGCGGCCCCCGCCGGTACCCGGCCCCCACCACCCTCGCCGTCCGCGCCGCCTCCCCGCCCCCCGGTCTCCACCAGGGCGTACCCCGGGCGACGGCTGTGGACCGCCCGGCGATGCGCCCCGCCGGGCAGCTCGCCCCTACCCGCTCCCGCAGCCGCCCCCTTTGCCCCGTAGGCCCGGCCCTGCCGCAGCCCCGGGCCGTTCAGCACCAGGGCCAGTTCCCACACCACCGAGTCCCACCCCCGCCGCTCCGCCAGCCGACGGGCGGCGGCGAGACACGCCCGCTCGGCGTGGAACCACGCCCCCGCCGCACGCCGGTCGGCGGGCCGTTCCGGGGTCACCCCCGGCAGCGGCGGCCCCAGCCACACCGGCCGATGCCCGTACGGGCCCAGCAGCCGACGGGCCGCCCACGCCGTGTGCGCGTAGTGGTCCAGCACCCGCCGCAGCGCCCGCTCGAACGGCCCCGCCTCCCGCAGTTCGGCCGAGAACACCCGCACCAACCCGTTCATCCGGTACCGGCCGGGCCCGTGCTGCTCCAGCAGATGGACCGCCTCCAGCTCCCGCAGCAGCACCCGCGCCGACACCGGGGAACAGCCCAGCAGACTTCCCGCGGCGCCCAGCCCGATGTCCGGCCCCGGCACCGCCGACAGCAACCGGAACGCCCCTGCCGCGGCACTGCTCAGCGCCCGGTACGACAGACGCAGTGCCGCCCGGACATCCGCCGACGGGTCACCCGTGCCCAGAGCGGTCAGCCGACCCGTCGCGTCCCGCAGCTCCTCGGCGAGGTCCGCCAGCGGAAAGCCCGGCCGGGCCGCCGCCCGCGCCGCGACCACGCCGAGCGCCAGCGGCAGACCCGCGCACTGCTCCAGGACGGCCGCCGTCGCCTCCGGCTCGGCCGCCAGCCGTGCCTCGCCCAACCGGTGCCCGAGGAGCTCCCGGGAGTCCGCCCGGGACAGCGTGGACAGCGGCACCGCTTGCGCCCCCTGGGTGACGGCGAGCCCCGTCAGCCGACGACGGCTGGTGACCAGTACGGCGGCCCCCGCGCTCCCCGGCAGCAGCGCCGCCACCTGTTCGGCGTCGGCGGCGTCGTCCAGCACGATCAGCACCCGGCGGTCCGCGACCAGGCTCCGGTACAGCCCGGCGAGCGCCGGCCGACCCGCCGGTGCCGCCGCCGGGTCCACGCCGAGACCGCACAGCAGCAGTCGGAGCGCCGCGGCGGGCGGCAGCGGACCGCCCGAGCGGGCGAACCCGCGCAGATCCGCGTACAACTGCCCGTCGGGGAAACGGCAGAGGTTCCGGTGCGCCCAGTGCAGCGCCACCGAGGTCTTGCCGACCCCCGCACCGCCGCTGATGACACACACCGGCCCTGCGCCGGGGCCGGTGGTCGTCGCCATGCCCGGCGTCTCGTCCAGCGACCGGCCCAGTGCCTCGTCCAGCAGCGCGAGTTCAGCTGTACGCCCGGTGAAGCGCCGTGTCGCCGAGGGCAGTTCGCGCGGCACCGCGCCGATGCGCGGCCCACCGGGGAGTGGTCGGGAGTCCGCTCCCGCGGGTGCCCCGGACGCCGTGCGGGAGCCCGGCACCGGCGAGACCGGTCGCCGGACCGGCCCGATCGCCGGATCACCCGCCAGCATCCGTTGATGCAGCCGCCGCAGCTCCGGACCCGGATCGCTGCCCAACTCCTCCGCCAGCGCGGACCGCACCCGCTCGAAGCAGCGCAGCGCGTCCGCCGTCCGTCCGCTGCGGCCCAGTGCGATCATCAGCTGTGCGGTCAGCCGCTCGTCCCAGGGTCGCTCGTCATGGCAGGCGCCCAGTTCCGGCAACAGCGCGCCGTGACACCCCAGCCGCAGCGCCACATCGTTGCGGTCCAGGCGGCAGGCGTGCCGCTGCTCCGACAGCGAGACCCGCGCCGCGTTGAACCACGGGGTGTCCACCGCCGCGAACGGCTCGCCCCGCCACAGCGCGAGCGCCCGGTCGTACAGCTCCAGCGCCCCGTCGTCGTCGGCCGACCGCGCGCGGGCGACCAGATCGTGGAAGAGATGCACATCCACCGTTCCCGGACCGGCCGGCACCGTATACCCGCCGGGCCGCCGCACGATCGCGGGCCGCCCCGTGTCAGCGCCCGCCGGTACGACGGCGTCCGGCGCGGGTCGCTCCAGCACCCGCCTCAGCCGTGACAGATAGGTGTGCACCGCCGCCGCGACCCGGCGCGGCGGCCGGTCGCCCCAGACCCGTTCCGCCAGGCCATCCACCGGAACCACCCGGTCCGCATCCATCAGCAGTGCCGCCAGGACGGTCCGCTGCCGGGCCGGGCCCAGATCCACCCGGCGTCCGTCCCGCCGGGCCTCGATCTCTCCGAGGACCCCGTACCAGATTGCCAACGCGCTCCGCCCGTCTGCTGAGTGCCGTCCCACCAGCCGCCGCCGGTTTTGGATTTCATCAAGATTCGTGCAAGAGCGCCGACGGAAGCTGACGGGGCCCGAGGCGCACTCACGCAACCGGCCGGGAGCACACCGCGGGTCCCCTCACCCACCGAGAGGATTTCCATGCACGGAAGGTTCCAGAACCCGCCCGGCGCTTTGGCCGACCGTCCGGGCACCCGGGCGCCCGGCCAGGGCGGGCGCTGGCAGGAGAAGGCTCGCCGACAGGGCGATCCGGCTCCGCGGCGGGACGGGCACCGGCCCTCTGAACGACCGTGGTCCGCCCCGTCCACGCTGACGGCGGTCCGCTTCCCCCGCGCCATTGCTGCGAGCGCCGCACCGGCCGGCCGGCCCGCTCCGGGCCGACCGCTCACCCACTGACCGAAGGAACTCCCATGCGTGCCTGGTTCGAGAACCTCTCCGACACCTTGATCGACCGCCTGGTCCCGAAGACCGAGGCTGCCGCCGCCACCCAGTGCTGGACCGAGGAGGTCTGCCAGCAGGGCCCCCTCCAGCTGTGCGGCGCCACCGGCCGCTGGGGCTACTTCATCTACCGGGTGTGCGCCGACGGCAGCCGCACCTTCCAGGGCGTCCGCTGCGCCCGCTGCAACGGCTGACCTGCCCCCGGAACCACCCCTCACTCACCGAGACGAAAGGATCTCCATGCGCGACTGGACCCGGAACCTGTCCGATGCGCTGGTCGACCGCCTCGTTCCCCGGGCGGAGGCGGCTGCCGCCGTCGAGTGCTGGACCGAGGAAGTGTGCAACTCGACGATGGTCCCGATGTGCCACCACACCGGTTTCAGGGCGATCTTCACCTCTCGGGTCTGTTCCGACGGAACCCGGGTGTACCTGGGTAAACGCTGCGCCACCTGCTGACGGCATCACCCCTGGGAGGCGACCTGACGGTGGCCTCCCAGGGACAGTGCCCCAGGTGCGTGCCGCTTTCGGGTCACGGACCCGGGAGCGGCACGCACCACGCCCCGTCGGCGCTGCGGGACGGACTCCGTCCGCCGTCCGGGCACCCGCCATCGAACGCGCCCGTTCCCACGGCACCCCCGGCTGAACCGACTCGCTCCGCACCGACCGTGCCGCTTTGTCGCCGCCCGTCGCGGCCGCCCCCCTCCGAAAGGACCCCGTCGTGGAACTCGTCGTCTGGGCGGTCCGTGGCTGTCTGCTGCTGGTGTTCACGCGCTCCGTCCTCGGCAAGGTACGGAACCCGGCCGCCTTCGCGGAGTTCACCAGGACCGTGCGAGCCCTGCGACTCCCCGTACCGTTGCCCGCCCGCCCCCTCGCCGCGCTGGTGGTGACCGCCGAGGCCGTCCTCGTACCCGTCTTCGCCCTGCCCGGCCTCCTCGCTCCGCCGCCCGTACTCGTCGCCGGGCTTGCCATCGCCACCGTACTGCTCGCCGCTTTCACCGCGCTGGCCGTCGCCGCCGCCCGTAGTGGCCGTCGGACGCCCTGCCACTGTTTCGGCCGTACGACGACTCCGCTCGGCGCGGTACATGCCGTACGCAACTCCATCCTGCTGGCCGTGGCGGTCACCGGCCTCGTGGCCACGGCCGTCCGCGGCCCGGATGCGGGCGACCCGGTGGCGGTGCTGACCGGCTCCCTCGCGGGCGCGGTCCTCGGCCTGCTCGTCACGGCCCTCGACGACCTCGCCGCGCTCTTCCGTCCCCTGCCCCGAAAGGAAACCGCCCCGTGAGTCCGCTCGCCGCCGCCGTCCTCGCCGTCGGAGCCCTGGCCATGGTCGACCTCGTACTCACCGTCGGAGTCGTCCGACGGCTGCGGGACCACTCCGACCTGCTGCGACGGACATCGGTACCCGCCGTCGGGATGCCCGGAGGCATGTCCGGGATCGCGCCCGTCGGCACCCCCGTACCCTCCTTCACCGCCGGCCCGCCTGACAGCCCCGTCACCGACCGGGATCTCACCGACGGAACCCTCGTCGCGTTCTTCTCGCCCACCTGCGAGCCCTGCCGCGACAAGCTGCCCGGCTTCGTCGCCCGGTACGCGGACCGGCCCGAGGAGGCCCGGCAGGTGCTCGCCGTCGTCGTCGACGACTCACACGGAGCACGGGACCCGCACGAATCGGGCGCGTCCGGCGAGGACGCCGGATCGATGGCCGCCGCTCTGTCCGCCGTGGTGCCGACCGTCCAGGAACCCCATGACGGTCCTGTGACCACGGCGTTCGCCGCCAAGGCATTTCCCAGCTGTGTACGGGTGGGGCACAGCCCCGACGGCGGTCTCGTGGTGACGGAAGTCGGCCGGTGGCCCCATACCCCCGTCGCCGCCCGATGACCGCCCCCGCTCCCGCCCGCGCCGCCCGGCCCGGTGACGAGCCCGGCCACTCCCCGCTCCGTGCCGTCCTGGTCGCCGCGGTCCGCCTGGCCCGCCGGGCGGCGCCCGCCACCCTGACGGGCTGGCTGCTGCTCACGGTGGCCGCGTCCGCCGCCCCGGTCGCCGCCGCCTGGACCCTCAAGACCGTGATCGACCGCCTGGTCACCGGCCCCTTCACCGGCGGCTCCCTCACCGGCCCGGTTCTGCTGCTGGTCGGATGCGGTGTCGCCCTGGCCGTCGTCCCTCAGTTCCTCCAGTATCTGCGGGCCCAGCTCGGCCGGGCGGTCGGGTTGCGCGCCCAGATCGAACTGCACACCGCCGTCGACCGGTTCACGGGCATCGGCCCCTACGAGAACCCGCGCTTCCTGGACCGGCTGCGCATGGCCCGTCAGTACGGCGGCTCCGCGCCGGTCGACGCGGTCGGCAGCGTCATCGGCACCGTCGGCGCGGTGGTGACCCTCACCGGATTCCTCGGCGCGCTCACCCTGCTGGGCCCCTGGATGGCGGCAGCCGTCCTGACCTCCGGCGTCCTCGTCCTCGGCGCCGAGATCGCGCTCAGCCGCCGACGGGCCGCCCTCGTCTGGTCGGTGGGCCCGGTGGAGCGTCGGGAGCTGTTCTACAGCGCACTGCTGACCGACCTGCGGGCCGCGAAGGAGATCCGGCTCTTCGGCCTGGGGCGGTTCCTCGGTGACCGGATGGTCGCGGAGCGCCGCACCTCGGATGCGGCGAGACGGGGCATGGACCGTCAGGAGCTGGCCGTCCAGGCGGGACTCGCGCTGCTCTCCGCCCTGGTCGCGGGGGCCGGACTGCTGTGGGCGGTCTCGGCGGCCCGCTCGGGACAGATCACCGTCGGCGGGGTGACCGTCCTGGTCACCGCCCTGCCCGCGGTCCAGGCGGCGCTGGCCGGACTCGCCGTCGAACTAGCCACGGGCCACCACGCCCTCCTGATGTTCCGTCACTTCCTCACCGTGACCGACGCCGAGCCCGACCTGCCCGTGCCCGCCCGGCCCCGTCCCGTACCGCCGCTGCGCCACTCGGTGGAGTTCCGCGATGTGTGGTTCCGTTACGGGGCGGACCAGCCCTGGGTGCTCCGGGGCGTCGACCTGGTCCTGCCCGCCGGACAGGCCGTGGGCCTCGTCGGTCTGAACGGCGCCGGGAAGTCCACGCTGGTGAAGCTGGTGTGCCGGTTCTACGATCCCGTCCGGGGACAGATCCTCTGGGACGGCGTCGACCTGCGCGAACTGTGCCCGCGTGAGCTGCGCCGCCGGATGGGGGCCACATTCCAGGACTTCATGGAGTACGACCTGACCGCCCGCGAGAACATCGTCCTCGGCGACCTCACCGCACTCCGGGACCGCGACCGGGTGGAGGAGGCCGCCCGCGTCGCGGGAATCCACGACCGGCTGACCGGCCTGCCCCACGGCTATGACACCCTGCTGAGCCGGATCTTCTTCAGCGAGCGGGACAAGGACGACGCCACGACCGGCGTCGTCCTTTCCGGCGGCCAGTGGCAGCGGCTCGCCCTCGCCCGCTCCCTGATCCGGGACGACGCCGACCTCCTCGTCCTCGACGAGCCCGGCTCCGGTCTCGACCCCGAGGCGGAGTACGAGATCCACCGCCGGCTGCGACGTCACCGGGCGGGCCGGGCGGGGCTGCTCATCTCCCACCGCCTCAACACCCTGCGCGACGCGGACCTGATCGTGGTCCTGGAGGACGGCCGGATCGTCGAACGGGGACCGCACGCCGATCTGATGCGCCGGTCCGGGGTGTACGCCCGGTTGTTCACCCTCCAGGCCAGCGGGTACGCGCCCGCCGCCGGTGAGCACGGCGCGGGGTCTTCCGTACCCGCCCCGCCCGCCCGTGCCGCCGATGCCCGGCCGGAGCCGCCCGCCGACGTGGTGGCGGGAGCCTCCCGGAGCGGGGGCCCTCCGTGATCGTGCGCCTCGCCCGCCGTCTGCTGCGGACCCGCCTGCTGGCCGTCACCGTCACCGGCCCGAGCATGGAGCCCGCCCTCCGCGACGGGGACCGCGTCCTGGTACGCCGCCGCCCGCGTCGGGTGGCCCGGGGAGATGTCGTCGTCCTCGAACCGCCTTCCGACGCGCGTGATGAGGGGCTCACGCACGAGGGCCTGATCATCAAACGGATCGCCGCCGGACCCGGCGATCCGGTCCCCGCGCTCATGGCCGAGCGGCTGGACGTCCCCCCTGGCTCGATCGTGCCGCCCGGCCACTACCTGGTCCTGGGCGACAACCAGCCCGTGAGCATCGACTCCCGCCGCTTCGGCTACGTCCCCCGCACTCTGCTGACCGGCAGGGTGATACGCCCCCTGCCTCGACACACCCCTGCCGTTCCGGCGGATCCTCCCGTCCTGGAGGTGACTCCGGTGATGGATGTGGGGTGGCCCCCGCCCCCTTCCCGGGCTTGACGATGGCGGTGGCTGTTTCGGGAGGGCAGTACCGACAGCCCTTAGGGTGCGCCCGGCCGGTCCGACACGCGGCGGACCGCTTCCAGGGCCTCGCGCACGCTCGCCTCGATGTCCGTGATCGGGTACAGCACTTCGCGGATCGTCCGCTCCCGGTCCACCACCAGCGTCAGCCGCTTGAGCCTGCTCACGCCCGCGGCCCGGAACGTCGGCAGCCGCAGCGCCGCCGTCAGCGTCAGGTCCGCGTCCGAGAGCAACGGGAAACGCAGCCCCTCCTTCTCCGCGAACGCGCGCTGCTCGTCCGGGCGTTGCGTGGACACCCCGTGCACGGTCGTGCCCGCCGCCAGGAACGCGGCCGACTGGTCGCGGTACGTGCACGATTCGAGGGTGCAGCCACTCGCCCCCGGGATCCCCGCCCAGCCCGGCGGGTAGGCGTCGCCGCGGGCGTAGGCGCCGGGGAAGCAGTACAGGACGGTGTACGGGGTGGCGGCGACCGGGTCGCGGGGCTCTCCGTCGTCCCCGGTCAGCACCAGCTCCGGCAGCCGCGTTCCCTTCAGGGCCCGCACCCGGTCCGCCTCCCGCGAGGCCTCGGCCGTCGTCGCCATCGTCTCCCCTTCCCCCAGGACCCAGGTGTCGCCCCAGTCCTGGAGCGCGATCAGCACGGGCAGGAGCGCCCGGCCACGCGGGGTGAGCCGGTACTCGTGCCGGACCGGGCGGTCCTGATACGGCTCCCGCGCCAGCACCCCCGCGTCGACCAGCAGCCGAAGCCGCTCGGTCAGCACCTTGCGCGATACGCCCAACTCCTGCTGGAGCGCGTCGAACCGGTGCACGCCGCGCGCGGTGTCCCGCACGATCAGCAGCGTCCACCAGTCGCCCACGACGTCGAGGGCCTGGGCGATCGAACAGTCGGCGTCGGCCAGGCTGGTGCGCTGAGGCATGGTCGTTCCTCCGGTTGTGGCCGCTGTCCACCCCGCCCGCCCCGCCGGGGTCTTTCGGTTGACCCCGATGGAATCATGCTGCCATAGTCCGTTCCCATAAGGAACGCACTGGTGATCGCATGGGGGTGGCGGGGATGGGCATGGTGCGCGGCGTACCGCGGACGGTACGGCTGCTGGCGCTCGGGGCGTTCCTCAACGCCGTCGTCAGCTTCACCTTCGTCTACCTCTTCGTGTACCTCGTCGGGCCGCGCGGTCTGAGCGTCACCCAGGCCGGAGTGATCAGCGGCGTCGGCGGCGTCGGCCTGGTCGCGGGGAACTTCACCGGCGGCTGGTTCGGCGACCGTCTCGGCCATCGCCGCGCCCTGCTGACCGGCGCCTGCGTCAGCGGCGCCGCGCTCGTCGTCCTGCCCGCCCTCCCGGTCGTCGCCCTGTACGCGGTGCTCCCGGTCGCCCAGTACGCCGCGGGCGTCGTCCGCGCCGCCAACGCGGCCCTCGTCGCGGTCTCCGTCCCCGAGGGCGGAAACCGCCGCCAGAGCTTCGCCCTCTTCCGCTTCGCCGCCAACGGGGGCTTCGCCATCGGCCCGCCGCTCGGCGCCCTGGTCGCCACCCGGTTCTCGTACGACTGGCTCTTCATCGCCGACGGCGTCGGCACCCTGCTCTTCGCCGTCTACGCCGCCCGGATCCTGCCCGCCCGGGGCAGCGCCCACTCCGTGCGCGCCCACGACCCGGACGCCCCGGGCCTCTGGCGCGAACTGCGGGCCAGGCCCGCCGTCCTGGTGCTGCTCGCCGCGATCGTCGTGATCGACCTCGTCTACCGGCAGCAGTACTCGACCCTGCCGGTCTTCCTCGCCGACCACGGCCACTCCACCCAGCTCTACGGCTGGCTGCTCGCCATCAACGGCGGCGTCATCCTCTGCCTCGAACTGCCCGCCGCCCACGTTCTGCGCCGGCGCGCCCCGCTCGGCCTCGTCGGCGTCGGGCTCCTGCTCGTCGGGCTCGCGTACGCCGTCCTGATCCCCGGCGCGGGGGTGATCTTCGCTGTCACCATGATGCTCTCGCTGACCCTCGGCGAGATCCTCTACAAGACCCCCGCCACCGCCTACGTCGCCGACCAGGCCCCCAGCCACGCCCAGGGCCGCTTCCAGAGCCTGTACGCCGGTGCCTCGATCAGCGGCCAGGTGCTCGCCCCGCCGCTGGGCGCCGCACTGTACGCGGCCGCTCCCGCCCTGCTCTGGCCGCTGTGCGCGCTGCTCGCGGTGGGTGCGGGGGGAGCGGTGCTGGCGGCGCGGCGACTGCCCGTACCGGGGGAGCGTGCACGGGCGGCGGGGGAGAGGCCGCACGCTGAGACCGGTTCGCCCGAGCGGGCCCCGGCCGGTTAGGTTGCTGTTCATGACCGACACGACTTCCCAGGGTTCAGCCCGCACCACCGGCGCCGTCGCCGCCGGCCTCGCCACCGTCGCCGGTGACGGCACCGTCCTCGACACCTGGTTCCCCGCCCCCGAGCTGACCTCCGACCCCGGCCCGGCCGGTACGACGCGCCTCAGCCCGGACGAGGCGGTCAACCGGCTCGGCGAGGGCGCCGCCAAGGCCCTCGGCGTGGACGCCCGGCGCGGCGTCGAGGTCGTCGCCGTGTCCACGGTCATCTCCTCGCTCGACGACAAGCCGCTCGACGCGCACGACGCCTACCTGCGCCTGCACCTGCTCTCGCACCGGCTCGTCCGGCCGCACGGCCAGAACCTCGACGGGCTCTTCGGGCTCCTCGCCAACGTCGCCTGGACCTCGCTCGGCCCGGTCGCCGTCGACGACCTGGAGCGCGTGCGGCTCAACGCCCGCGCCGAGGGCCTGCACCTCCAGGTCACCTCGGTCGACAAGTTCCCCCGGATGACGGACTACGTCGCCCCCAAGGGCGTACGCATCGCCGACGCCGACCGCGTCCGGCTCGGCGCGCACCTCGCCGCCGGGACCACCGTCATGCACGAGGGCTTCGTCAACTTCAACGCGGGCACCCTCGGCACCTCCATGGTCGAGGGCCGCATCTCCGCGGGCGTCGTCGTCGGCGACGGCTCGGACATCGGCGGCGGCGCGTCCACCATGGGCACCCTCTCCGGCGGCGGCACGGAGCGCATCGTCATCGGCGAGCGCTGCCTGGTCGGCGCGGAGGCGGGCGTCGGGATCGCGCTCGGCGACGAGTGCGTCGTCGAGGCCGGCCTCTACGTCACCGCCGGCACGCGGGTCACGCTGCCGGACGGACAGGTCGTCAAGGCCCGCGAGCTGTCCGGCGCCTCCAACATCCTCTTCCGCCGCAACTCGGTCACCGGCACCGTCGAGGCCCGCCCGAACAACGCGGTGTGGGGCGGCCTCAACGAGGTCCTGCACGCCCACAACTGACCTGTTCGCCAGGCCGCGAGGAGATCAGGCCGCGAGGAGTTCCTCGTACGCCGCACGCAGCCCGTCGGTCGCCCCGCGCCCGGCGGGCTGCAGCGGTTCGCGGACCGGCCCGGCGTCCAGCAGTGCCTTCGCGGTGACGGTGCCGGGGAGGCCGCTCGCCATCATCAGCTCGGTGAGGCGCGCCGTGAGCCCGTTGAGCCGGGCCGCCTCGTCGGTGCGGCCCGCGTCGAACGCGTCCAGCGGAGCCCGTACCTGGCGCGGGGCCACGTTCGCGACCGTGCTGACGTACCCCGCGCCGCCCACCGCGTACAACGGCAGGTTCAGCTCCTCGCAGCCCGAGTAGTACGCCAGCGAGGTGCGGGTCATCACCTTCGTCGAGCCGAGCAGGTCGTAGGAGCAGTCCTTCACCGCCACCACGCGCGGGTGCTCAGCCAGCCGCAGCAGGGTCTCCGGCTCGATCCGCACTCCGGCGCGGCCGGGAATGTCGTACAGCATCAGCGGCAGGCCGGTGGAGTCCGCGACCCGCAGGAAGTACGCCTCGACGGCCGCCTGCGGCGGGCGGCTGTAGTACGGGCTCACCACCAGCAGCCCGTCCGCGCCCGCCTCCTCGGCCTCCCGCGCCAGGCGCAGGGTGTGCGCGGTGTCCGGCCCCCCGACGCCGGAGAGCAGCGGCACCCCGTCGCCGACCTCCGCCCGGACGGCTCGCAGCAGAGCGGACTTCTCGGCGTCCGTCGTCGTGGGGGACTCGCCCGTGGTGCCGCTGAGGACGATCCCGTCGCAGCCCTCCGCCACCAGGCGCGCGGCCTGCGCACGGGCGGCGTCGGGGTCCAGGGCCCCGGTCGCGGTGAAGGGCGTGATCATGGCGCAGAGTGCGCGGCCGAAGGGACGCGGTGCGGTGGCGGTCATGTCCGAAGTGTCGGCTCCCGGAACCCTGTAGGTCCACTTAGATCTTCTTCGGGTGACCGGCAAGAGATGCTGAAGAGTCCGGTAGGGCGGAGACTGCTTCCGACACCGCTTCTGACATGATCGAGCACACGGACGACAGGCCGCGCGGCGACGGGTCGTGGCGAGAGGTGGGGGCATGGGCATGGGTGTGCGCGTACGGGTGCGGAGACGGGCCTCCGCCGTGCTGCTGGCGGCGGCGCTGACCGCCCTGACCGGCTGCTCAGGCTTCCTCGTCCCGGCCGGCGAGGGCGAAGAACCGGACCCCGCCCCGTCCGCCTCCACGCCCCGCTCCGGCATCGTCCGCGCCGAGACGCTGCCCCCGACCCCCGCGCCCGCCTACGGCGACACGGCACAGCCCGCCCCGACCTCCGCCCCGCCGGGGAAGTGCCCCGCCTCCGGGGCCGTGGTGGACATGGGCCCGGTGGAGACCGGGATGATGCACCGGGCCGTCGTGCTCACCCTCACCAACTGCGGCCGAGAGCCCTACCCCGTCGACGGCTACCCCGCGATACGCGCCCTGGGCGAGGACGGCCGCCCCCTCCCCGTCAAGGTCAACGAGGACGGCTCGTACTTCGGCAGCGACCCGGGCCCGAAGAAGCTTCTGCTGGACCCCGGCCGCACCGTCAAGTCGATCCTCGCCTGGGTCTCCACCCCCGAGGGCGGCGACCTCATCGAGGGCGACGCCCTGGAGATCTCCGCCGCCCCCGGTCTCCCGGCGCGGGTCTTCCCGCTGGAGGGCCACGACATCCGGCTGATGGACGAACTCAACACGACGGCCTGGCGCACCCAACTCGGCACCTGAGGCGAGGCCGTCAGCGGTCCGGCGCGGAAGCCCGGGCACGCGGACCGGCCGGGAGGGGCGGGCGGCGGCGTCAGCGGGCCGGCGCGGTTCCGGCCGTGGGGACGGTATGGGTGACCCAGTCCGTGCCGGGCGGCCCCTCCGGCAGGACGTGCAGCAGGAAGGCAGGGGGCTCGTCGGGGTAGCCCGGCACGCCCTCCCGCAGCACCAGTCCGCTCTGCCGGTACGTACTCGGCGCGACGGCCACCGTGCTGCCCGCGAAGGACGCCGTGACCGGGCGGTGCACATGGCCCGCCAGCACCCGCACGACCCGGGGGTGCGCGGCGACCACCTCCGCCAGCGCGGGGCCGTCCGCCAGGCGCATCGCGTCCAGGAACGGAATGCCGACCGGAACCGGCGGATGGTGCAGACAGACGAGGGCCGGTGCGCCGGGGCGTCGGGAGAGTTCCCGGTCCAGCCGGGACAGCTGCTCGGCCCCCAGCCGCCCGCCCGGCGCACCGGCCACCCGGGAGTCCAGGACCACGACGGTGAACGCCGGGTGCTCCACCGCGTACGACGTCAGCGTCCCCCCGCCCAGGAAGCGCGTCCCGCCGAACGTGCCCACGAGAGCCTCCGGCGCGTCGTGGTTGCCCGTCACCAGATGCAGGGGGAGCGGGAACGCGCCGACCTCCTCGCGCAGGGCCGCGTACGCGCCCGGCTCCCCGCCCTCGGTGAGATCGCCGGTGATCACGACACAGTCCGGCAACGGGTCCAGGGCGAGCACCCGGCGCAGGGCGGCCCGCAACCCGGCGGCGGGGGCCGCCGCCCGGGGACCGGTCGTGAGGTGCGGGTCGCTCAGGTGTGCCACGGAGAGGGTCATGTCCACGGTCCTTCCCCGGCCGCCTTCGCCCGCACCCGAGGCCGCTCACGCCGTGGGCGAACGGGGCGCTGACGCCGCCCGGCACAACGGTCTTGACCTCAAGCGGACTTGAGGAGTCACCGTGGTGGTCACGACGCACCGACCGGCGCGCGTGACGAAGGGACCACCGCCATGACCACACACCTCACCGACCGACCGGACCCGGCCCGCGCCGACGCCCGGATCGCCAAGGCCAGCACCTGGAACGTGGGTACACCGCGGCGGCAGCGAGAGGCCGTCGACGCCATTCGGAAGGCCTGGGAGAGCCGGGAATGGCCGCACCCCGGGCTGCTCTCCTACAGCGTCTACGCCGGAGAGGACGGCGCGACCCTGCTGCACTACTCCCAGTGGACCGGCGAACAGGCCTACCAGGACTTCGTGCGGCAGGGGCGCGACGTCCGCAACGCCGAGATCGACGCCGCCGTCCCCGGCATCGAACGCCTCGGACTGCACACGTACGAGCTGTACCGCTCCGGCCTCCGGGCCGAGGGCGACACCCGGGAGACCGGCTGCCTCGTCATCGTGGACGTCGAGTTCGACGGGCCCGACCCGGCCCGCCAACGCGACTGGGTGGACGCGGTGTTCGAGGCGCTCGGCGAAGAGGCCGAGCTGCCCCCCGGCGGCATCGCCGCGCACTTCCACGTCAGCACCGACGGCACCCGGGTCCTCAACTACGCCGAGTGGGAGAGCGCCGAGCACCACATCGCGGCCCTCGCCGCGCCCGGAGAGGGCATCGGCTCCCCGTCCCCGCACTGGAAACGCGTCCGGAACTACCCGGGCATGACCGGCGGCGGTGTGCACCGCTACACCCCCGTGCTCAGCCTGGAGCCGGGCGCGGGCGTACAGGGAGCGCGGGCGGGCGGTATGTGGTGAAGCGGCGGGCGGCACGCGGCGCATTGCGTCTAGGCTTGGGCGGCTGAACCGCGTACGCACTCCGTATGCCCCGAGCACGCACCGAGGAGAACCCCCGATGTCCGCAGAGCGCCCCTCCCTGCCGCCGGTGCGGCTGAACTCCGAGGCCGAACTGGCACGGGACGCGCTCGCCGCTCCGTTGTTCGTCCGCGCCGTCAAGCTCGCCCGGTGGGCGGGACCGGACACCCGGGTCGGCGCGGGCGGCGAGCTCGTCGAGGACCAGCTGCCCGCCGCCGCCGAGCACCTCGGCCTCCCGGCCGACGAGGACGGTGCCGCGTACGCCAGCGAGGCCTGGCGGCTCGCCGTGGACACCGGCCTCCTCGACGTCACCGACCCCGAGGAGGGCGAGGGCGAGGGCGACGAGGGCACGGACGGCGAGGCCGAGGGCACCGTCACCACGGGCGAGAACCTGGCCCTCCTCACCGGCGGCTCCCCGCAGGACGTCCTGGACATCTGGCTCGACGGCCTGGACGCCGTGCACGCCGACGCCACCGCGCCCGTCCTGGACGACTTCGCGGACCTCGTCGGTGAGGACGGCTCGATCGACTTCGACGCCCTGGACTGGGACCCGGAGGCCGAGGCGGAGTTCCTCGACGGCGTCCTCGGCAACCTCTACCTGCTCACCCTCGCGGACAACGGCGCGGGCGAAGGGCCGGTCCCACTGCCCGCCCTCGCCGCCTCGATGATCGTCCCCGACGACATGGGCGAGCCGACCGACGACATCCTGGAACAGGTCTCCGAGGCGATGATGCGCCTCGACGACCAGTTCCGGCTCCTCGAACCCATCGGGATCGTCGAATACCGCCCGGTCGACGAGGCGTTGCTGGTCGAGGAGGGCGAAGCCGCGGACGCCTCCGCCGCCGGGGCCGACGACGAGGACGTCACCCGGTACGGCATGGTCAAGCTCACCCCCCTCGGCCTGTACGGCGTCCGGGCCCGGATGCTGGAGACCGGGATGGACGCCCCCGCCGTCGGCGACCTCGCGGGCAAGGGCGCCGACGCCCTCCTCGACGGCATCGCCCACTACCCGGAGTCCGCCGCCCGCGCCGAGGTCAAGCTCTGGCTCGCGGGGTACGGCGCGGAGGGCGCGGTGTCCGCCGCGGCCGAGCTGCTGGCCGCCGCCCGCGGCACGGACGAGGGCGCGCCGCTGCGCCGCCTCCACTGCCAGCAGGCCCTCGCCCTGGTCGGCCCCGAGGCGGAGCCCGCCGTACGCGCGGTGCTCGGCGACCCCGAGCTGGGCGGCCTGGCCCGCGTCTGGCTCGCGGAGCGCGGCGCGGCCGACGTGCCCGTCCCGCCGGAGAACATGATCTTCTGGCTGGCCATCGACACCATCGCCGCCCAGCTGGACGCGGACGGCGAGCTGGACGAACTCCAGGGCCTGGTCGAGGGGCTCTCCGCGCAGCACAGCGGCTTCTTCGACGAGGTCTGGCGCGTCGACCACCCGGCCACCGCCGATGTGCTGGAGGCCATGGGCCGGCTGCACAGCGACAAGAAGGCCGCCAAGAACGCCCGCAAGGCGGCGTTCAAGGCCCGCTCGCGCGCGGGCGGTTGAGGGCCTGAACTCCGGGTTCCTCAGGAGCCCCCCATCGGCGTAGCCGTGTGGTTGTACGCCCGTATCGCCTTCGTGCCGATGCGGGCGTACCAGCCGGACCCGTCCGCGGCGAGGTCCCGTACGTCGGCGACCCCCCAACTCCGCTGCACCGCACCCCGGTTCACGTCCAGGGCCCGGCACAGCTCACCCGTCGCCGCGTACACCGTGCCCCCGGCCACCGCCGGCGGCACCTGACCGACTCCGCCGAGCGTGGCCGCCCAGCGCTCCTCGCCGCTGCGGAGGTCGAGACACTGGAGGACCCCCGCCCGCGCCCAGTGGAGCAGTGATCCGCCGGTCGTCACCGGGGCCCGGACGCCGCCCGTGCCCGCGGGCCAACTGGTGTCCAACCCCACCGTCCCCGCCGACCAGAGCATCCGGCCGGTGGCGGGCGCGTAGGCGTGGACCCGGCCCCCGGTGGTCAGCAGCACCGTGGAGCCGACCGCGGCCAGCGCACTGGATCCGGAACTCGGCCCGCCCTTCAGCGCGGCGGTGGCCAGGCGGCCGCCGTCGCGCGCCCGGAGGAAGTGCAGGGCGCCGCCGACGCCGAGCAGGACGAAACAGCCCGCACCCGGGGCCGCCGCCAGAGTGGCCACCGCACCCTCGAACTCCTCGTACGTCCAACGGAGTTCACCACTGACCGCGTCGACGCACCGGATGTTGTCACCGTCCTCGTCGGCCAGCAGCACCGACCGGTCCAGCACGGCGGGCGGCCGGGCCTCCGCCGCGCCCCCGGTCCAGCGTTGCGCACCGGTGCGCAGGTCCACGGCGTTCAGCGTCGGTGCGTCGCCGTCCGCCGCGAAACCGGAGACCAGCACCCCGGAGGCGACGGCGAACCACAACGGGACCGGGCGCTCCGTGGGCGTGCCGAGTGGTTCGCCCGTCGCCAGATCGAGGACGCCCAGGCCCACATCGGCCGCAGCCAGCACGGCACCGGACACCCCCCACTGCGCGGGGGCGTTCTCCTCGGCGCCGGCCAGCCACCGGCGCCCGGCGTCGCGGACCCGCCGCGCGGAGACGTATCCGCTGCTGCCGCCGCCCCCGACCTCGGGTACGGCCACGCCGTGCACCAGCAGCGAACTCCCGGCCGACCGCAGCGCGTCCACGGTGGTGCCGTCGAACGCGGGGGTCAGGGTCCAGCGCGGGGCGCCCTGCCGGGAGTTTCCCGGCCGGATCCTCAAGGGGTCCTCGACCCGCTCCTTCCGCCCGCCCGCCCCACCGCCCCGGACGAGGGCGTACGTCACGAGCGAGGCGAGCCCGCCGCCTCCGGCCAGCAGCAGACCGCGCCGGGCGAGCTCCCCGCGCCGCGCCGCCGGGC
>NZ_NTGZ01000559.1 GCF_002551245.1 Streptomyces sp. rh34
CGCCCGGTAGGGCCGCGCGGCGACGCCGAGCAGCCCCGACGACCGGGGCGCCGGGCCCGTGGTCCGGCTGGCGCAGGTCGCCGGGCCCGTGGTCCGGCTGGCGCAGGTCGTCGGGCCCGTGGTCCGGCTAGCGCAGGTGGGACGTGTCGTTGAGCAGGCGTACGGAGGCGTTGCCGTCCCCGTAGTAGGCGACCGAGGAGATCGAGGCGGCCGACAGCTCCATCCTGAACAGCGCCTCGGGCGGGGCTCCCAGGGCGAGCCGGACGAGCGTCTTGATCGGGGTCACATGGGTGACGAGCAGGACCGTGCGGCCCGCGTACCGGGCGACGATCCGGTCCCGGGCGGCCGCGACCCGCTCGGCGACCTCCGAGAAGCTCTCGCCGCCGCCGGTCGGGGCGGTGTCCGGGGAGGCCAGCCAGGCGGTGAGGTCGTCGGCGTGCCGCTCCCGTACCTCCCCGAAGGTCAGGCCCTCCCAGGCGCCGAAGTCCGTCTCGCGCAGGCCCTCGTCGATGCGGACGTCGAGGCCGAGGCGGCCGGCGACGGCCGCTGCGGTCTCGCGGCAGCGGCGCAGCGGGGAGCTGACGATCTCCTGGACGGTGCCCAGGGCGGCGAAGTGCTCGGCGGCCCGGTCGGCCTGGCCCCGGCCGGTGGCGGAGAGTTCGGGGTCGGTGCCGCCGCTGCCGGAGAACCTCTTCTCGGGCGTGAGGGCGGTCTCGCCGTGCCGGAGCAGGATGAGCGTGGCGGGCGCGCCGAGGTCGGGGGCCGAGCCCCAGCCAACCGGCGGGGCCCCGGCCTTGTCCGGCGCGGTTCCGGCCGGCTGCCCGGGGGCGGGTGCGGGGACCGGCGTGGCGGGGACCGTGGTGTCCGGCACCCCGGGCTCGGGCACCGGGAAGAGCGTGTCGGCCGCCGGGGCGGCCGCGCCGCGTGC
>NZ_NTGZ01000560.1 GCF_002551245.1 Streptomyces sp. rh34
CTTGCCAGCCCGCTCAGAGATGTGTATAAGAGACAGCCGCCGAACCGGCCGCCGACCGCGCGGTAGCCCTCGCCGGCCGGCCCGGCCCCGCCCAGCAGCCTCTGACCGCCGAGGAGTTCGACCGCAGCGCCGACGAACTGCGCGACCTCCTCGACCAGTCCGTCGCCGCCGCCGAACGCCGCCTCTTCGACCTGCGCACCGCCGCCGCCGACGACGCCCGCATCCTCGGCGCGCTCGGCGAGGGCGGACTGCTGCCGCCCGGCCCCGACGTCCTCGCCACCGTCGAGTATCTGGGCGAGCACGGCATCCCCGCCCTGCCCGGCTGGCGCTACCTGGCGCAGACCGTCGACCCGGCCGACCACGCCGCCGTCCTCGCCGCCCGCCCGGAGCTCGTCGACGGCGTCGTCATCACCGACCCCGACGCCCACACCCGCGCCCGCGAGGTCCTCGGCAGCGCGGCCCTGCTGCCCCGATCGGCCGTGGCCGTCGGCACCGCCGCCGCCCTCCTCGCCCCCGTCCCCGCCCCCGGCACCGGCTCCGACGCCCAGAACGACGGCGTCTTCCTCGTCCCGCCGAACCCGGCCATGCACGACGAACACGCCGCCGACGAGGAGCGCCACGCGCTGCGCAGCCGTGCCGCCGCCCGCGACGAGGACATCAGGACGCTCGCCGCCCGCCTCTCCGGGGACCGCGCCCTCGCCGCCCGCATCGGCTCCTGGCGCGCCGACTGCCCGCCCGGCATGCTCACCGAACTGGCCGAGGCCGCCGCCACCGCCCGTACGGCGGCCGAGAGCGCCGAAGCCGTCCTCGCCGAGGCCCGAACCGCCCGCGCCGAGGCCGACGAGGCCGCCGCCGACACCGCCCGGGTCCGTGACGAGCGCCAGGAAGCCGCCCAGCGGGCC
>NZ_NTGZ01000561.1 GCF_002551245.1 Streptomyces sp. rh34
GAGATGTGTATAAGAGACAGGCCCTGGTCGGCGGGGTCCCAGCCGGCCTCGACGAGCCGCCCGTACAGCGCCTCGACGAGCAGGGGGTGGGGGCCGAGGGGCGCGGCGATCCGGGTGCGTACGCCGGGGGCGGCGGCCGCCCTGGCGGGCAGGTCGCGCTTGACGTGGTGGCCGCGTCCCAGGAGCAGCGGCACGAGGACGGCGTCGGCCCCGTGCAGGCCGTCCAGGGTGTCCGGGAGCAGCGGCCGGTTCAGCTCGATGTGGCCGAGCCGGACGTCGAGGCCGGGGCGCAGGTCGCGCACCAGGTCCAGGAGGGCCAGTACGGTGCGCAAGGCCTCCGGGTCGCGGCTGCCGTGCGCTACGGCCACCAGGGCCGGGGCGGAAGTGCCGCCGTCCTGTGCGGGGCGGTCGGGCCGCCGGGTGCGGTGCGTCATGGACCGATGGTGCCGGGCGGAGGTTGCCGGGCCGTTGCGCGAGGGTCACAGCCGTTTTCCGCCGCCTCACGGTGGGGGCGGGGGCGGTGTGCGTACGCCCGCGCGGTCCTCTCCGCCGCCGGTGCCGGACGCCACGACCGGGGCGGCCGGCGAACCTTTGTGGCATCCCGGTCGTCAGGTGGGGTGGGGGCACAGGGCCCGCGCGCACCTGACGCGGCGGGCGGACCGACGAGCGGGCTGACTGACGGACGGGTGGGGGTTCTGGTGCGTGGGAAGAGCGGGCAGGCCGGGGAGAGACGGAAGGCGCTCGGGCGGTGGCTGAAGGAGCACCGTCGGCCGGACCGGCCCGTGCCGCGGCTGCGGGCCCGGCTGCGGGACCGGTCCGTGCCGCGGCTGCCTGCCCGGCTGCGACTGCCCGCCCGGTCCCGGCTGCCGTCGTGGCC
>NZ_NTGZ01000562.1 GCF_002551245.1 Streptomyces sp. rh34
CTAGGTTCTGTCGTCAAATGTCACGCCCACATCAGGAGTGATGCGAGGGTGACGGCTGCTTCATAGGACTCGGCGGTCTTGTCGTACCGGGTGGCGATCCCGCGCCACTGCTTCAGACGGTTGAAGCACCGTTCCACGACGTTGCGGTGCTTGTATGCCTCGCGGTCGAAGGCCGGCGGGCGGCCACCGAGGCTGCCGCGGCGGGCCCGGTTGCGGACCTGGTCGGCCCGCTCGGGGATCGTGTGGGCGATGCCCCGACGGCGAAGCCAGGTGCGGATCGCTTTCGAGCTGTAGCCCTTGTCGCCCAGGACGTGATCGGGCCGAACGCGGGGGCGGCCGGGTCCGATCCGGGGCACCCGGATCGCCTCCATCACGGCGGTGAACCGGGTGCAGTCGTTGGTGTTGCCGCCCGTGAGGACGAAGCCGAGCGGCCGGCCCCGGCCATCGCAGGCCAGGTGGATCTTGCTGGTCAGGCCGCCTCTGGACCGACCGAGGGCCGGGTCGCGGAGCCCCCTTTTCGGGCCCCGGCCGCATGCTGGTGAGCTCGGACGACCGTGGAATCGACCGACACCAGCCACTCGACGTCGCCCGCCGCGTCCGCCTTCGCCTGAGCGGCCCGCAGCATCCGGTCGAACGTCCCGTCCATCGCCCACCTGCGAAAACGCGTATGCAGCGTGGCCCACGGACCATAACGCCCGGGCACGTCCCGCCAGGCCGTCCCGGTCCGGAACTTCCACACGATCCCGTTCAGGACCCTGCGGTCGTCCAGCCGCTTCCGCCCCCGCAACGACTCGGGCAGCAGCGGCCGGACGAACTCCCACTCAGCATCCGACAGTTCATGGCGACGTATCACGAAACCATGATCCACCAGCGACGATCATTTGAAGACACCGCCTAGG
>NZ_NTGZ01000563.1 GCF_002551245.1 Streptomyces sp. rh34
GGTGTCGGTGCGCAGGACCAGCGTGTTGACGAAGAACCCGATCAGATCGTCGAGCGCCTCGTCGGTACGGCCCGCGATGGCCGTGCCGATCGGGATGTCCTGTCCCGCGCCGAGGCGCGACAGCAGGGCCGACAGTCCGGCCTGCAACACCATGAAGACACTGGATCCGCTGGTACGGGCCGTCTCCAGCACCTCCGCGTGGAGGTCGGACCCAAGCCGGAAGGACACGCGTCCGCTGCGTCCCGAACTCTCCGCGGGGCGGGGGCGGTCGACGGGCAGGGAGAGTTCTTCGGGGAGGCCGGCGAGGTTGTCGGTCCAGTAGGCGAGCTGCTGGGAGATGGGGCTCCGCGGGTCCTCCTCGAAGCCCAGCACCTGCTGCTGCCAGAGCGTGTAGTCCGCGTACTGCACCGGCAGCGGCGCCCAGTCCGGCGCCCCGCCGGCCCGTCGCGCCGCATAGGCGTCGGCCAGGTCACGCGCGAGCGGGGCCATCGACCAGCCGTCACCCGCGATGTGGTGCAGCACCAGGAGCAGGACGTGCTCCCGCTCACCCAGCTCGAACAGATGCACCCGCAGAGGCGGTTCGACCGCGAGGTCGTACCCGGTCGCGGCACCTTCCGCCAGCAGTGCGTCCAGTTCGGACGCTTCGGACGTGCGGATGTTCAACTTCGGCGTGGCGGTGGCGGGGTCGAGCACGACCTGGTGGGGGACGCCGTCGGTGTCGGGGAAGACGGTGCGCAGGCTCTCGTGCCGGCTCACCAGGTCGGCGATGGATGCCTGCAGCGCCGCGCGGTCCAGATCACCGGTCAGACGCATCGCGATGGGCAGGTTGTAGGCAGCGCTCTGCCCGTCGA
>NZ_NTGZ01000564.1 GCF_002551245.1 Streptomyces sp. rh34
GGTGTCGGTGCGCAGGACCAGCGTGTTGACGAAGAACCCGATCAGATCGTCGAGCGCCTCGTCGGTACGGCCCGCGATGGCCGTGCCGATCGGGATGTCGTCTCCTGCGCCCAACTTGCTGAGCAGCGCCGCGAGCCCGGCCTGGAGCACCATGAAGACGCTGGCCCGGTGCTCGCCCGCGAGGTCGTTGACCGCGCGGTGCAGGTCGGCGTCGAGCGAGAAGGCGACGCGCCCGCCACGCCCGCCGGCGACGGCGGGGCGGGGGCGGTCGACGGGCAGGGAGAGCTCTTCGGGGAGGCCGGCGAGGTTGTCGGTCCAGTAGGCGAGCTGCTGGGAGATGGGGCTCCGCGGGTCCTCCTCGGAGCCCAGCACCTGCTGCTGCCAGAGCGTGTAGTCCGCGTACTGCACAGGCAGCGGCGTCCAGTCCGGCGCCTCGCCGGCCCGCCGCGCCGCGTAGGCGTCGGCCAGGTCACGGGCGAGCGGGGCCATCGACCAGCCGTCACCCGCGATGTGGTGCAGCACCAGGAGCAGGACGTGCTCCCGCTCACCCAGCTCGAACAGATGCGCCCGCAGAGGCAGTTCGACCGCGAGGTCCATGGCGACCCGGACGGCCGCGGACAGCGCGTCGTCCAGCTCGTCCTCGCTCGTCCGGACGGTGTCGAGCCCGATCTCCACCGCGGTGGGGTCGAGCACGACCTGGTGGGGGACGCCGTCGGTGTCGGGGAAGACGGTGCGCAGGCTCTCGTGGCGGGTCACCAGGTCGGCGATGGATGCCTGCAGCGCCGCGCGGTCCAGATCACCGGTCAGACGCATCGCGATGGGCAGGTTGTAGGCAGCGCTCTGCCCGTCGA
>NZ_NTGZ01000565.1 GCF_002551245.1 Streptomyces sp. rh34
ACCGCCGTCCGCATCCCGGCCGCCCCCGTGCGCCGGGCCGCCGTGTCCGCCCGGTCCAGCAGGTCCAGCGCGGCGGCGCTCCGGCCGAGCAGCGCCTCCACCGCCGCCCGGAACACCGGTAGGAAGACCTCCGCCTCGGCGAACCCCAGCTTCCCGGCCAGCCGTTCCGCCTCGGCCAGGCAGCGGTACGCGTCGTCGGGCCGGCACTGGAGCGCGTACAGCACCGCCAGCGGGCAGTTGAGGGTGACCTGGACCGTGGGCCGGCCCGCCCCGTGCGCCGCCAGCAGCGTCCGGCAGCGGATCACCGCGGTGGGCACCGGAACCGGCCCCCGCCACAGGGAGACGCCGATCGCGCCGAGCGCCCCGGCCCGTTCCGGCTCCGCACCGGCGAGCACCGCGTGCTCCAGGGCCCGCGCCTGGTCCCGCTCCGCCTCCTCGTGCCGCCCGGACCGCTGGAACTGCTGGGCGAGCCGCAGATGGGCCCGCGCCCGGCCGGCCGAGTCCCCGGCCGCCTCGAAGACCGGGAGCACGGCCCGGGCGACGGCGGCGGGGCCGGGGCCCGGGCCGCCCGGATCCAGCACCGCGAGCGCGAGGCGGGCATGCGCGGCCTCCACCGCGTCGGACCCCGAGTCCCTTACCCGGCGCAGCAGTTCGGCCCCCTCCCCGGTGCGGCCCAACGCCACCCGTACCTCGCCGAGCCGCCGCGTCGCCGCCGGGTCCCCGGGGCACAGGTCCACCGCCCGTTCCAGCAGTCCGTGCGCCCAGTGCAGGTCGGACCGGGCGGCGGCCTGCGCCCCGGCCCGGCCCAGCGCCTGTCTCTTATACACATCTCTGAGCGGGCT
>NZ_NTGZ01000566.1 GCF_002551245.1 Streptomyces sp. rh34
AGATGTGTATAAGAGACAGCACCGAAGCCGGGGGCACAGGCGCGCACGGTGCCGCGTTCCGCTGCTCAGAGGCGGCGCGGCACCGTGATGCGGTAGCCGGAGTCCAGCAGCCGGGGAAGATAGCGGCGCAGGGCCGCGACGCTCTGCGAGCGGTCGCCGCCCGCGTCGTGCGAGAGGACGACGACGCCGGGCGCCGCCCCGTCGAGCACCCGGCGGACGATCGTGCCGGTGCCCGGCGTCTTCCAGTCGAGCGTGTCCACGGTCCAGGCCATGGGCTCCATGCCCAACTCGGCACCGATCTCGAAGGAGTTGCGGTTCCAGGCACCGTAGGGTGCGCGGTACCACAGCGGCGGGGCGCCGAGCACCCGGTCCACCACCTCGCTGGTGCGCCCCAGTTCGTCGCGGATCGCGGGGCGGGAGAGCTTCGGGATCAGCGGGTGGGACCAGGAGTGGTTGCCCACCACATGCCCGTCGTCGGCCATCTCGCGCAGAAGATCCGGGTTGCCGTCGGCCATCTCTCCGCAGACGAAGAACATCGCGCGGACCCGGTGCTCGCGCAGGGTGGCCAGAATGTCCGGGGTGTAGAGCGGATCGGGGCCGTCGTCGAAGCTCAGGACCATCGAGTGACCGATCTCGGGGAGATGCTCGAAGGGCCGGACGCGCACGGGCGGCCTGCCCGGTCTGAACCGGGGCGGGGTGTTGGCCGTCATGGGTTCGAGGCGGTACGGGGAAGGCCGACCCCGGACGTGTCCCGGGGGGCCCGCGGCCGCGGCGGGCGGGGTGTCCGCGGCGCGCGCGGGGCGGCTGGGCGT
>NZ_NTGZ01000567.1 GCF_002551245.1 Streptomyces sp. rh34
TCAGAGATGTGTATAAGAGACAGGCCTTGGCCGGTCCACGCATCGGCGGGAGCCGGAACGGGGGCTCCGTCCGGTGGAGGCGGGCGAGCAGCGCCGCGGCCTCGGCCCAGGGGGCCGCCTCGGGGTCGGTGGGGTCGACGGGCGCGCCGAGCGGCCAGAGGGTGACCGGACGCGGGGCGGGCGCGGGATGCTCGGCGGGTTCCGGACGCCGGTCGTCGGGGGGTACCGGCCGCTGAGGGTCTCCGCTGGGCCCCGGGCGCCCCGGTGCGGCGAGGGAGTGCCCGGGGGCGGTGAGCGGCGGGAGCAGGATCCCGGTGAGCTGCGGGGCGGCGGCCAGGGCGATCCGGGCCGCCAGCGCCTCGCGGTCGGTGTCGGCGGCGTGGGCCTTCGCGACGATCGCGCCGCTGCGGACCACCGTGCCGTCGGGCCGGTCCGCGAGGACCTGCGGCGGCTCACACACGCAACGCGCCCTGGCGGGGTGGGAGAGGCCATGCGCGAGGGTGCCCAAGTCATGGACGACTGAGGTCTGGGTGGTGGTCAACGGTTCCCCCGGCGGTCGGCCCGGCCGTGGCACCGGTCCCGCCGTGAGCGTAACGCGAGAGCGGGCCCGGGAACTGACCGGTCCCGAAGCCGGTGCCGGGCCGGAACACCGGACCGGACGCCGGGCCGAACAGCCTGGCCGGGACGCCCGGCCCCGAAGCGCCCGGCCGGGACATCGGCCCTGAAGCCGTTGAGGCCGGTGCGTGCGCGTCGGCTCGGCGGGAAGCGCATGGGCCCGGACAGCGCGATGCCCGGTCAGCTCCCCAGCTGACCGGACAAACGCTGCCG
>NZ_NTGZ01000568.1 GCF_002551245.1 Streptomyces sp. rh34
GCCGGGTGGAGCCGCACTCCGCGCAGTGCCAGGCCCGCTCGGCCCGCCCGCACCAGGCGCAGTTGAGATCCTGCTGGTCCGGGGCCTGGAGGGGGCCCGCGCAGTGCCGGCAGCGGGCGGGCGTCCGGCAGCGTTCGCAGGCGAGGCGGGGGGCATAACCCCGGCGGGGCACCTGGACCAGCACCGGACCGCTGCGCAGACCGTCGCGCACGGCCCCCCAGGCGAGGCTGGGCAGCCGGGCGGAACGGGCGGCACCGTCCCGGGCCAGCTCGCCGTCCCCGACCGTACGGATGAGGGGCGCGGCCCGGCGCAGCTGCTCGCGGTCCGCGAGGAGCGGCAGCGCCCAGCCGCTCTCCACGAGCTGGGCGGCCTCGACCGTGCAGCTGGTCCCGCCGAGGAGGAAGCCGCAGCGGCCCTGTGCCGACCGCAGCTCCAGGACCTCGCGGACGTGCGGGAAGGGGGCGTTGTCGTCGCTGTGGCTGGAGTCCCCGTCGTCCCAGACGACGACCAGGCCGAGGTCCTGGACGGGGGCGAACATGGCGGCCCTGGTGCCCACGACCGCCCGCACCGAGCCCCGGCGTACCGCGAGCCACTGCCGGTAGCGCTTCTCGGGGCCGGAGTCGGCGGTCAGCAGGGCGTGCCGGCCGGCGCCGAGCGCCTCGGTCAGGGCGGCGTCGACCCGTCCGGCGGCGCGTCCGTCCGGGACGACGACGAGGGCGCCGCGTCCGGAGGAGAGCGTCGCGGCGACGGCCCCGGCGATCTCGGCGGGCCAGTGCGGGCCGGGCAGGGCGGTCCACACC
>NZ_NTGZ01000057.1 GCF_002551245.1 Streptomyces sp. rh34
GCGTACGGCAGGCGGCTCCTGCGCGCCGCGCACTACCGCGACGGGCGCACGCTCCTCCCGCTCCGCGACACCGTCCTCTACGCGGGCGGCGACTCCCCGCGCGCCGTCCACACCGAACTCGTGCGCCGGGGCACGGAGACCGAGCACCTGTGGGTCACCGGTACCACCCCCGGCCGCACCACCCACGTCCCGCCCGGCGCGCGGGCCGTCCCCGTGCACAGCCCCGCCTGGTACGAGGCGCTGGCGCGCTCCCGCCGGATCGTCACGGACGAGCAGCTGCCCGAGTGGTTCGAGCGGCGTCCGGGGCAGACGGTCGTCCAGACCTGGCACGGCACCCCGCTCGGCCGGTTCGGCGGCGGCCTGGCGGACACCCTCTACGCCGACCACCAGTACCTCGCCACCCTGCCGCGGCGGTCGGCCCAATGGTCGGTGCTGGTCTCCCCGAGCCGCTTCGCCACCCCGTGGCTGCGCAGGTCACTGGCGTACGAGGGCGAGGTGCTGGAAGCCGGTTCGCCCGCCAACGACGTGCTGTTCCCGCCCGACCGGGACAAGGCAGCCGAGGAGGTGCGGCGCGGACTCGGGATCCCGGAGGACCACCGCGTCGTGCTGTACGCCCCGACCTACCGCGACCACCTCGCCCATCCCCCGGCGGCGTCCGCCGACCGCACGGCCCCCGGCCCGTACCGCTGGGACCCGGCCCTCGATCCGGGCGCATTGGCACGGGCGCTCGGCCCCAGCCACACGGTGCTGGTGCGCCGCCACCCCCGGGTCACCGGCACCGTCCCGACCGGGCCCGGCGTGCTCGACTTGTCCGGGCACCCGGGGGCGGCCCGGCTGCTGCTGGTGGCCGACATCCTGGTGACGGACTACGCGGGGCTGATGTTCGACTTCGCGCTGACGGGCCGGCCGATGCTCTTCCACACGTACGACCTGGAGCACTACCGCGACACCGTGCGCGGCTTCTGCCTGGACTTCGAGACCCGGGCGCCGGGGCCGCTGCTGGTCACGACGGACGAGGTGGCCCAGGCGCTGCGCGACACCGGATCGCTGGCCGCCCGGCACGCCGACGCGTACGAGAGCTTCCGCCGCGACTACTGCGATCTGGACGACGGTGACGCGGCGGCCCGGGTCGCGGACCGGCTGCTGGCGGACCTCCCGTAGGGGCCGCCCGGGAACCGTCGCCCGGAATCCCCCGGACGAGTGGCGGCGGGGAGAGCGGGCCCGCCGCACGGAACCCATGAGGTGTGCCCCTCTTCTCCGCTGCCTCCTCCTCCGCCCCGCCCTCCGGCGCCCCGCACTCCGGCCTCCCGCCCGTCGCGGCCGGCGGCGACGCGGCCGACGGAACGGCCCGGCCGCCCCTGTGGCTGCCCTCGCCGTACCTCGTGCTGGGCGGCCTGCTGTGGGCCGTGCTGTCGGCGGCGGCCTGGCAGGCTCCGCTGTGCTGCGAGACCGGGCTCCAGGCGGCGGTCGTCGAGCGGCTGCGGGTGAACCTGCTGCACCCGGCGTTCCCGATGACCGACCTGCCCGCCGTGGCGAGCGCGCACTACTCCCCGTACGCGCTGCTCCAAGGGCTGGCCGCCCGCGCCACCGGTCTCTCGGGCCCGTCCGTCGTGGCGCTGGCCGCGTCGGTGAACCTGCTGCTCCTGCTCACCGGAATCGGCCGGCTCACCCGGCTGCTGACCCCGAACCGCTGGATCCCGGTCCTCGCGCTGGTGCCGCCGGCCCTGATCCACTGGGCGGACCCGGCCCGCTGGAGCGCGCCGAGCACGTTCGCGGTCGCGGTCACCCTGCACCTGTGGGCGTGGACCGGGCGCGCGACCGCCCGGGCCGCCCGCCCCGGTGATCCGAAGCCCGGCCGGACGCCCCGGTGGGCGGAGGCGACCGGGATCGGCGTACTGCTCGGGCTCGTCCTGCTGGTCCACCCGCCGACCGCGATCGGCGCGGCGATCGGGTGTCTCGCCCTGATCGCGGTCCGGACGCGGACCCGGATCCGGCCGACCGTGTGGCGGTGGGCGTTCGCCGTCGTGTGCGCGGTGACCGTGGCGGCGCTGTGGCCGTACTACAACGGGCTCACCGCCCCGCGCACCCCCGCCGACGGCCGGACCACGGGGCCTCCGGCGGCCGAGGGGGTGCGGGCGGCCGGGGAACCGTACGCCTGGGCGACCGCGCACGTGCCCCCGGGCGAGGTGGTCCTGACGGACAGCCGCCCGGCGATGTACGCGCTGGCCGGCCACGGAGCGTACGTGCTGGCCGACGCGCTGCCGGACGCGGGGCTCGCGCGCACGGAGCGGCGGGAAAGGAGCCGGGCGGTGGCCTCGTACCTCGACGGGTCGACCCCGCAGGCCCGACGGGACGGGATCACCGCCCGGTACGGGGTGCGGTGGCTGCTGCTGACCCGCTTCCAGCGGCTGCCCGAGAACGCGACAATGCTGACGTTCAGCCCGCGTACGGGCGAGGTACTGGCGCGGGTACCGGCGGGCTGAGCGTCCTCAGGCGTGCTTGAGGGCGGCGACCGCCGAGGCGGCCAGATCGTCCAGGTAGCCCTTGGGCAGTTCGCCGCGGACCACGACGAGCCGCCAGTACAGCGGCCCCACGATCAGGTCGAGCGCCCGGTCCGGATCGCTGCCTTCCGGCAGCTCCCCCCGGGCCACCGCCTCCCTCACCACCACGGCCGCGACGCCCTGCTGCTGGTCCAGGAGCGCGGTCTTGATCGCCTCGGAGATCTCCGGATTGCGGGCCGCTTCGACCAGCAGGTCCGGGATGACCTGCGAGGCGACCGGGTGGCGCAGGGCGTACGCGGCCAGTTCCAGGACGGCGCGCACATCCCCGTACAGCGAACCGGTGGCCGGGGCGGGCATCCCCTGGGCGGCGACGGCGGCGACCAGGTCGAGGACGAGCGCCAGCTTGGACCTCCAGCGGCGGTAGACGGCGGTCTTGCCGACGCCCGCACGCCGGGCGATGCCCTCGATGGACATCCGGGCGAACCCCACCGCGGCGAGTTCCTCGAAGACGGCGGCGCGGATGGCGTCCGTCACGTCCTCGCGCAGGACGGCGGCGCCTGCGGGGGCGCGGCGGCGGGTTCCCCGTTCGGTGGTCATGGCCCGCATGATAGTCGGCCGCGACGAAACGGTTGCGTTGCGACGTAGAAGCGTCCTACTCTCGGCGTTACGACGATACGGTCCCGTCCCAACGAGGGCGTCCCCACGGGACCGTATCGTTCCGCCGCACCATCGCCCCACCCGTCCCGCCGTCCCACCCCATCCCCTCCCCAACCCCACCCCCCTCCCGCTTCCGTCGAAAGCGATCGTTCGTGGTGAGCCAGACAGCAGCTCCGCCGTCCCCGGTGAGCACCCCCGCCCAGGACGTCCCCACCTCCGCACCCGGTGAGCTGGCCGCCCTGGCCGCCCGGCACGGCCTGACCGTCAGCGGCGCCCGGCCGTCGCTGCCCTCCTACATCCGGCAGCTCTGGGGGCGGCGGCACTTCATCGCCGCGTTCGCGACGGCCAAGCTGACCGCCCAGTACAGCCAGGCGAAGCTCGGCCAGATCTGGCAGATCGTGACGCCGCTGCTGAACGCGACGGTCTACTACTTCATCTTCGGCGTCCTGATGAACACCAAGCACGGGGTGGAGGACTTCGTCCCGTTCCTGGTCACCGGGGTCTTCATCTGGACCTTCACCGCCAGCTCGATCACCGCGGGCACGCGGGCGATCAGCGGCAACATCGGCCTGGTGCGGGCCCTGCACTTCCCGCGCGCCTCGCTGCCGGTGGCCCTCGCCCTCCAGCAGTTGCAGCAGCTGCTGTTCTCACTCGGCGCGCTGACCCTGATCCTGCTGGTGTTCGGCCAGTACCCGAGCCCGTCCTGGCTGCTGGCCGTCCCGGCGCTCGCACTCCAGGCGGTGTTCAACACCGGGGTGTCGATGGCCGTGGCCCGGCTGACGGCGAAGACCCCGGACATCGCGCAGCTGACGCCGTTCGTGCTGCGGACCTGGATGTACTCCTCCGGCGTGATGTGGAGCCTGGACCACCTGCTCAAGGGGGAACGGGTGCCGCACGCGGTGATGGTGGCGCTGGAGTACAACCCGGCGGCGCTCTTCATCAACCTCATGCGGTACGCGCTCATCGACAGCTACACATGGGCGCAACTGCCACCGTTCGCATGGGCGGTCGCGGCGGGCTGGGCGCTGCTGTGCGGCGTGGCCGGATTCGTGTACTTCTGGAAGGCCGAGGAGACGTACGGACGTGGCTGATCGCAAGGATTCCCCCGGGCACGACCGTGTCCCGACGGTCGTCGTCGACGACGTCCACATCACGTACACGGTCAACGGCGCCCGTACGGGCAAGGGCAGCGCGACCTCGGCGCTCAGCCGGATCACCACGCGCCGCCGTACCCCCGGCGCACGCCAGGTGCACGCCGTGAAGGGGGTCAGCTTCGCCGCGTACAAGGGCGAGGCCATCGGCCTGATCGGCTCCAACGGTTCCGGCAAGTCGACGCTGCTCAAGGCGGTCGCGGGCCTGCTGCCACCGACCCGGGGCAGGGTCCACACCCAGGGCCAGCCGTCGCTGCTCGGCGTGAACGCGGCGCTGATGGGCGACCTGACCGGGGAGCGCAACGTGGTGCTGGGCGGACTCGCGATGGGCATGACCCGCGAGCAGATCCGCGAACGCTACGACGAGATCGTCGACTTCTCCGGCATCAACGAGAAGGGCGACTTCATCACGCTGCCGATGCGCACGTACTCCTCGGGCATGGGCGCCCGGCTCCGCTTCTCCATCGCGGCGGCCAAGAGCCACGACGTGCTGCTGATCGACGAGGCGCTGTCCACGGGCGACGCGAAGTTCCAGCACCGCAGCAAGGACCGCATCAAGGAACTGCGCGCCGAGGCGGGCACGGTCTTTTTGGTCAGCCACAGCAACAAATCGATCACCGAAACCTGCGACCGGGCCCTGTGGCTGGAGGCGGGCACGCTGAGGATGGACGGCCCGGCGAAGGAAGTGGTGGCCGCGTACGAGGCGTTCACCAAGCGCAGGTAACCCTTCGGTCCCCCCCGGCCGGCCAAGCCAGCCCGTCCGGCGCTTGAGGACAAGGCCCGTACCCGGGAGGCCCGCATCAACGCCCAGGGGGCCGGCGCCACCAACGGCGCCGGCCCCCACAGACGTACAGGAACGCCCTACGCGTGCGTACGCAACAACGTCCGCATCGTCCGCATCGCCACCGACAGGTTCGCCAGATCGAACGCGTCCGACCCCTGGATCTCCTCCAGCGTCGACCGCGACCGGGCCAGGATCGCCGCGTTCTTCTCCTCCCACGCCCGGAACCGCTCCTCCGGCGTCGAGGACCCGTTCCCCACACTCAGCACGTCCGAGGTGAGCGCCGCGTGCGCCGCGTACAGGTCCTCGCGGATGGAGGCGCGGGCCATGGACTGCCAGCGGTCGGACCGCGGCAGCTCGATGATCCGGTCCATCAGCTGGGTGATCCGCAGTCGGTCCGCGAGGTCGTAGTAGACCTCGGCGACCTCCAGCGGGTCCTGGCCCGTACGGTCGGCGATGGCCACGATGTCCAGCGCCGGGAAGGCGGAGGAGAACCCGGCCACCCGGACCGCCAGCTCCTCCGGCACGCCCGCGGCCGTCAGCTCGTCCAGGATCGAGCGGTACCAGTCCAGGTCCGCGCCCCTGAGCAGCTTGGGCAGCTCGTCCCAGACCCGCGCGACGCCGTCCCGGAACCCTTCGATGGTCTCCGCGATGGCGACGGGCTGCGGCCGGTTGCCCAGCAGCCAGCGCGAACCGCGCTCGACCAGCCGCCGCGAGTGCAGCCGGATCCGGGTCTGGACGTCCGCGGCGACCTTGTTGTCGAGCGCCTCGACCGCGTCCCACACCCGGGACAGTCCGAAGATCTCCCGGGCCGCGAACTGGGCCCGCACGATCTCCTCCATCGATGCCCCGGTCTCCTCGCGCAGCCGGTGCAGGAAGGTCGAACCGGCGGTGTTCACCGTGTCGTTGACCAGGACCGTCGTGATGATCTCGCGCCGCAGCGCGTGCCCGTCGACCGCCGCCGGGAACCGCTCGCGCAGCTCACTCGGGAAGTAGGCGTGCACCAGCTTCTGCAGGTGCGGGTCGTCCGGCAGGACGGTGGAGATCAGCTCGTCCGCCGCCGTGATCTTGGTGTAGGCGATCAGCACGGCCAGCTCGGGCTGGCTGAGCCCCTTGCCGTTGCTCAGCAGCTCCCGGACGTGCCGGTCGGCGGGCAGGAACTCCAGCGCCCGGTCGAGAGCACCGTCGCGCTCCAGGCGCCGCATGAAGCGCTGCTGGGCGTGGAGCAGGGACGGGGCCTGGGCGGAGGCGTTGGAGAGCGCGACGTTCTGCGCGTAGTTGTTGCGCAGGACGAGCGCGCCGACCTCGTCGGTCATGTCGGCGAGCAGCTTGTTGCGCTGCTTGACGGTCATGTCGCCGTCCCGCACCAGACCGTTGAGCAGGATCTTGATGTTCACCTCGTGGTCGGAGGTGTCCACACCGGCGCTGTTGTCGATCGCGTCGGTGTTGATCCGGCCGCCGCTGCGGGCGAACTCGATCCGGCCGAGCTGGGTGGCCCCGAGGTTGCCGCCCTCGCCGACGACCTTGGCCCGCAGGTCCTCGCCGTTGACGCGGATCGCGTCGTTGGCCTTGTCGCCGACGTCGGCGTTCGACTCGGAGGCGGCCTTGATGTAGGTGCCGATGCCACCGTTCCACACCAGGTCGACGGGGGCCTTGAGGATGGTCTGCATCAGGTCGGCGGGCGTCATCTTGCTCACCGAGGGGTCGATGCCGAGCGCCTCGCGGACGTGCGAGTTGAGCGGGATCGACTTGGCGCTGCGCGGGTGGATCCCGCCGCCCGCCGAGAGCAGGCCCGTGTCGTAGTCGCCCCAGGAGCTGCGGGGCAGGTCGAAGAGCCGGCGCCGCTCGGCGTACGAGGTGGCGGCGTCCGGGTTCGGGTCGATGAAGATGTGCCGGTGGTCGAAGGCGGCGACGAGGCGGATGTGCTCGGAGAGCAGCATCCCGTTGCCGAACACGTCGCCGGACATGTCGCCGACGCCGACGACGGTGAAGTCCTCGGTCTGGGTGTCGTGCCCCAGCTCCCGGAAGTGCCGCTTGACGGACTCCCAGGCGCCCCGGGCGGTGATGCCCATGCCCTTGTGGTCGTAGCCGGCCGAGCCGCCGGAGGCGAACGCGTCGCCGAGCCAGAAGCCGTACGCGACGGCGACCTCGTTGGCGATGTCGGAGAAGCTCGCGGTGCCCTTGTCGGCGGCGACGACGAGGTAGGTGTCGTCCTCGTCGTGGCGGACGACGTCGGCGGGCGGCACGACCTCGCCGACCACCATGTTGTCGGTGATGTCGAGCAGCGCGGAGATGAACGTGCGGTAGGCGGCGACGCCCTCCGCGAACCAGGCGTCGCGGTCCACGGACGGGTCCGGGAGCTGCTTGGCGACGAAGCCGCCCTTGGCGCCGACGGGCACGATGACGGTGTTCTTCACCATCTGCGCCTTGACCAGGCCGAGGATCTCCGTACGGAAGTCCTCGCGCCGGTCCGACCAGCGCAGCCCGCCTCGGGCGACCTTGCCGAAGCGCAGGTGGACGCCCTCCACGCGCGGCGAGTAGACCCAGATCTCGTACGCCGGCCGGGGCGCGGGCAGGTCCGGGATGGCCTGCGGATCGAACTTCATCGAGACGTACGAGTGCGGGGTGCCGTCGTCCGTGTGCTGGAAGAAATTGGTCCGCAGGGTGGCCTTGATGACGGTGAGGAAGGACCGCAGGATCCGGTCCTCGTCCAGCGAGGCGACCTGGTCCAGGGCCCCGTCCAGCTCCTCCAGAAGCCCGTCGGTCAACTCCGTGCCGGCGCTCTGGCGGCCGGGCGACATGCGGGCCTCGAAGAGCGAGACGAGCAGCCGGGTGGTGTGGACGTTGTTGCGGAGCGTGGACTCCATGTAGTCCTGGCTGAAGGTCGAGCCGGCCTGCCGCAGGTACTTCGCGTAGGCGCGCAGCACCATGGCCTGCCGCCAGTTCAGCCCGGCGCCGAGCACCAGCGCGTTGAAGCCGTCGTTCTCCGCCTCACCCCTCCAGACGGCGGCGAACGCCTCCTGGAAGCGGGCGCGGGCGTCGTCGGCGAGATAGCCGCCGTTGCCGCTGGCCACCGGCATCCGGAGCCCGAAGTCGTAGATCCAGGCGTGGGTGCGGTCCGCGCAGCGCAGCTCGTACGGCCGCTCGTCGACGACCTCGACACCGAGCTGCTGAAGCGCCGGGAGGACGGCGGAGAGGGAGACCTGCTCGCCGGTCCGGTAGATCTTGAAGCGGCGCTCGCCGGGACCCGCGCCGACCGGCTCGTACAGGCTGAGGGCGAAGTCCTTCTCGCCCTGCTTGAGGGTCTCCAGGTGCACCAGGTCGGCGACGGCGGCGCGCGGCGAGTGGTCGGCCTTGTAGCCCTCGGGGAACGAGTGGCCGTACTGGCGCTGGAGTTCGGCGCCGCGCTCCTCGCCCAGCTCGGCGGTGAGCGCCTCCTGGAAGCCGTCGGCCCAGGAGCGGGCGGCCTCGACGAGGCGGGCCTCGATGCGGTCGGCGTCGGCGTCCGTCAGATGCGGCAGCTCGGTGCCGGCCGGGACGCGGATGACGAAGTGCAGCCGGGAGAGGATCGACTCGGTGTTCCAGGCGGTGAAGTCGACGCTGTTGCCGCCGAGCTCCTCCTTGAGGATGTCGATCAGCCGCAGGCGTACGCCGGTGGTGTAGCGGTCGCGCGGCAGGTAGACGATCGCGGAGTAGTAGCGCCCGTACTCGTCCTGGCGCAGGTAGAGCCGCAGCCGACGGCGCTCCTGGAGGTAGAGGACGGAGGTCACGATGGAGCGGAGCTGGTCGACGGGCGTCTGGAACAGCTCGTCGCGGGGGTAGGTCTCCAGGATCTGGAGCAGGTCGCGGCCGTCGTGGCTGTTGTACGAGAAGCCCGCGCCCTCGACGACCTCGGCGACCTTGCGGCGGATGACGGGCACCCGGCGCACGGACTCGGTGTAGGCGGCGGAGGAGAACAGCCCGAGGAAGCGCCGCTCGCCGACGACGTTGCCCTTGGCGTCGAACTTCTTCACGCCGACGTAGTCGAGGTAGCTGGGGCGGTGCACGGTGGCCCGGCTGTTGGCCTTCGTCAGGACGAGGAGCTTGTGCTCGCGGGCCTTGGCACGGGCGTCGGCGGGCAGCCGGTCGAAGGACGGGCTGACCGGATGGGCCTCGTCCTCGCTGTGGTGCGGGTCGGAGCGCAGGATGCCGAGCCCGGTGCCGGGCACGGCGGCCAGCGCGTCGCTGTCCTTCAGCTCGTACTCGCGGTAGCCGAGGAAGGTGAAGTGGTCGGCGGCCAGCCAGCGCAGCAGCTCACGGGCCTCCTCGACCTCCTCGTCGGCGAGGTCGTCCAGCGGTTCGCCGGGCAGGTCGTCGGCGATCCGGAGGGCGGCGTCGCGCATCTTCCCCCAGTCCTCGACGGTCTCCCGCACGTCGGACAGGACGCGCAGCAGGTCGGCGGTGATCTGCTGGAGGTCGGCCCGGTCGGTCTCGCGGTCCATCTCGACGTGGATCCAGGACTCGACGAGCGCGTCGTGGGGCAGCTCGGCCTTGCCGCCCTTGATGCCCTTGGTGCCCTTGGTGCCCTTGGTGCCCTTACGGCCCTGGGTGCTCTTCGGGAGGCCGGGGCCGCCGGAGAGGACCTCGATGAGCTTGCCGGTGACATCGCGACGGACCGTGACCTGCGGGTGGATCACGACGTGGATGCCGCGCCCCTGCCGGGACAGCTCGTTGGTGACGGAGTCCACCAGGAAGGGCATGTCGTCGGTGACGACCTCGACGACGGAGTGGCTGCAGGTCCAGCCGTTCTCCTCGACGGTCGGGGTGTGCACCCGGACGTTCGCGGTGCCCTGCGGACGGTTCTCGGCCAGCCGGTAGTGCGAGGCGGCGGCGCCGTAGACGTCGACCGGGTCACGGCCGCTGAGGTCCTCCGGAGCCGTGTGCAGGTAGTAGCGCTGGAGGTAGGCGAGCACCGTGTCCTGACCGGCACCGGCGCTCTCGTCGGCCCCGGCGGCGGAAGTCCGCGCCCGAGGGGCACCTCCCGGGCCACCGACACCACCGCCCGGACCGTTTTCAGCTACCTTGGCGGCCCCTGCGAGCAGCTCGGCCTTGGCTTCGTCCAGCTTGGTCTGCATGTCCTCTGGCTCCTGTCGCGCGCCGTTGCGTGACGTAGGTGAGAAAAGCGGCGTACCGCCACGACGCGGGGTTTCCGGTCTGGGTCGACGCTATGCCGCTTCGAGAGATACCCGGGACCATATTGGCCATTTTCGGCAGCCGGTCCGGAGTCGGAAGATCGCGGATCGCCCGGGTGCTGTGGCACTCCGGGCGGCAGCCGGGGGCTTCGCTGCCCCCGAGGCGTATCGCGCTGATCACGGCACCAGGCTATCCCCCTCGCACCCCATCGCGTCATGAGCTGCTTGTGTACAAAAGAACCCCCCGGACTTTGACACTCTGGACAGTGCGCCGCGCCGCCTTGGCGAACTACCGAAACCGGGGCAGTCTGTCCGTACCGCACGGATCCAGGCCCTCGGCACGCCATCGGGGCCACCGGCCCCGAGGAGCCCGCCATGCCGCAGAAGATCCTCATCGTCACCGGCGACGCCGCCGAGTCGCTCGAAGTCCTCTACCCGTACCAACGGCTGCTGGAGGAGGGGTACGAGGTCGACATCGCGGCCCCCGAGCGCAAGACGCTGCGCTTCGTGGTCCACGACTTCGAGCCCGGCTTCGACACGTACACGGAGAAGCCCGGCTACACCTGGCCCGCCGACCTGTCCTTCTCCGAGGTCGACCCCGGGGCCTACATCGCCCTGGTGATCCCCGGCGGTCGCGCCCCCGAGTACCTCCGCAACAACGCGGAACTGCGGAAGATCGTCGGCGCCTTCTTCTCCTCGGACCGCCCGGTCGCCCAGATCTGCCACGGCCCCCTGATCACCGCCGCCAACGGCAGCCTCAGCGGCCGCAACGTCACGGCCTACCCGGCCCTGGAACCGGACATGCAGAGCGCGGGCGCGACCTTCCAGGACACGGAGGCGGTCGTGGACGGCGCCGTGGTCTCCTCCCGGGCCTGGCCGGACCACCCGGCGTGGATGCGAGAGTTCCTGAAGGTACTCAAGTCCATGCACCCCGCAGGCCCCTCCGACACCTGAGGACACGCCCCCACCCGGGCCCACCCCAAGCCCGCCCGACCGCACCTTCCAGCCCGCCGGGACGCACCCTCATCCCGCCGGAGCACACCTTCCCCCTGCCCGGCCGCGCCCTCCAGCCCGTCCGGCGCTTGAGGACGTCTTTTCAGCCCGTCCGGCGCTTGAGGACCGGGGTCCGGGGCAGCGCCCCGAAAGCCCGCAGCACGCCCACCCGCACACGGACAGGCACCGGCACACGGCACAGGCACCGCCCCACCCCGCCTCCGCTACGCGGAAAACGTCCGCGCCAACGCCACCGCCTCCCCCAGGCTGTCCACCACCGGCACCCCCGCCCCCTCCAGACTGCTCCGGCTGTGCGACCCCCCGGTGTACAGCACCGCCCGAGCCCCCACGTGCGCCGCCGCCACCGCGTCGTCCACCGCGTCCCCGATGACCACCGAATTCTCGGGCGCGATCCCGTCCACCCCGGCCAGTGCCTCGAAGTGCCGCTCCATGTGGAGCGCCTTGCTCCCGCCGGACGGCCCCGTACGCCCCTCGACGCGGACGAACCGAGGCTCGATTCCGTACCCCCGCACCACCGGCACCAGCTGCTCGTGCCCGTACATGCTCAGCAGCGACTGACTGCGCCCGGCCCGCTGCCACTGATCCAGCAGCTCCTCCACCCCGGCGGTGAGCCCACAGGCCACCCGCTGCTCCGCGTAGTACCGGTGGAAGATGCCGTCCATCCGCTCCCACTCGGCCTCGGTGGGCAGCCGGCCCAGGAACCGCTCGTAGAACCGGGGTATGGGGATGGTGTACATCTCCCGGTACTGCTCCAGCGTGATCGGCGCCAGCTCGACCTCCGCGAAGGCGGCGTTCGTCGCCTGGATGACGGCATGGGTGTCGTCGAGCAGCGTGCCGTTCCAGTCCCAGACCAGATGTGTGCGTGTCGTCCCGGAAGTCATACGCGAGAAAATACCCGCCGGGTCCGACAGCACCATCCCTCAGCCGATGAGCTGCGGAATCTCCTGGACGCCGAACCACAGCAGCTCGTGGTCCTCGGCCCCGTCCACGGTGAACTGCGCGTCGTCGTCGCCGAGGTCCGCCGCCCCCAGCGCCGACGCCGCGGCGGCCACGTCCTTCTCCGCGTCGTCGGCGTCCACGTGCACCGCCGCCGCCTTGGCCAGCGGCAGCGCGGCGGCGATCCGCACCTCGCCAAGCGATGCCGCGCTCACCCCGCGATCGGGGTCGGCGACGGCGGCCCCGTCCGGTACGTCGACGGCCACGACGACCCGGCGGCGCGCCTCGTCCGGCTTCCCCGCGATCATCCGGAGCGAGGCGGCGGCGGCCCGGTTGAGCGCCGCGTACTCCAGCTCCTCGATGTCGTCGGAGACGTACCACTCGCGCAGCCCGGGGGTCACCGCGTAGGCGGTCAGCGGTCCGGGGCCGACCTCGCCCGCACCGTGCGCCGCTGCGAGACCGGAGAGGGTCAGGGGGACGTACACGCGCATGGCAGGTCGCTTTCGTAGAGGGAAACGTCCTCAGGATACGTGGGAACGTCCCCTTTCGGGTTTCGGCAACCGGGGTCGTCCGTCCACGGCCGACGCCCCGTCACCCCCGCTGTCGCCCTTGTCCCGCAAGGGCCGAGCCACGGATAGGTGATTCCGCCCACGCCCGATCGGCGCCCGGAGGCCCCTTGCGTCGCTGACGACCGCACCCGTAGAAGATCCCCAACACAAGTTACCGTCCGGTAGAACCGGGCCCGGTCAACGGGGGCGACGATCATGAGCACGGACAGGACGAGGCCCACCGGCCGACGCGACCAGGGTGGTCCCCGGACCGTCCCTCCGCAGCGGTCCCGCAGGCAACAGCCCCACCGGCCGCAGCGCCCGCACCAGTGGTTCGCCGAGCGGCTGCTCGCGGTTCTCAGCGGCCAGCGCCCGGTGCACTGGATGCTCGGCCACACCATCGGCGAGGCCTACGACCAGCTCGCCGAGCTGGCCCCGAGCACTCCGCTGGGGGCCACCCGGGGCAGCCGCCCCGTCCTTCGCCACTGCCGCGGGGCGCAGCCCGCCACCGGCGTGGTCGAGGCGTTCGCCAGCATCACCGCGGGCGACCGGGTCCGGGCGATGGCCTTCCGCCTGGAACAGGGCGCCGACCATCGCTGGCGCTGCGCCGCGGTGGAACTGGGCGGCGAGCGCCTCACGGCCGGCCGCACCGGCCCCCGGTGAGCCGGAAACCGCGGCAGGGGCCGGACACCCCCTGGTGTCCGGCCCCTGCCGCGGTACCGCTGGTGCTACTTCTTGCGACGGCGACCGCCGCCGCCGCCGCTCTTCTGGGCCTTGCGGCGCTCCGCACGCGTCATGCCGTCCGAGGAACCGGACCGCGCGCTGTCGTCGTCGTTGGCGAAGTCACCCTCGACGACACCGCCCTCCCCGTCCACCGTGGGAGCGGAGAAGTGGAGCCGGTCCGGCCGCTGCGGGGCCTCCAGGCCCTTGGCGCGGATCTGCGGAACGGGAGCGGCGCTCTCCTTGTCCAGCGAGGGGCGCTCGGCGCCGTCCTGCACCGGAACCTCCTCGACCTGCTGCTCGACCTGGACCTCCAGGTTGAACAGGTAGCCGACGGACTCCTCCTTGATGCCCTCCATCATGGCGTTGAACATGTCGAAGCCCTCGCGCTGGTACTCGACCAGCGGGTCCTTCTGCGCCATGGCCCGCAGGCCGATGCCCTCCTGGAGGTAGTCCATCTCGTAGAGGTGCTCGCGCCACTTGCGGTCGAGCACCGAGAGGACGACGCGTCGCTCCAGCTCACGCATGATGTCGGAGCCGAGCGTGTTCTCGCGCTCCTCGTACTGCTCGTGGATGTCGTTCTTGACCGACTCGGCGATGAACTCGGCGGTGACGCCCGCCAGGTCCCCGGCCGCCTCCTCCAGCTCCTCGACGGTGACCTTCACCGGGTAGAGCTGCTTGAAGGCGCCCCACAGCCGGTCCAGGTCCCACTCCTCGGCGAAGCCCTCGGCGGTCTCCTGCCGGATGTAGTCGTCGATCGTGTCGTCCATGAAGTGCCGGATCTGGTCCTGGAGGTCCTCGCCCTCCAGAACGCGGCGGCGCTCGCCGTAGATGACCTCGCGCTGCCGGTTGAGCACCTCGTCGTACTTCAGGACGTTCTTACGCGTCTCGAAGTTCTGCTGCTCGACCTGCGACTGGGCGGAGGCGATGGCGCGGGTGACCATCTTGTTCTCGATCGGGACGTCGTCCGGAACGTTCGCCATCGACATGACGCGCTCGACCATCTGGGCCTTGAACAGGCGCATCAGGTCGTCGCCCAGCGACAGGTAGAAACGGGACTCGCCCGGGTCGCCCTGACGGCCGGAACGACCGCGCAGCTGGTTGTCGATACGGCGCGACTCATGCCGCTCGGTGCCCAGCACGTAGAGCCCGCCGAGCTCCTTGACCTCTTCGAACTCCGCCTTCACGGCCTGCTCGGCCGCCTCCAGCGCGGCGGGCAGCGCGGCCGCCCACTCCTCGACGTTCTCCACCGGGTCGAGGCCGCGCTGGCGCAGCTCCGCCTCGGCGAGGTCGTCCGGGTTGCCCCCGAGCTTGATGTCGGTGCCTCGGCCGGCCATGTTCGTCGCGACCGTGACGGCGCCCTTGCGGCCCGCCTGGGCGACGATCGTCGCCTCCCGGTCGTGCTGCTTGGCGTTGAGGACCTCGTGCTGGACACCGCGCTTGGAGAGCTGCTGCGAGAGGTACTCGGACTTCTCGACCGAGGTGGTGCCGACCAGGATCGGCTGGCCCTTCTCGTGCTTCTCGGCGATGTCGTCGACGACCGCGGCGAACTTGGCGACCTCGGTGCGGTAGATCAGGTCCGACTGGTCGGCGCGGACCATCGGCCGGTTCGTCGGGATCGGCACCACGCCGAGCTTGTAGATCTGGTGGAACTCGGCGGCCTCGGTCATCGCCGTACCGGTCATGCCGGAGAGCTTGTCGTAGAGGCGGAAGAAGTTCTGCAGGGTGATCGTGGCGAGGGTCTGGTTCTCGTCCTTGATGTCCACCCCTTCCTTCGCCTCGATCGCCTGGTGCATGCCCTCGTTGTAGCGGCGGCCGGCGAGGATACGGCCGGTGTGCTCGTCGACGATCATGACTTCGCCGTCGATGACGACGTAGTCCTTGTCCTTCTTGAACAGTTCCTTGGCCTTGATGGCGTTGTTCAGATAACCGACGAGCGGGGTGTTCACCGACTCGTAGAGGTTGTCGATGCCGAGCCAGTCCTCGACCTTGGCGACACCGGCCTCGTGGATGGCCACGGTCCGCTTCTTCTCGTCGACCTCGTAGTCGCCGGTCTCCTCGATGCCCTTGAGCTGGTTGCCCGCCTCACCCTTGGTGAGGCGCGTGACCAGCTTGGCGAAGTCGCCGTACCACTTGGTGGCCTGGTCGGCCGGGCCGGAGATGATCAGCGGCGTACGGGCCTCGTCGACGAGGATCGAGTCGACCTCGTCGACCACCGCGAAGTTGTGGCCGCGCTGGACGAGCTCGTCCTTGGACCACGCCATGTTGTCGCGGAGGTAGTCGAAGCCGAACTCGTTGTTCGTGCCGTACGTGATGTCGCAGGCGTACTGCTCACGGCGCTGGGCCGGCGTCATGTTGGCGACGATGCAGCCGACGCTCAGGCCGAGGAACTTGTGGACCCGGCCCATCATCTCGGAGTCACGCTCGGCGAGATAGTCGTTGACCGTGATCAGGTGCACGCCCTTGCCGGAGAGCGCGTTCAGATACGTGGGCAGGGTGCCGACGAGGGTCTTGCCCTCACCGGTCTTCATCTCGGCCACGTAACCGAGGTGCAGGGCGGCTCCGCCCATCATCTGTACGTCGTAGTGGCGCTGTCCGAGGACGCGCTTCGCGGCCTCACGGACCGTGGCGAACGCTTCGGGAAGCAGGTCGTCCAGGCTCTCGCCGTCCGCGTACCGTTCCTTGTACTCGTCGGTGAGCGCCCGCAGCTCGGCGTCGGAGAGGTTGACGAAGTCCTCTTCGATGGAGCTGACCTGGTCCGCGATGCGGTGCAGTTTGCGCAGGATCTTGCCTTCGCCTGCACGCATGAGCTTGTTGAAGACGGACACTGAGGCTGGTCTCCTTGCCGGTCGGGCCTGGCACTGGGTCGTGTAATGGACTCTGGCGCGGGCACGGCAGGTGGGCCCCACCGCAACGGCCATCGTAAGCGAGGACACCACCGCGTCGGGAGGGCTGCCGTCGCGTGGACCTCACCGCACCCTTATAGGACAACGGTCCAAACGCACGGAAGGTGCCGGGAAGCCCCAAAAGTGCTCGCATCGAGGAAGCCGGCTCACGAGAATCGGTCCATGGAGCCGATCACTCTCACCACGGAACGACTGCTGCTGCGGCCCTTCGGCCCGCAGGACACGTATCCCGTGCACGCCGCCTGTCAGGACCCGGACATCCAGCGCTGGACGGTGATCCCTTCCCCCTACCGCCTCACCGACGCGGAGGTGTTCACCACGAAGCTGTGCCCGGCGGGCTGGCAGGACGACTCCTCCTACGGCTTCGCCCTCGTCCTGCGGGAGACCGGGGCGCTCGTCGGTGCGCTCGGCATCGACCGCCGCAGCCGGCCGGGAACGTACGAGGTCGGCTACTGGTCGGCCAAGGAGCACCGCGGCCGCGGATACGTCACCGAGGCGGTGCTCGGCTCCGCCCGCTGGGCGTTCTCCTCCCTCGGGGCGGACCGGCTGGAGTGGCGGGCCGAGATCGGCAACCTGGCCTCGCGGGCCGTCGTCCTGCGGGCGGGCTTCCGGCCGGAGGGCGACCAGCGGTCCGGGCTGCTCAACAAGGGGGTACGGCGCGACGCCTGGACGGCGGCCCTGCTCCCGTCCGACCTGGGGCTCACCGGCACCCACCCGTACGTCCCCGAGCGGCACGCTCCACGGCCCGTCGGCGCCCCGGAACCCGGACCGTCACCTGCCTGATCCGCGTACGCCGTCCGGGGCCCGGACTGTCAGTGGCGCCGTCTAGGGTTCGACGTATGACGCCTGTGCCTCCTCCCGCAGTCGAACTCTCCGCCGACCAGGCCCGCCGCATAGCGCTGCGTGCCCAGGGCTTCCTGGGGGCTCCGGACCGCCGGGCGGGGGTGCCGGGGGTGCTGCGGCACCTCGGCGCGGTCCAGCTGGACACGATCTCGGTGCTGGCCCGCTCGCACGAGCTGATCCCCTACGCCCGGCTCGGCCCGGTGAGCCGCCGGACGGTGGAGGACGCCTACTGGTCGGGCGGCCGGACCTTCGAGTACTGGTCGCACGCGGCGTGCATCCTGCCCGTCGAGGAGTGGCCGCACTTCGCGTTCCGGCGCCGCGCCTACCGCTCCCGACCGCACTGGGGCCACGATCTGCCCGACGGCTCGTACGACACCGTGATCAAGCAGCTGCGCGACGAGGGCCCGCTGACGGCGACCGAGCTGGGCGGCGCGAAGAACGGCGGCGAGTGGTGGGACTGGTCGGCGTCCAAGGTCGCCGTCGAGCGGGCCCTGATGTACGGCGAGGTGGTGTGCACCGAGCGTCGCGGCTGGAAGCGGGTCTACGACCTGGCCGAGCGGGCCATTCCGGACGCGCTGCTGCACGACGACCTGAGTGACGCCGAGTGCCGGCGACGACTGGTGGCGCTGGCGGGCAAGTCCCTGGGCGTCGGCACCCGCAGCGACATCGCGGACTACCACCGGCTGAAGGGCGAGGAGTTCGACGCCGTGGTGGAGGACTCGGGGCTGGTCCCGGTCGTGGTGGAGGGCTGGGCGAAGCCGGCCTGGGCGGACCCGGAGGCCCTGGCCAAGGAGCCGCGCGGACGCCACCGTACGACGCTGTTGTCGCCGTTCGACTCCCTGGTCTGGGAGCGGGCGCGCACGGAGCGGATCTTCGGCTTCACGCATCGGCTGGAGGCCTACGTGCCCAAGCAGAAGCGGATCCACGGCTACTTCGCGATGCCGTTGCTGGCGGGCGGAAAGCTGCAGGGCCGGGTCGACCCGGCGCGCGAGGGCACCACGCTGGTCGCCCGGCAGGCATCACCGGCCGGCCCGAAAGCGGTGATCCCGATGGCCGAGGCCCTGGTGGAGGCGGCGGCCTGGGTGGGCTGCACGGACATCCGGGTGGACCGGGTGGACGCCCCGGAGCTGCGCGAGCCGCTCAGGTCGGAGATCGGCCACGCGCTCCGGCGCGCCCACCGCTGACCGGCCGCCTCTGACCGGCTACCGCTTGCCGGGACCGCGGGGTGGCCGGGGCCCGTCCGCTATCTGATCTCCAGGATCTTCTCGCGCATGGCATAGACCACGGCTTCCATCCGGGAGTGCAGCTGCAGTTTCTCCAGGATATTGCGGACGTGGTTCTTCACCGTGTTCTCGGAGATGAACAACTCCTTGGCGATATCCCGGTTGTTCATGCCGGTCGCCACGAGTTTCAGCACTTCCAGTTCGCGTTCGGTGAGCCGGGGCGCCGGAACGAGCCGCCGCTCGTCGGTGCGCTGGATCATCGATTTGAACTCGGTGAGCAGCTTGGAGGCCATGGAGGGACTGATCTGGGACTGCCCGTCGGCGACCGCGCGAATGGCTGTGGCGACCTCGTCGGTGGAGATCTCCTTGAGGAGATACCCGGTCGCGCCCGCCTTGATCGCCTCGTAGAGATCGGCTTCCTCGTCGCTGATCGTCAGCATGATGATCTTCGCGCTGGGGGCCACCTCCTTGATGGCCGTACAGGCCTCGATGCCGCCGCGCTTGGGCATCCGGACATCCATCAGAACGATGTCGGGCAGCAGGTCGGCGGCCTTGTCGACCGCCTCGGAGCCGTCCCCGGCCTCGCCGACGACCTGGATGTCCTCCTCCTGGGCGAGGACGATCTCCAGGCCCCTGCGGAAGAGCGCGTGGTCATCGACCACGAGGACCCTGATGGGCTCCTTGCGTGAAGCGCTGTCCGCGCCGGCGCCGGTGTACGCACCGGTGTCGTCGTCGGAGTCGTTCGCATCGCGCACGGGCCCGAAGGTGTCCGCCATCGTTCCTCCCCCTGAAGGCCACGGCCTGAAGTGTCGGTCGTTCGCCAACGGCACTTCGCGGAACACCGATTGGCTCGGGCCGCCATGATTCCATGCCCGGCACCCGGCACGGTGGTCCTGTGCCCGTGCGCGGGTGCCCCCGGTGGCGCGAAAGCGCCCCGGGGACACCTCGACGCTGTGGCCTCAGCCGCCGAGCGCACCGCCCGCGCCGCCTGCTTCGTCCGCGGCGAGCGGGTCGGTCCTCAGGTGGATGACGCCGTAGTCGTAGGCGTGTCGCCGGTAGACGACACTGGGCTCCTTCGTCTCGGAGTCGACGAACAAGTAGAAGTCGTGGCCGACCAGTTCCATCTCGTAGAGCGCCTGGTCGAGCGACATCGGTGCGGCGGTGTGGGTCTTCTCGCGCATCACGAGCGGCCCTTCGCCCTGCACTTCGAGCGAGCCGATCCTCGTGGTGGGGACGGGCTCCGACGGCTGGTCGCCGACCAGTTCACCGTCCTCGTCGAACGAAGCGACGCCGGGGACCACGTCCCCGACCTCGGCAGCAGACAGACGGCCGTTGCCACGGCGGCTGTAGCGCTTGTCGTGCTGCTTGCGCAGCCGGGCCTCCAGCTTTCCGGTGGCCAGGTCGAGCGCTGCGTAAGGGTCGCCCGCCGCCGCTTCCGCCCGGATGACCGGCCCCCGGGAGCGGAGCGTGATCTCCACCCGGTCGGAACGGTCGGCCTGACGGGGATTCGGCTCCTTGGACACCTCGACGTCGAGGCTGATCACCTTGCCGTCGAACTTCTGGATCTTGTCCAGCTTCAGCTTCTCGGCCACGTGCTTGCGGAACCGCTCGGGCACCTCGGTCTTGCGGCCCTTGACGACGATGTCCACGCAGAACTCCGTTCCCGGATCGCCCCGCTCATCGGCGGGGCATCTCCCTTTTGCACCAGGCCCCGGAGATCACCAGGGCCTCGGACTCGGTGGCTTTCGCCTCCTCCTCCCCCGCCGGAAGGGTCGCAACCCCACCGACTCGCGTGCTTCTCCTACCGGTGAGTTACCTGCCCGAAACCTGATGGTGCATTCATCGAGGTGCGGCATTCACCGTTCCTCACAACCGAACATAGCCTGCACACCAGGGTCTCGGCACCCGCTACTGGCACGTACCTCCGTTCAGGGCGTCTTGCCCTCTCATTACCTGCAACGATGCGGGTTCTCCGTCAGTTCCGGTTTATTTCGAAGGCGGAGGGAGAGGCCGCGACGACCGCGGCCCGGCACCCTCCGTGCACGGAGAGCTCCCGACCGGCTCCGCACCCCTCACCGACGGCCCGTGCCGCCTCCGCCAGCGTCGATCCCGTCGTCAACAGATCGTCGACCAGAATCACCGTGCCGTGCCGGGGAGGGGCCTGCCCGAGGAGTCCGTGCCGGAGGAGTCGTCCTCCCCCCTCCGTGAGCTCCAGCGCGCCGGCCAGATTCGCGCGCCGCTGCCGCGCCCCGAGACCCGACTGGTCGGCGACCTTCCGCCGCTGCCGCAGCAACGGAACCACCTCGGCCTCCAGCCCCTCGCGCCGGAGGTCCCGCGCGGCCGTGGCGGCGATCCTGCGCACCGGGTCATGGCCACGCGCCGCGGTCGAGGAACGCGCGGAGGGCACGGGGACCAGCAGCAGGGGGCCCGCGCCGCCCGGCCGCCCCGCCCAGACCCGTACACCACCCGCCAGGGCCCGCCCGAGCGCCCCGGCCAGCCCCAGTGCCCCTCGCTCCTTGTGGGCCAGCAGAACCGCGCGTACGGCGTTCTCGTACGGCGCGGCCGCGTACACCGCCGGAAGCCCCGGAGGCCGGGGCGAGGGCCGGACCAGGCGGGCGGCCGCACCGTGCAACGCGGCTCCGCAGGCCGCGCACAGCTCGGTTCGCGGCATGCCGCAGCCGGCACAGGCCACCGGCAGCAGCAGACCGGACAGTTCCTGCCACGCGTTCCGCATGACCTCACTGTGCCGAGGCCGCCGGGACCGGACCACCCCTGTGGAAAACCCCGGGCGCCGGGCGGAGCCCCGGCGGCTGCCGGATCAGCCGGGGTAGACCAGCGACGTGCCCTGTTTGAGGACCGTCTGCCAGTTGTCCCCCGGCGAGAGCTTCACTATGCCGTCGCTGGCGGTCTCCGCCATCAGCGGAAGCAGCTCGTCGTCCGCCGCGGCGACCGACTGGACCTGGTTCACCCCGGGCAACGACCCCGAGGCCGACGTGGAGCCGTCCGCCTGCACGTAACGCACCTGCTGGACACCGCCCTCCTCCTTGCCGACGACCACCAGCCGGCTGCGTCCGGACCAGGAGATAGACGTCACGTCCGTGAGCTGCGGTGCGGCCTGGCGCAGGTCCTCGACCGAGACCTCGGGCACCACGGCGGAGCCCCGGCGCTCGACCCGGCCGATGTTCAGCGTCGTACGGCCGTCCTTCCGCAGCAGCAGAGCGATCCGCACCCCGTCCGCGGACAGCCGCAGCTCCTCGATCCTGGCGCCGTCGAGGCCCGGCACCCGGACCTCCTGCGCCTCGCCCGCGCCCCCGGTCAGCCGCAGCAGCGCGGAACCGGCCGGATCGCGGTCGGCGACCCACAGGTCGCCGCGTCCGTCCCAGCTCGGCGACGACAGCCGGTCCGCGGCCTTCTTTCCCTTACTGCTGACGAGGGGATCGGCCAGTTCGCCCTCCGTCTCCAGGGACGACACGTAGAGGTGATGCCCGTCGGCGGAGACCGCGGCGGCCCGCTGTTCGTCCCGGGCCACCCCGACGGCACCCATCGGGACGGCGCCCGCACCGAGCGGGCCGGTCACGGGCTCGGGCGTTCCGGTGCCGTCGGTGGCGCCGGGGATCCGCTCCACCTGCCCCTTCTCGTTGATGAAGTACTGGCTGTCGTCCCCGTCGGAACCGTGGTCGGCGGAGAACTCCGGCCCGTCGTCGGCGTCCAGCGCGCAGAGCTGGCCCTTGCTTCCCTCCAGCTCCACCCGCTCGACCCGCGCCGAGGTCAGGTCCCGGAGCGTGAACAGCACCTGAGCGGCCATCATCCGGCAGGCACTCCGGTCCGCCGTGTCGGCCTTCCGGTTGAGCCGCACCTTCAGGACGTTCTGATCGTCCGGCGCCAGCGCGATGACGTCCTTGCGCAGGGTGGTCCCCGCCGGGAACCGGGAGTCGACCACGGGCCGCAGCCAGTTCGACGGCCCGGCGAGCAGCGTCCTGACGGTCTGAGCCGCGGTGTCCATGCGCGTGACCGGATCCGTACGGTTGCGTACGTGGACGGGGTCCGCGACGAGCGTCAGCCGGCCGTTCGTCCGCCCGGTGGCGAAGTAGTACTTGTTCACGGAGCGGTAGAGCCGCTTGAAGTCGGACTGCCCGAGGAGCAGGCCGTCCGGCACGACGTCGATGCGCCACTCCTGCTTCCCCTCCGCCCCCTTCTCCTGCACCAGGTGCAGGGTCTGGGAGTAGTCGGCGGGCGCGAGCGGACGGTAGGAACTCTGGGCGTCGACCGCCGCCACCTTCTCGCCGGTCAGCGTGTAGGTCGTCTCCCTGGCCCGGTTGGCCCGGTTGCCCTCGTCGTGGAGCAGGGGGCCGCTGCGGTGGGGAGCCTGGGCGAGCACCGTGATGCCACCGCTCGGCTTCCAGGTGTTCCGGGCGGCGGCGCTCAGATACTTCCGGGTGGTCGCGAACGCGGGATCATCACTGGTCATCGACTCCAGGAAGCCGTCGACGATCTCGCTGGGCGGCGCGCCTTCCCGGGGCGCCACCGCGTACACCTGCACCTGGGAGTCCCCCGGCTGCGAGGCGTCGACCGCCTTGACGTCCCCGGTCACCGGCATCGAGCCGCACCCGGCCAGCACGACGATGCCGCAGACCAGCAGCGCGGACATCCGCGCCGCCCGTCCTCGGCCGCCCGGACGGCGGTCAGTACCCACGGGTGGTGTCCTCCTGGTCGGAATCGAGTACGCCGTCGACCGAACGATTGCCGGGGCGCTCCTGGGCCGGGCGCGCCACGACACGTGCCCCGTTGCCGGGCAGCGCTGCGGGGTGCACCGACGAGGGGGCGCCGTTGCGGACGGCGGGGCCGCGGCCGGGCACGGGCAGCGGCGAACGCTCGCCGGCCCCGGGCTGGGGCGGCACGGACATCAGCCGGTGGCCGTCCGACGCGCCCGCCCCGGCCTCGTCACGTTCCCGGTTGCCCCGGTTGCGCCGCGAGTCCTCGGGCTCCAGCGGTATCGGCGAGCCACGCAGAGGCTCGTCCGCCGTACGCGGCAGGGTCAGCCTGAACTGCGAGCCGCCGCCCGGCTCGCCCCAGGCCTGGAGCCAGCCGCCGTGCAGCCGGGCGTCCTCCACGGCGATCGACAGGCCGAGACCCGTCCCGCCGGTCGTCCGGGCCCGCGCCGGGTCGGCACGCCAGAACCGGTTGAAGACCCGGGTCGCCTCGCCGGGCTTGAGCCCGACCCCGTAGTCCCGGACGGCCACGGCGACCGCGCCCTGGGCCACGCCCATCCGCACCACGACGTCCCGGCCCTCACCGTGCTCGACGGCGTTGACCACGAGGTTGCGCAGGACGCGTTCGACGCGGCGGGCATCGGCCTCGGCTATCACCGGCTGTTCGTCGCCGACGACCAGGATCCGGGTGCCCTTGCGCTCGGCGAGCGGCTCGGCGCCACCGATCACCCGGTGCACCACGGTCCGCAGGTCTATCGGCTCGGCCTCCAGGGCCGCGGCGCCCGCGTCGAACCGGCTGATCTCCAGCAGATCGGCGAGCAGCGACTCGAACCGGTCGAGCTGGTCGCCCAGCAGCTCGGCGGAGCGCGCGGTGACGGGGTCGAAGTCGGCGCGCGCCTCGTGGATGACGTCGGCGGCCATCCTGACGGTCGTGAGAGGGGTTCGCAGCTCGTGCGAGACGTCGGAGACGAAGCGCCGCTGCATCCGGGAGAGCTCCTCCAGTTGCTGGATCTTCAGCTGGAGGTTCTGGGCCATCTTGTTGAAGGCCTCGCCGAGCCGGGCGATGTCGTCCTCGCCGGTGACCTTCATCCGTTCCTGCAGCTTGCCCGCGGAGAGCCGCTCGGCGATGCCGGCGGCCATCCGCACCGGTGTGACGACCTGCCGCACCACGAACCAGGCGATGGCTCCGAGCAGCACGACGACGAACAGTCCGGCGGTCGCCAGGGTCGTCTTGACCAGTGTCAGAGACTTCTCCTCCTGCGTGAGCGGGAAGAGGTAGTAGAGCTCGTAGGGCTGTTGGTCGATGTCGTAGAGCCGCTTGCCGACGACGAGGCCCGGCTGCGCCTCCGTGCCGTACGAGTACCGGATCTCGGAGTACGTCTGGAACGCGCCCTGCTCGCTGCTCACGTCCCGCCGCAGGCGCTCGGGCACGCTGGACGCCTCGACGCTGCCCGAACCGCGCGCGGCACGGCTGCTCGCTCCCTCGGTCACCGAGTCGACGCTGAGCGCCACCACGTTGAAGGCGTTCTTGCCGCCGCTGGCGAGCTGGTCGACGAGCTCGGTACGCCAGGAGGTGCTCCCGGTCATACCGTCGGTGCGCTCGCTCCCCTGCCCGTCGGGGGCGAGGGGGGCGTTGGCCTTTTCCTGGGCCGCGGCGAAACCGCCGGCGGCCTGGGTCTGGGCGGCCGTGCCCTTGGCTTCGAGCAGGCCATTGCGCACCTGGCCGATGACGACGAAGCCGAGCAGCAGCACGACGCCGATCGACATCAGCAAGGTGCCCGCGACGACGCGGAGCTGCAGATTGCGCCGCCACAACCGGACGGCGGGCAGCAACGGACGGCGCACCCACCGCATCAGCAACCGCGGTACGGGCCCACCGGGTGCCCGGTCCTCGAACAGCCGGCCGCCCCGCAGGAAACGGCTCATACGTGACGCCTTCCGTCCCGGGCCGGCAGCCCGCTCCGTACGGACTCCCGGCTCACCGGGCCCCGGAGCAGCGCTGCCTCGGGCCATCTCAGCTCGGTCCGGCCTTGTAGCCGACGCCTCGGACCGTCACGACGATCTCCGGCCGTTCCGGGTCTTTCTCGACCTTGGAACGCAGACGCTGAACATGCACATTCACCAGGCGGGTGTCGGCCGCGTGGCGGTAACCCCACACCTGTTCCAGCAGGACCTCACGGGTGAAGACCTGCCACGGCTTGCGGGCGAGCGCGACCAGCAGGTCGAACTCCAGCGGAGTCAGGGCAATGGACTGCCCCTCCCGCTTCACGGAGTGGCCGGCCACGTCGATGACCAGGTCACCGATGGTCAACTGCTCCGGCGCGGGCTCTTCGGACCTCCGCAGACGTGCCCTGATCCGGGCAACCAACTCCTTAGGTTTGAACGGCTTGACGATGTAGTCGTCGGCCCCTGATTCCAGGCCGACCACGACATCGACGGTGTCGCTCTTGGCAGTGAGCATGACGATCGGCACACCGGACTCGGCCCTGATCAGCCTGCACACCTCGATGCCGTCCCTTCCGGGCAGCATGAGGTCGAGCAGCACCAGGTCCGGCTTGGCCTCACGAAATGCGGCCAGTGCCTTGTCGCCGTCCGCTACGAACGACGGCTCGAAACCTTCTCCACGCAGCACAATCCCGAGCATCTCGGCCAGTGCGGTGTCGTCGTCGACGACAAGGACGCGTCCCTTCATAATCGACATCATCCCATTAGCTAATCGTTACCTGCGATGACCTGGCACACAGCTCTGCCAGTCCGGCCCCCGTGACCGGGGAAACAGCACCCTCCTCGGTGACGATCGCCGTGATCAGTTCCGGCGGCGTGACGTCGAAAGCCGGGTTGTACGCCGGGGCCCCGAGGGGTGCGACGACCATCCCGCCTCCGCCGCCGGCCGATACACCCCACGCGGGTGTGAGCTCCGTCACTTCCCTCCCGGAGCGCTGCTCGACGACGATCGATGTGCCGTCCGAAGTCTCCAGATCCACCGTCGTCGTCGGCGCCACCACGATGAAGGGCACGTGGTGGTACTTCGCGAGCACGGCCAGCGGATAGCTTCCCACCTTGTTGGCCACCGAGCCGTCCGCGGCGATGCGGTCCGCCCCTATGAGCACCGCATCCACCTCCCCGGCCGCGAACAGGGACCCCGCCGCGTTGTCCGTGAGCAGGGTGTACGCCAGACCGCTGCGCGCCGCCTCGTACGCGGTCAGCCGGGCCCCCTGGAGCAGCGGCCGCGTCTCGTCCACCCACAGCCGTCGCAACCGCCCCTGCCGGTGCGCCCGCAACGCCACGGCGAACGCCGTCCCCTCGCCGCCGGAGACCAGCGCCCCGGTGTTGCAGTGGGTCAGCAGCCGGTAGGCGCGGCCCGGCAACAGCTCCTCGAGCAACGCCTCGCCGTACTCCGCCATACGCCTGCTGGCCCGGGCATCCTCCCGGTGCAGCGCCCGCGCCTCGGCCAGCGCCGCCGCAGCGGCGGCCTCGTCCCCCTCTCCCTTGCCGGAGGCCCCCCAGTAGGCCGCCGCCACCCGCCGCACCCCGTAACCGAGGTTCACCGCGGTGGGGCGCGCCCCCTCCAGGAGACCGGCCGCCTCCGCGACGTCGAAGCCCCGCGCCGCGGCGAGCGCCACCCCGTAGCCCCCGGCGATCCCGAGCAGCGGAGCCCCTCGCACCGCCAGTGTCCGGATCGCCCGCACCAGCGCGGGCACGTCGGTGCACACCAGCTCGACCTCCTCGGCGGGCAGCCGCGTCTGGTCGAGAAGCACCAGTACGGGACCTTCCGGAGGCTCGTCCCAGCGAAGTACGGAAAGCGCGGGAGGCTCGCGGCCCACCGTCGATTGCGCGTCCTGATCAGCCATCCGCCCAGTCTGCCCGGTGCGCCGCCCGCACATGAAGGCGTGGAGGAGACAGAGCGGCTGGTCCGCCCCGGACCTACGCGTGGCACGATGGCTGCCAACCTGCCGCCCCGATGAGCGGTCAGGACGGTGAAGGAGCGAGAATGAACGACTCTCCGGGCTGGGCGTCGCCCGGATCTGCCCCCTCCGACGGCAAGGAGACGGCGATCCCCCGCCCCTCCGAACCTCAGGACGGGAGCGGCCCGACGGGGCAGTGGTCCCCCGAGCAGCCGCCCCCCGGGCAGTGGTCCCCACCGAGCAACCCCGGCAGCGGCCCCGGAACACGGCCGCCCGCCCCCGGCTGGGGCGGTGGCCCGCAGCGACAGGGCTGGGCAGGACCGCCGCCGGCCGCGAAGCCCGGCGTCATCCCGCTGCGCCCCCTGAGCCTCGGCGAGATCCTCGACGGCTCCGTCTCCGCCCTGCGCGCCCACTGGCGTACCGCACTCGGCTTCAGTCTCGCGGTCTCGGTGGTCACCCAGGTCGCCGTCATCCTCATGCAGCGCTATCTGCTGCCGGAACCGACCTCCGTCGACCCGAACGCCACCGGTACCGAGGCCCTCCGCCAGGCCACCGACTCCGCCCGGTCGACACTGATCTCCCTGGCCCCGGCCTCCCTCGTCACGATGATCGCCACGCTCTTCACCGCGTCGATCATCACCGTGGTCATCAGCCGCTCGGTGCTGGGCCGTCCCACCACGCTCTCCGGCGCCTGGGCAGAGGCCCGCCCCCGCGTCCTCCCGCTGCTCGGGCTGACCGTGCTGGTGGCCCTGATCATGGCCGCGATCATGACCGTGGGCATCGGCCCCGGCCTGCTGCTGGGCTCCGAGGCAGGCGCGGCACTCGCCTTCCTCGGCTTCGCCGCCGCCTGCGTCGTGATGCTCTGGCTGAACGTCAGCTTCGCACTCGCCGCCCCCGCACTGATGCTGGAACGACAGAGCATCGTGGCCGCGCTGCGCAGGTCGGCGAAGCTGGTCCGCGGCGCGTGGTGGCGCACCTTCGGAATCCTCGCCCTGACCTGGCTGCTGACCTTCCTGCTGACGTTCCTCGTCTCCATTCCGTTCGGCATCATCGCGGTGATCGCCGACGGAACCGACGTCAGCGAGTTCTTCAGCGGCACCGCCCCTTCCTTCGGCTGGCCGTTCCTGATCGTCACCGGCATCGGCGAAGTGATCGTCTCGACACTGATCTACCCCTTCGTCGCCGGCGTGATGGCCCTCCTCTACGTGGACCAGCGCATCCGTCGCGAAGCACTGGACCTCGACCTCGCACGGGCCGCCGGTCTGCCCGGCTACGGCGCCGACACCCCCGGGAGCTGATGCGGTGTCGGAGGCGGGGGGCATCACCACCACACGGCGGGGCTCGGCATCGGGCGACATACCCGTGGACACTCCACGCCTCCCCGCACGGGAGGCGGCCGAGAGCGAGCTGTCCAAGCCGATGTACCACGAGAACGACCCGAACTTCCTCCAGCGTGCCCTGAACCAGTTCTGGGACTGGGTCGCCGGAGTATTCGACGCCGCCGCGGGCGCCGCCCCCGGCGGCCCTGCCGGACTCGCCGTCCTGGTCGTCATCGTCGTCGGCCTTGCCGCCGCCCTCTGGTGGCGGCTCGGCACCCCGCAACGCTCCTCCCGGAGCACGGACGCTCTCTTCGACAGCGACGGCCCCCGCAGCGCGGCCCAGCACCGCGCCGCCGCCGAAACACACGCCGCGGCTCTGCGCTGGACCGAGGCCGTCCAGGAACGCATGCGTGCCATCGTCCGGTCCCTGGAGGAACGCGCCCTGCTCGACCCCCGCCCCGGCCGCACAGCGGACGAAGCCGCGGCCGAAGCGGGCCGTACCCTGCCCGAGCACACCGCCCGGCTGCGCGCCGCCGCCCGGACCTTCGACGACGTGACATACGGGGGCCGCACCGCGGACCAGCCGACATACCTGTCCCTGCGCACCCTCGACCTCGAACTCGACGAAGCAAAGCCGCTGCTGCCCGGAACCTCCCGAGGAGCCACCGGATGACCGCGGCGACCACCGCCTCCCCCACCTCGACGGCGCCCACCCCTGGCCAGGTCTGGACCCGCGCCCGAGGCATCCTGGCCGTCGTCCTCATCCTCGTCGTCGCCGGCATCACGTTCGCCGTCGTACGTTCCGGCACGAACCACGGACAGCTCGACCCCCGCTCCGCGGACCCCAAGGGCAGCCGCGCCGTGGCCGAACTCCTCAAGGCTCGTGGCATATCCGTCACCGTCGCCACCACTCTCGACGAAGCCACCGCCGCGACCGGCCCCGACACCACGCTCCTCGTCACCGGCCCCAATCTCCTGACACGGTCGCAGCAGCTCCGACTGGACGCGACGGCCTCCGCCTCCGCAGGACGCACCCTGCTGATCGCCCCCGGACCGGGAGCCACGGCCCGGCTCGCCCCCGGCGTCCGCGCCGAGCCGCACCACGCCGTCCGTGCTCTCGCCCCGTCGTGCGAGCTCCCCGCCGCCCGGCTGGCCGGCACGGCGGACATGGGCGGCACCCGCTACACGACGCAGGACCCCGCCGCCGTCACCTGCTACCCGACTGCGGGCCTCCCCAGTCTGATCGTCCTCCCGACCGGTTCGGGCGGCGACACCGTCATCCTCGGCTCCCCCGGCTTCCTCCACAACGAGCGTCTCGACCAGCAGGGCAACGCCTCTCTCGCCCTGCAACTCCTCGGCTCCCGTCCCCATCTCGTCTGGTACCTCCCCTCTCTCGCGGATCCATCCGCAACAACCGACGACGACTTCCCCGGCGGCGGAAACGAAGAACAGTCAGAGGACGGGACGAGGGACGACGCGGCCGACGGGAGCAGCTTCCTCGACCTCGTCCCCTCCGGCTGGTTGTGGGGAACGCTTCAACTCGCCCTCGCCGCAGTCCTCGCCGCCGTCTGGCGGGCCCGCCGACTCGGCCCCCTGGTGACCGAACGGCTGCCGGTGGCCGTCCGCGCGTCCGAATCGGCCGAAGGCCGCTCCCTCCTCTACCGCAAGGCCAACGCCCGCGACCGGGCCGCCGACGCCCTCCGAGCCGCCACCCGCACACGCATCGCGCCCCTCGCCGGAGTGCCCGTCCGTGATGCGCACACCCCCGACGTCCTCCTCACCGCCGTGTCCGCACGCGTCAACGCCCCGGACCACGACCTCACCACCCTGCTCTTCGGTACGGCTCCCTCCACCGACGCCGCCCTGGTCCTCCTCGCCGATCAACTCGACGCCCTCGAAAGAGAGGTACGCACTTCATGAGCGCCCCGACCCCCGAGCCGGCCGAGCCCACGGTGCCCGCAGCGGCCCCCGTGAGGCTCACGGAACCGGAGCCGTCCGACAGCGCCCGCGCTTCCTTGGAGGCTCTGCGCTCCGAGATCGCCAAGGCCGTCGTCGGCCAGGACCCCGCCGTCACCGGACTCGTCGTCGCGCTGCTCTGCCGGGGACACGTACTCCTCGAAGGCGTACCCGGCGTGGCCAAGACCCTGCTGGTGCGCGCACTTGCCGCATCACTCGAACTCGACACCAAGCGCGTGCAGTTCACCCCTGACCTGATGCCCAGCGACGTCACGGGCTCGCTGGTCTACGACGCGCGCACCGCCGAGTTCTCCTTCCAGCCCGGCCCCGTCTTCACCAACCTGCTGATCGCCGACGAGATCAACCGCACCCCTCCCAAGACCCAGTCCTCCCTCCTCGAAGCGATGGAGGAAAGGCAGGTCACCGTGGACGGAACCCCGCGGCCACTGCCTGACCCCTTCCTCGTCGCAGCGACCCAGAACCCCGTCGAGTACGAAGGCACCTACCCCCTCCCCGAAGCCCAACTGGACCGTTTCCTGCTCAAACTGACCGTTCCGCTTCCCTCGCGGCAGGACGAGATCGACGTCCTCACCCGTCACGCCGACGGCTTCAACCCGCGGGACCTGAAGGCCGCGGGGATACGTCCCGTCGCCGGACCCGCCGATCTGGAAGCGGCACGCCAAGCCGTCGCGAAGACGACCGTCTCCCCCGAGATCGCCGGCTATGTAGTGGATATCTGCCGTGCCACGCGCGATTCCCCCTCGCTCGCCCTCGGCGTCTCCCCCCGAGGCACCACCGCACTGCTGTCGACCGCCCGCGCCTGGGCCTGGCTGACCGGCCGGGACTATGTCATCCCGGACGATGTGAAAGCCCTGGCGCTCCCCACGCTCCGTCATCGCATCCACCTGCGGCCCGAGGCGGAAATGGAAGGAGTCACCCCGGACTCCGTCATCGCCTCAGTGCTCGCCCACGTCCCCGTACCCCGATGAGGCGGTGACCATGGCCCTCACCGGACGTACCGCGCTGCTGGCCGCCCTCGGGTCACTCCCCGTAGGCATCCTCGCTCCCAGCTGGACCGGGATGCTTGCGGTCAACGCACCGCTCTCACTGGCAATTCTGTGTGACTATGCCCTGGCCGCGCCAGTGCGCACGCTTCGATTCACTCGATCCGGCGATACATCTGTTCGACTCGGTGACGCGGCCGAAGTGCAACTCACGGTGACCAACACGTCCCGCCGGCGCCTGCGCGCCCAGCTGCGGGATGCCTGGCCCCCCAGCAGCTGGACCTCGGGCTCCGAGCGCCGCGCCTCCCGCCACACACTGGCGATCCCCGCCGGGGAACGGCGACGCCTGGTCACCGTGTTGCGCCCGACCCGTCGCGGCGATCGGCAGGCAGAACGCATCACCATCCGCTCGTACGGCCCGCTGGGCCTCGCCGCACGCCAAGGGCAGCACCGGGCCCCGTGGACCGTACGGGTCCTGCCACCGTTCACCAGCCGCAAGCATCTGCCTTCCCGGCTCGCCCGGCTCCGGGAACTCGACGGCCGCACCAGCGTTCTGACACGCGGTGAAGGCACGGAGTTCGACAGTCTGCGGGCGTACGTGCCCGGGGACGACACCCGCTCCATCGACTGGCGGGCCACCGCGCGCCAGTCCGCCGTAGCGGTCCGGACATGGCGTCCCGAGCGTGACCGGCACATTCTGATCGTCCTCGACACCGGCCGCACGTCAGCGGGCCGGGTGGGTGACGTCCCCCGCCTGGACGCCTCGATGGACGCCACACTCCTTCTCACCGCGCTCGCCACCCGGGCGGGCGACCGCGTGGGCCTCCTTGCCTACGACCGCCAGGTCCGAGCCCGGGTCCAGGGCCGGACGGCCACGGGTGAAATTCTGGCCACTGTCATCAACACCCTGGCCACGTTGGAACCCGAGCTCATCGAGACGGATGCCCGCGGCCTGAGCAATGCCGCCCTCACCGATGCCCCCCGCGGTTCGCTGATCGTCCTCCTCACCACGCTGGAGGCCGCCCCCATCGAGGAGGGTCTCCTCCCGGTTCTCCCTCAACTCACCCAGCGCCACACCGTTCTGCTGGCTGCGGTCTCCGATCCTCGGATCGAGGAAATGGCCAACGCCCGGGGAACCGTGGACTCGGTGTACGACGCGGCAGCCGCAGGTCAGGCCCAGGCCGACCGTCGCCGCACGGCAGACAGACTCCGCCGCCACGGCGTTGTCGTCGTGGACGCCACTCCGGAGAATCTCGCTCCCACGCTTGCCGACACGTACTTGGCCCTGAAGGCCGCAGGCCGTCTCTGAGGCGCTTGTCAGGGGCCTGCGGGCTGATGGGCGTCTCCCCTGTCGTGGCCCTGCGGTGCAGGAGCCTCTGCCTGTCGGCCCGCCGATCGAGTCTGAAACGCAGAAAAGCCCCGCACCACAAGGCACGGGGCTTTCCCGGAAAAATTGTTCGGCGGCGTCCTACTCTCCCACAGGGTCCCCCCTGCAGTACCATCGGCGCTGAAAGGCTTAGCTT
>NZ_NTGZ01000569.1 GCF_002551245.1 Streptomyces sp. rh34
AGAGATGTGTATAAGAGACAGGCTGCCGGTGCTGGTCAGCGGCGGCCGGCACGACCAGTGGCCCGAGGAGTGGGACCTGTGCCCGGACGGCACGTCGTATCCCGGCGACCACGACGCCGACGAGGTGCTGGCGGGCTACTGGACGGAGTACGCGGCCGACGAGGTGGGCGACCGCGCGGAGGAGGCGGAGGAAAGCGGGGAGCGGTCCGGGGGCCCCGGCTCCTGGCCCGGCCTCGCGCCCGTCCCCGCCCGGGAGGCGGCCGAGGATCCGGACACGGCGGCCGCGGGCCTGGCGGGTGTGATCACCGCGGACCCGGACAGCTGGCTCGGCGGGGCCCGGATGGCTCTCGTCCCGGCCCGCCGCAGCGCCGACATACCGGCGGCGATCGGCTGGTCGGGCCCGATGAACCACGAGAACGACGTGGCCCGGCTCTGCGCGGTGCTCCGCTCCTGGGAGGACCGGTACGACGCCCGGGTCGTGGTGCTCGGCTTCGACACGTTGATCGTCTCCGTGGGCCGCCCGCCCGCCACCGCCGAGGAGGCCCGCGCCCTGGCCGCCGAGCACTACGCCTTCTGCCCGGACAACATCGACCAGTCCCCGCCGTACGACCTCGACATCTACGCGGAAAAGGCGGTGCTCAACCAGGAAGTGTGGTCCTTCTGGTGGGACTGACCACGAGCCGTCCGGCCGGGCAGCGGCCGGTCCTCACGGAAGGGAGAGGGGCGGCGGCGCACGCCTGCGCGGCGGCGCACGCCTGCGCGGCGGCGCACGCCTGCGC
>NZ_NTGZ01000570.1 GCF_002551245.1 Streptomyces sp. rh34
CGCTCGCCCTGCGGCGCGCCCCCGCCGACAGCGGGCGGCCCGCGGTTTCCGGCGATGCGCGCCCCGATGTCGCCGCTCCCCGCGACCCGGTTCCCGGTGTCGCCGCTCCCCGCGATGCCACCGACAGGGGCGAGGGTGAGCGGCGGACCGCCGCGGTCTGAGCGTGCGCCGCGGCCGCGTCGGCCACCCCTGAGGTCCCTCCGGACAGCCCCCTTGATGTCCCCACGAGACGAATGTCGCGTGGGGACATTTTCAGGTGTACGGTGCACATATGACTCCGGAACGGAAGATCCCGGAACGGCGCAGCCGCAAGGCGCGCCGCACCCGCGACACCCTGGCGCAGGCCGCGTTCGAGCTGGTGCTCGACCGGGGGCTGCGGAACGTGACGGTCGAGGAGATCGCGGAAGCCGCGGACGTCGACCGCCGCACGTTCAGCCGGTACTTCACGAGCAAGGAGGCCGCCGCCCTCGACTCCCTGCGGGGCGACGGCGACCGTATCAACGCGGCCCTGCGCGCCCGCCCGGCCCCGGAGCCTCCGCTCCTCGCCTACCGGCGGGCCGTTCTCGACTGGCTCGCCGATCCCGGGGCGGAGCCCTGGCACCGCCGCCCCCGGATCTTCGACCTGCTGGTCGTCGCCGAGGAGGAGCCGACTCTCTACGCCGTCTTCCACCACATCCGGGTGGACGCACAGGAGGAGTCGGTCGCCATCGTCGCGGACCGGCTCGGCGTCGACCCGCGGCAGGACATCCGGCCCGCCGTGACC
>NZ_NTGZ01000571.1 GCF_002551245.1 Streptomyces sp. rh34
CGTCCCGGGGAGAAGATCGCGACGGACGGGACCGTGGTCGAGGGCTCCTCCGCCGTGGACGCCTCCATGCTCACCGGCGAGTCCGTACCCGTCGAGGTCACCATCGGCGACACCGTCACCGGAGCCACCCTCAACGCCGGAGGCCGCCTCGTCGTCGAAGCCACCCGCGTCGGCGCCGACACCCAACTCGCCCGCATGGCCCGCCTCGTCGAGGACGCCCAGAACGGCAAAGCCTCCGCCCAACGCCTCGCCGACCGCATCTCCGCCGTCTTCGTCCCCATCGTCATCGCCCTCGCCCTGGGAACCCTCGGCTTCTGGCTCGGCAACGACGCCGGACTCACCGCCGCCTTCACCGCCGCCGTCGCCGTCCTCATCATCGCCTGCCCCTGCGCCCTCGGCCTCGCCACACCCACCGCCCTCATGGTCGGCACCGGCCGCGGCGCCCAGCTCGGCATCCTCATCAAAGGCCCCGAAGTCCTGGAGACCACCCGCCGCGCCGACACCATCGTCCTCGACAAGACCGGCACCGTCACCACCGGCCGCATGACCCTCCAGACCACCCACACCACCCCCACCACCACCGAAACCACAGTCCTCCGCCTCGCCGGAGCCCTGGAGAACGCCTCCGAACACCCCATCGCCCAGGCCGTCGCCGCCGCCGCCACCGACACCACCGGCCCCCTCCCCACCCCCGAGGACTTCCAGAACATCCCCGGACTCGGCGTCCAGGGCACCGTCGAGGGCCACGCCGTCCTCGTCGG
>NZ_NTGZ01000572.1 GCF_002551245.1 Streptomyces sp. rh34
GTCTGGGGCCGATCGGTCCGGGGCCGGTCGCGGCGGGACTCCCCGTCATCACTCCGGCCGCCGTCCCGCACAGCGTCGCCGCGGCGCTCGCCGTCACGGGGAAGGCCGCCCCCGCGGCCTTCGTCAGGGGGTTCGCCGTCGCGGCCCTCCGGCCGGAAGGGGATCACCGCCGCCCGGCCCGGCGTGCGCCCCACCAGCCGTAAGGTGCGCAGGTTCGCGGCCCTCGCCGCCTCGACGGCGGGCTCGAAGTGGTCGGCGGCGTCGCGCCAGCCGTGGGAGTACGCGCGCAGCTCCCGCCGCTCCAGCTCGGCCCGCAGCAGGACGACGACCTCGTGCGGCTCATGGGCGTCGAGGAGCCCGCCGACTTCGGCCAGGAGGGCCGCGTACGTCTCCGGCGCCGGGCCTCCGGCCGGGGCGACGCCGGTCGTCCCGGGCTCCGGGGGCGGGCCGGGGTCCTGAGCCGCGGACCGGGAGCGGTCTTCCCGCTCGGCCATGTGCCCCTCCTTGCCGTCCGCGCGAGACGCTCCGGACCGGGCAGGGCACGGAACGCGTTCACGGCGATCGCACGCTCGCTCCGCCCGGCGCGTACCTGGCGGGGTACGTCCACGCTCACTGTTCTTGGACCTGCAGGGGCGGGGGGACAGGCCACGACATCTTACGGGCCGGAAGCGGAGGCGGGCTTCCCGGGCCGTCAGACCGACGGCCCCGCCACACCCTGCCCCTGTCTCTTATACACATCTCTGATGGCGCGAGGGA
>NZ_NTGZ01000573.1 GCF_002551245.1 Streptomyces sp. rh34
GGCCAGGTCGGCGCGGGCCCGGCCCGGCGGGGTGGCCCGGACCGGCGCCAGCTCGGCGGCGAAGGAGGGCGGGGCCTGCCCCGGCGGGGCGGGGGCCGGCACGGGGATGAGGAAGTCGGCGATCCACCGGGGCGCGAGGGCGCAGCCGATCACCAGCGCGGAGACCGGGTCGCCGGCCTTCCACCGCCGGTACGCGGGCAGGTGGGTCTCCAGCCAGGCGCGCTCACCCGGATGCGCGGCGCCGGCCCGCTCCAGGACCAGCAGGCTCGCGACGGCCTCCGCGAGGGGCGAGACGACGAACCGGCTGTTCGCGAGCGTGTCCGCACCGACCTGCCACCAGCCCACGCGCCCCACCGCCCCACTCTCGCTCGGCCTCCGGCTCCACCGCCGCGCCGCGCCGCGCGTCCGGGCTTTCGCGTCCGCGCGAAACAGTAACGGTCCCGGCGACGACGTCCGGAGACTCCACCCCATGCGCACCTACCGCGAACTGTTCCGGACCCCGGAGTTCACCCCCTTCTTCGCCGCCGTCTCCGTGCAGACGGCCGCCCAGACCGCGACCGGCCTGGCACTGGGCACCCTCGTGTACACGCGGACGGGCTCGCCCCTGCTGTCGGCCCTGGCGATGTTCGGCCCGTCGCTGGCCCAGGTGGCCGGGGCGCTCACCCTGCTGTCGGCGGCGGACCGGCTGCCGCCGCGCGCCGCGCTGACCACCCTGGCGCTGCTCTCCGCCGGGG
>NZ_NTGZ01000574.1 GCF_002551245.1 Streptomyces sp. rh34
GCCCAGGACGCCCCGGCCGGGGCCCTTGCGCGCGACGGGGCCGGGCGGCAGCGCGGAGATGACCGTGGGCTCCTCCTCGGCCGGCTGCCGCATGAACACCGGCGCGCCCGGGAACCCGCCGGGCGGCGTGCTCGGAGCGTCCTGGCGCACCATGGGCACCTCGTCGACCGATGAGGTGCGGCCGAGCGGGGCGAAGTCGCCCGAGCGGTCCGCGACCAGGGCGAGCGCGCGGCGTCCGGCCACGGCCCCGGACCTGTCGGCGAGCGCGCCGCGCATGCCGATCGAGGTCTCCAGCTCGGTCCGGGCCCGGTCCGGATTGCCGGTGCAGAGCGCGAGGACGCCCAACTCGTGGTGGAAGTAGGCCTCCTCGGCGACCTCGCCGGCGATCCTGGCGGCCTCCTGGCCGATCCTGAGGGCCCGCTCCCAGGCTCCCCAGCCCAGGCCCGCGGCGAAGGCCGGGGAGGCGCTGCGGGCCAGCAGGACGGCCGCGCTGGCCGCTCCCGCCTCGTCGCCCGGGACCAGCCGGCCCAGGGAGGCGACGATCGCGTCGGCCTCGGCGACGGCCCGTTCCGGGGTGACCGAGGGGTGCGAGGCCCACCAGGCGTAGTGCTGGGCGGCGGTACGGGCGTGGGCGGCGGCGTCGTCCTCGTAGCCGGCCGCCGACAGCTGGGCGAGGACGCCGGCGGCGAGGCGGTAACGGGGGCCGGCCGGGGAG
>NZ_NTGZ01000575.1 GCF_002551245.1 Streptomyces sp. rh34
CCCCCGTTCCGCCGCCCGCCCCCGTTCCGCCGCCCGCGCCCGCCGCCCCCGTGGCCCCGCCCGCCGCGACGCCCGTACGGCTGACCAAGGTCACGCTGACGAAGAGCGCGCCGTCCGTCTCACTCGCCAAACAGGGCGGCACCTCCGGCGCGCTGCGCGTCAACCTCAACTGGGAGACGCGCAAACAGTTCAAGAGCTGGGGAGCGAAGCTCGGCCGGGCCGTCGCCCTGCACGCCGATCTCGATCTCGACCTCTGCGCACTGTACGAACTCTCCGACGGCCGGAAGGGAGTCGTGCAGTCGCTCGGGAACGCGTTCGGCTCACTGGACAGGCCGCCCTTCATCCATCTCGACGGCGATGACCGCACCGGGGCGCTCTCCGCCGGCGAGAACATGACCATCAACCTCGACCACAAGGACCTGCTGCGGCGCGTACTGATCTTCGTCACCATCTACGAAGGCGCCCGGAGCTTCGCCGATCTCCACGCCACGGTCACCCTCCAGCCGCAGAACGGCGCGGCCATCGACTTCTCCCTCGACGAATGCACGGTGCCCTCCACCGTCTGCGCCCTGGCCCTGATCACCAACAACGGCGGCGACCTCACGGTGCAGCGCGAGGCCCGCTACCTCGTCCCGGACCGGGGCGTGAGCCCGCAGCGCACCATCGACGCGGCCTACGGCTGGGGCATGAACTGGACGCC
>NZ_NTGZ01000576.1 GCF_002551245.1 Streptomyces sp. rh34
TGTGTATAAGAGACAGGCCCCGCACCGGGCCCCCCGCGAGGTCGAGGCGGCGGGCGGGGCGCGCTGGGGGGTCCGGCTGCTGCTCGCCGACGGCACCCGCGTCCCGCTGCCCGCCGCCCCGGACCTGCCGCCGCCCGCGTGCGCGGACCCGGCGGGCGACCTGGTGCTGGACCTGGCGGGGCCTCCGTACGCGGACCGGGTGGAGCGCACGCCGGAGGGGGCCCTGCGCGTCTCGGGGACGTACGTTCCGCCCGCTGCGGGGACGGCGACCGGCTCCGGCGGCGGACTCGTCCTGCACCACGAGACGCTGCACGAGACGGTCCCGGTCGCGGAGACGGTCACGGAAGCCGTGGCGGGGAACACCGCTCAGGCCGTCGCGGAGCCCGTGACGGAAACCGTGACGGAGTCCGTCGCGGAGCCCGTGACGGAAACCGTGACGGAGCCCGTCGCGGAGCCCGTCGCGAACGGAGCTTCGGACGAGAGCCCGGACAGAAGCCCGGGGGTGAGCCCGGACGAGAGTCCGGGCGGGCTCCCCGACCACGCGCCGGGCAGCCGGTCGCGGTTCTCCGCGCTGATCGCCCCGCCGCTCCCGGAAGGCCGCTGGGAGGTCCGCCTGGACGGCCGCCCCGTACGCGTCCTCGGCTCCGCCGCCGCCCAGCTCCCCTCCGGCGGCGGCGAGAGCGCCCTGCGCCCGGAGT
>NZ_NTGZ01000577.1 GCF_002551245.1 Streptomyces sp. rh34
GGCTCCGACCGGGCGCGCGTCGCGGTGTACGCGGCGGGCCGCGCCGCGGCGTACACCCGGCCCTCCCGGCTGGCCCCCCTGCTCGCCGCCCGCACGGGTCCCGGCACCGGCAAGGTGACGAGCCGCAAGGAGATGGTCCGCCTCGCCGCCGCCCTGCTGCCCCGCACCCAGGCGGCCGGCCTCCTCGCCGACGCGTACGGGCAGCCCGGCCAGCACCTCGACGTGCGGGCCGCCTGCGTGGCCGCCGGAACGCCGCTGCTCGGCGACGTACGCGTGTGGAGGATGACGAAGGACGCGGCACTGGGGGAGCGTGCGCTGCGCGTCGCACTGCTGGGGGTGCGTGCCACGGAGGTGGATCCCCACTTCCGGGACCGTTACGCCGTGCTGATCCACCACGTGTGCAAGGGGGACGACGACCAGGTCGCCGCCCTCGCCCACCGCGCGCTCGTCCCGTTCCTGCCGTGGGGTCCCGGGGCCGCCGACGTCCTGGTCGACGCGGTCACCGATCTGGACCGGCGGGGGAGGTGGCGCTCGGCCGCCGACGCCCTCGTGGACGCGGCCCTGACCACCCCGAAGGCCGTCGGGGCGCTGAACCGCGCCCTGTCGCTGCTGGCCACCGGCGAGACCGCGGACGACGCGGGGGCGGAGCGGGACCGGCCCGCCCGCCGGCGGCTCGGCCATCTGGCCCGGACGCTGTC
>NZ_NTGZ01000578.1 GCF_002551245.1 Streptomyces sp. rh34
CCGAGGTGGTGGGCGCCGGCGGCGCGCTGCCCACCCCCACCGTCCGGGCGCTCGGGAGCCGGCTCGCGGAGGCCCTCGTCGCGGTCCACGGGGCCGGGCTGATCCACCGCGACGTCAAACCCGCCAACGTGCTCGTCGCCCTCGACGGCCCCCGCCTCATCGACTTCGGGATCGCCCGCCACGAGGGCGCCACCGCACTCACCGCCACCGACGCGGTGATCGGCACGCCCGGCTACCTCGCCCCCGAACAGGCGTCGGCCGGGCCGGTGGGACCGGCGTGCGACGTGTTCTCCCTCGGCTGCGTCCTGGTGTACGCGGCGACGGGCCGGCGGCCGTTCGGCGACGGCGGCGCGGCCGGCGCGGCCGGTGTGCTGTTCCGTACGGTCCACGAGGAGCCGGACCTGGCGGGTGTGCCGCCCGGGCTGCTGCCCCTGATCGCCGCCTGCCTGAGGAAGGACCCGGCCGCCCGGCCGTCGGCGAGCCGCATCGGTCACGATCTGGAGGCGGCCGGGGGAGGGAACCGCGGGCGGTCGGGGAAGAGCCCGGGGCCGGTCCCGCTCCGGCCGCCGGACCCCCGCGCGGCCTGGTCCCCCCGGGTGGCTCCGGGCGGGACTCCGGGAACGGCCCGGGACGGGGCTTCCGGGGCCGGGGCGCGCGACGGAGCCTCCGGGGCGGCTCCGGAGGCGCTG
>NZ_NTGZ01000058.1 GCF_002551245.1 Streptomyces sp. rh34
AGATGTGTATAAGAGACAGGTCCACCGCTGAGGCTCTTGGCGGCCGGACCGCCCGGTCCACCGCCCAGGCCCGCGCGCTGGCCGCTGCCGGCGCCGTTCCCGTTGCCCGCGAGCAGACCGCCCGGGGCGCCGGGCTGCTGACCGGGGCCCTGCTTGGACGGCGGCTGCTTGCCGCCGTGCGCGACGTCGACGGGCAGCATGACCAGCGCGGTCGTACCGCCGGAGTCGGAGGGGCGCAGCTGGATGCGGATGCCGTGACGCAGCGACAGCCGGCCGACCACGAACAGACCCATGCGGCGGGAGACGGAGACGTCCACGGTGGGCGGCTGCGCGAGCCGCTCGTTGATCGCGGCGAGGTCCTCGGGGGAGAGGCCGATGCCGGTGTCGTGGATCTCGACGAGCACGCGCCCGTCGGGCAGCGCGTGACCGGTGACCTTGACCTTCGTCTGCGGCGAGGAGAACGACGTGGCGTTCTCCAGCAGCTCGGCGAGCAGGTGCACGAGGTCGTTGACGACCCGGCCGGCGACCTCGGTGGCGGGCACAGCGGACAGCTCGATGCGCTCGTACTGCTCCACCTCGGAGGCGGCGGCACGGAGCACGTCGACCAGTGGGACGGGCCGGGTCCACCGGCGTCCCGGCTCCTCGCCCGCGAGGACGAGGAGGTTCTCGCCGTTACGGCGCATACGGGTCGCGAGGTGGTCGAGCTTGAAGAGCGAGGACAGCTGGTCCGGGTCGGCCTCGCGGGACTCCAGCTCGGAGATGAGCGAGAGCTGGCGCTGGATGAGGCCCTGGGAGCGGCGCGAGAGGTTGGTGAACATCGCGTTGACGTTGCCCCGGAGGAGGGCCTGCTCGGCGGCGAGGCGGACGGCCTCACGGTGCACGTCGTCGAAGGCCGCGGCCACCTGGCCGATCTCGTCCCGGGAGTGCACGCCGACGGACTCCACGGAGGTGTCGACGTCCTGCGGGTCGGTCTCGGAGAGCTGCTTGACGAGCTCGGGCAGCCGGTCCTGGGCGACCCGGGTGGCGGTGTCCTGCAGACGCCGCAGCGAACGGATCATGGAGCGGGCCACCACGAAGGCGCCGACGAGCGAGACGCCGAGCACGATGAGGATGACCGCACCGTTGATGATCGCCTCGCGCTGGGAGGCCTGGCGCAGCTCGCGGGCCTTGGCCTCCATGTCGCTGAGGAGGGTGGCCTCGATCGTCTCCATGGCCTTGATCTTGATGGTGCTCTGGTCGTACCAGTCGAGGTACGACCGGACCTGCTTGCCCTCGATCCCGTTCGTGGTGTCCAGGATCCGCTTGGCGTACATGTTCCCGGCGTTGATCTCCGGGTTGCCGTTGTCCAGGGGAGCCATGAGCTCCTCGGCGCTCTCCCCGGTCGTCCCGTAGATCGTCTTGAACGAGGTGAGGGCCCGGGACTCCTTGGCGAGCGCGTTGGAGCCGAACTGCCGGTCGTTCGGGTTGAGGTGCGGCTCCTTCACCGAACCGCCCGGCAGCGCCGCGGCGATGACCGCGCGCTGGACCGAGGCGTACTCCTTGGCGGAGGAGAACGCCGCCAGGGCCCGGGTCCGCTTGATCATGTCCGGGTTGCTGGTCGCCTGCGCCATGTCCTGCGAGAGGCTCAGCAGCGAGGTGATCAGCTGGTTGTACTGGTCGATGGTGTTGAGGCTCGGCGCGCCCTCTTCGTACGCCGTCTTGCGGATCGTACGGATGGTGCCGAGCTGGGAGGCGATCTGCGAGATGCTCGCGTGGATGCTGTCGAGCGCCTCGTCGCCCTCGGAGTCACCGATCGAGTCGGTCTCGTCGAGGAAGGCGTCCTTGGCCCGGTCGGTCTTGTCCCGGGGCCCGGTGACCTTGTAGTCGGTGGGCTTGGACTTGTTCGACAGCGGACCGGCCGACTGGTCGCGCTCCACCTGCAGCGCCTGGGCGAGCGAGGTCGCCTGCTTGGTCATCTTGGTCAGCAGCTGCATGTGCTCCAGCTGCTGCTTGTCGGTCATGGACTCGTTGATCCTCAGACCGCCCAGGCTGGTCGCGACGACCACGGGGAGAGCGAGGAGCGAGACCAGACGCGTGCTGATGCTCCAGTTACGGAGCGCTACGCGCGAACCCGTGTCGACCGGGCCGCGCGGTTGCGCGGGCGTGTTCGGCTCCGCGCCGCCGCTCGTCGTGGAGCCCGAGCGCTGCGCACGGTCGCTGTTGTCGCCGGCACCGGCCGGCCCGGGGTTCTGGGCGTGCTGGGGCGAGGAACCGCGGTCGGTCCCGCCGCGCGGCTCCTGTTCCGCCGGAGCGCTGCCATCCCTCTTGAAACGTCCCTGCACTAGCGTCGCAACCTCTGGACCAGGCGTCCCGCCCGCGTGTGCGGACAAGAACGGTGTCGGCGTCGTGGGGCACTGGACGTGCCCCATGGGTGGTCGTATGAGTGACCGGCGTGCTTCCCCCTCCCGCCGCCACTCGGCGCTGCGTTGCGCCCCTGCGCGCCGGATCCTGAAACCCGCGGCGGTGCGTGGAATTCCAGCACAGTGCAGGATCTCCAACAAGGCCCATGTACCGGGCTGTGACCTGGGTGACACGTTGTGATGAACGGGTAACAAGCAGTGGAGAGTGATCATGGGCAAAGCGGACCATTGAGGAGGAGTCGCCTAGGGGTAGGGGGTGTCCCAGTCGCGACGATCAGGAGCGGAATGGTGGATTCAGTGATGCAATGTCCGTTTTCTGGACCAAGGTCAACTGTCCATTATGGGGCAATTGTCTATTAGTTCGTGAGCAAACTCACACGATGATCGTCGCCTCATCCCGGCTCCGGCGGGGAATCGGATGTTTAGCCTGACGCTTTACAGGGATGGCGAATCCGACAAGCCGGCGCCGCGACGAGCGACGCCCTCACCGACAGGGTCCTGACCGCAGATGAAGACGACGACGATGTTCCGCAACATTGCCAACCCCCGGCGCACCACGCTGGCGCACCTCAAGGACGCCGAAGCGCTGCGTACGCCCCCCCAGCCGGAGCACGCCGCCGACCTGCCGACCGTGACGGCCAACCCGCGCCGCACCATCCTGATGGAAGCCCCGGTCACGGCCGCCCGGTAATACCCGGACGGCTCCCCCTCCATACGCGAGGCTGTCCCCTCTCACCGCGCCAGCGCCTCGCCCGGCGCGGATCGCCCCGTCGCGCCGCCCAGCAGGCACGCTCGCGGCGTTGGCCAAACGCCCTGGTAGCTCCGCTGCAAGGGCCTTCGGCCGCCTTGCGATCGCACGCACTGGACGACGCTCCTTTTGGGACGATCCGCGCCGGGCGAGGCGCTAGCCTGGAGCGTCAGTCTTCAGTCAGCCAGCAAGTGAGGGGCGACAGCATCCCGTGCGCATCGCCAGGTTCTCCATCGACGGCAATGTCGCCTTCGGCGCCGTCGAGGGACAGGGCACCGTGGAATCCGGTGACCTCGTCCTCGACATCATCAAGGGCATTCCGTACGCCGACTTCGAGCTCTCGGGCACCAAGGTCCCGCTGAACAAGGTCAGGCTGCTGCCCCCCGTGCTCCCCAACAAGGTCGTGGCCATCGGCCGCAACTACGCCGAGCACGCCGCCGAACTCGGCCACGAGGTCCCCGACGCGCCGATCACCTTCTTCAAGCCCACCACCTCGGTGATCGGCTCCGGCGACGCGATCGAGTACCCCTCCTTCTCCGACGAGGTGCACTACGAGGCCGAGCTGGCCGTGGTCATCGGCCGCATGTGCCGTGAGGTCCCCCGCGAGCGGGTCAAGGACGTCATCCTCGGCTACACCTGCGCCAACGACGTCACCGCCCGCGATGTGCAGCAGCGCGAGAAGCAGTGGGCCCGCGCCAAGGGCTTCGACACCTCCTGCCCGCTGGGCCCCTGGGTGGAGACCGACGTGGACCCCCACGACCTCACCATCCAGGCGACGGTCAACGGAGAGCAGCGACAGCTCGGCCGCACCAGTGACATGGTCCGCTCCATCGAGGACCTGATCGTCCACATCACGGAGGCCATGACGCTGCTCCCGGGCGATGTGATCCTCACGGGCACCCCCGCGGGGGTCGGCCCCCTGCACGTCGGCGACGAGGTCGCCGTCACCATCGAAGGCATCGGCACTCTCACCAACAAGGTGATCAAGCGTGGCTAACGCACCAGTCCGTGTACGTTTCTGTCCCTCCCCGACCGGCAACCCGCACGTGGGCCTGGTCCGGACGGCGCTCTTCAACTGGGCCTTCGCCCGGCACCACCAGGGCACCCTGGTCTTCCGGATCGAGGACACCGACGCGGCGCGCGACTCCGAGGAGTCCTACCAGCAGCTGCTCGACTCGATGCGCTGGCTGGGCCTGGACTGGGACGAGGGCCCCGAGATCGGCGGCCCGCACGCCCCCTACCGCCAGTCGCAGCGGATGGACCTGTACAAGGACGTCGCCGAGAAGCTGCTCGCCGCCGGGTACGCCTACCCCTGCTACTGCACCACCGAGGAGCTGGACACCCGCCGCGACGCCGCCCGCGCCGCCGGCAAGCCGTCCGGCTACGACGGCCACTGCCGCGACCTCACCGCCGAGCAGAAGGCCGCGTACGAGGCCGAGGGCCGCAGCTCGATCGTCCGCTTCCGGATGCCCGACGAGGCCATCACCTTCACCGACCTGGTCCGCGGCGACATCACCGTCCAGCCGGAGAACGTCCCGGACTACGGCATCGTCCGCGCCAACGGGGCCCCGCTCTACACGCTGGTCAACCCGGTCGACGACGCCCTGATGGAGATCACCCACGTCCTGCGCGGCGAGGACCTGCTCTCCTCCACCCCGCGCCAGATCGCCCTGTACCGGGCGCTCATCGAGCTGGGCATCGCCAAGGACACCCCGGCCTTCGGCCACCTGCCGTACGTCATGGGCGAGGGCAACAAGAAGCTCTCCAAGCGCGACCCGCAGGCTTCGCTCAACCTCTACCGCGAGCGCGGGTTCCTCCCCGAGGGCCTGCTGAACTACCTCTCGCTGCTCGGCTGGTCGATCGCCGAGGACCGGGACATCTTCTCGATGGACGAGCTGATCGCCGCGTTCGACATCAAGGACGTCAACGCCAACCCGGCCCGCTTCGACCTCAAGAAGTGCGAGCACATCAACGCCGAGCACATCCGCATGCTGGATGTGAAGGCCTTCACCGAGGCCTGCGGTCCCTGGCTCCGCGCGCCCTTCGCCCCCTGGGCCCCGGAGGCCTTCGATGCGGAGAAGTGGACGCGGATCGCCCCCTACGCCCAGACCCGGGTCACGGTGCTCTCCGACATCACCGACAACGTCGACTTCCTCTTCCTCGACGAGCCGGTGGAGGACGAGGCGTCCTGGACCAAGGCGATGAAGGGCGACCCGGCCGCGCTCCTGACCACGGCCCGCGCCAACCTGGAAGCGGCGGACTGGAGCGACCCGGAGTCCCTGAAGAACGCCGTCCTCACCGCCGGCGAGGCCCACGGACTCAAGCTCGGCAAGGCGCAGGCCCCGGTCCGCGTCGCCGTCACCGGCCGCACCGTCGGCCTCCCGCTCTTCGAGTCCCTGGAGATCCTGGGCCGCGACAGGAGCCTGGCCCGCGTGGACGCCGCACTGGCGAAGCTGACCGCGTAGGCGACGAGCACGCCACCCCGAGGAGGGCCGCAGCCGACCGGCTGCGGCCCTCCTCGGCTTCTGCCCTCCGCCGGCGCCTCCGGGCGGCTACCGTGAGATCCATGCCGATTCGAGCCGTGCTCTGGGACATCGACGACACGATCTTCGACTACTCGGGCGCCGACCGCACCGGAATGCGGCAACACCTGGAGCGCGAGGGCCTGCCCGAGGCGTATGCCTCGGTGGACGTGGCCCTCGATGCCTGGCGCGCGCTGAGCGTCCGGCACTGGGCGCGCATGACCGCCGGAGAGACGGACTTCCGCGGGCAGCGGCGGGACCGGGTACGGGAGTTCCTGTCGCAGGACCTGGAGGACACCGAGGCCGAGGCGTGGTTCGGACGGCACGCCGCTCACTACGAGGCCGCCTGGGCGCTCTTCCCGGACGTACTGCCCGTACTGGACCTGCTGGCCCGCGACTACCGGCACGGGATCCTGTCCAACGCCAACACCCACCACCAGCACCACAAGCTCACCGCGCTCGGCGTCCGCGACCGGTTCGAGTCGATGGTCTGCGCCGTGGAGCTGGGGATCTCCAAGCCGGAGGCCGGCGCCTTCCACGCGGCCTGCGAGGCGCTCGGGGTGGAGCCGCACGAGGTGGCGTACGTGGGCGACGAGCCCGACATCGACGCGAGCGGAGCCGTGGCCGCCGGGCTGACGGGGATCTGGCTCGACCGGCGGGGGAGGGGCGGGAGGCCGGACCTCGTGACGATCACCGGGCTCGACCAGCTCCCCGGCCTGCTGGCGGGCGATACCCGTTTTGGAGCGCCGGACACCTTCGGGTAATGTTCTTTCTGCGCCGCCCGAGCGGGCCGAAAAGATCCGGCCGGGAGCGCAGACAGAAGTGAGGCCCCCACCAGGGGTTGCATTTCAATGGGCTATGGTGTAATTGGCAACACTACGGTTTCTGGTACCGTCATTCTAGGTTCGAGTCCTGGTAGCCCAGCGCAAGACCAAGCAGTACGAGCAAGATCAGCAGGACAAGCCCCCGTTGTGTAGCGGCCTAGCACGCTGCCCTCTCACGGCAGTAGCGCCGGTTCGAATCCGGTCGGGGGTACAGATCCTTCCCGCGAGAACACCTGGGTCGCACCCACGTTTTCGATGCAGGATCGCTAGGGCCCCCGTTGTGTAGCGGCCTAGCACGCTGCCCTCTCACGGCAGTAGCGCCGGTTCGAATCCGGTCGGGGGTACTTGTCACACCATGGGCTATGGTGTAATTGGCAACACTACGGTTTCTGGTACCGTCATTCTAGGTTCGAGTCCTGGTAGCCCAGCGCAAGTCAGCAGTAACCACGCCCCCGTTGTGTAGCGGCCTAGCACGCTGCCCTCTCACGGCAGTAGCGCCGGTTCGAATCCGGTCGGGGGTACAACAGAGCAGTACAGGAAGGCCCTTCACTTCGGTGGGGGGCCTTCCCGCTTGTCCGGAGCGTGGCACTCCGCGCCAAGTCACCCGCCCCGCACCGTGGTTGCGCCCGGCAGTGGTCGCGCCGGAGGGGAGGCCCGGAAAGGGAAATGGGCCGCCACGACGCTGGGGCGGCCTTCCGGAAGTTCGGTCAGGAGGAAGTGGCGTACGGCGTCAGCCCGTGCGGCGCAGGGCCTCGCTCAGCCGCGCCGCGGAGTCGATGACCGCCTGGGCGTGCATCCGGCCCGGGTGGCGGGTCAGCCGCTCGATCGGCCCGGAGACCGAGACCGCCGCGACCACCCGGTTCGAGGGGCCGCGCACCGGAGCGGAGACCGAGGCGACGCCCGGCTCCCGCTCACCGATCGACTGGGCCCAGCCCCGCCGCCGTACGCCGGAGAGCGCCGTCGCCGTGAACCTGGCGCCCTGGAGGCCCCGGTGCAGACGCTCCGGCTCTTCCCAGGCCATCAGGATCTGGGCGGAGGAGCCCGCCTTCATCGTGAGGGTCGAGCCGACCGGCACCGTGTCCCGGAGGCCCGACAGCCGTTCCGCCGCCGCCACGCAGATGCGCATGTCGCCCTGCCGGCGGTAGAGCTGCGCGCTCTCGCCGGTGATGTCGCGCAGGTGGGTGAGCACCGGTCCGGCCGTGGCCAGCAGGCGGTCCTCGCCCGCCGCGGCTGCCAGTTCCGACAGTCGGGGGCCGAGAATGAACCGGCCCTGCATATCCCTCGCCACCATCCGGTGGTGTTCCAGTGCCACGGCCAGTCGATGGGCCGTGGGCCGTGCGAGCCCGGTCGCCGCGACCAGCCCGGCGAGGGTGGCCGGACCGGACTCCAGGGCGCTCAATACCAGAGCTGCCTTGTCGAGAACGCCGACGCCGCTAGAGTTGTCCATACGACGATACTCCCGTCTCACTCTGTGAAACGCAAGTTCAATTTTCGGCGGAAGTTGCGAACCTGTGGAGGCGGCCGCACGACGGCTCGTAGCCACCGCCCCGCACGGGGGTTCCGGACGGAGGCGCACCGAATCTCTAGTTGGGCCGGCGAAGAAGCCGGCCGGAGGGAAAGCGATGGGTAGGACACTCGCGGAGAAGGTCTGGGACGACCATGTCGTCCGACGCGCGGAGGGCGAGCCCGACCTCCTCTTCATCGATCTGCACCTGTTGCACGAGGTGACCAGCCCGCAGGCCTTCGACGGGCTGCGTCAGGCCGGACGTCCGGTACGACGCCTCGACCTCACCATCGCCACCGAGGACCACAACACCCCGACCCTCGACATCGACAAGCCGATCGCCGACCCGGTCTCACGCGTCCAGCTGGAGACCCTGCGCAAGAACTGCGCGGACTTCGGCGTCCGGCTGCACCCGCTGGGCGATGTCGAGCAGGGCGTCGTGCACGTGGTCGGCCCGCAGCTGGGGCTGACCCAGCCCGGCACCACCGTGGTCTGCGGCGACTCCCACACCTCCACGCACGGCGCGTTCGGCGCGCTGGCGTTCGGCATCGGCACCAGCCAGGTGGAGCACGTCCTCGCCACCCAGACGCTGCCGCTGGCCCGCCCGAAGACCATGGCCATCACGGTCGAGGGCGAACTGCCCGACGAGGTCACCGCGAAGGACCTGATCCTGGCGATCATCGCCCGGATCGGCACCGGTGGCGGCCAGGGCTACATCCTCGAATACCGCGGCTCCGCCATCGAGAAGCTCTCGATGGAGGCCCGGATGACCATCTGCAACATGTCGATCGAGGCCGGCGCCCGCGCGGGCATGATCGCCCCGGACGCCACCACCTTCGACTACCTCAAGGGCCGCGACCACGCTCCCGAGGGCGAGGACTGGGACGCCGCCGTCGCGTACTGGAAGACCCTGCGCTCCGACGACGACGCGGTGTTCGACGCCGAGGTCGTCATCGACGCCACCGAACTGGCCCCGTTCGTCACCTGGGGCACCAACCCCGGTCAGGGCGCGCCGCTGTCGGCCAACGTCCCCGACCCGGCTTCGTACGAGGACGCCTCGGAGCGTTTCGCCGCCGAAAAGGCCCTGGAGTACATGGGGTTGACCGCCGGGCAGCCGCTGCGCGACATCAGCGTCGATACCGTCTTCGTAGGTTCGTGCACCAACGGCCGCATCGAGGACCTGCGTAACGCTGCCTCGATCCTGGACGGCCGCAAAATCGCCGAAGGCGTAAGGATGCTGGTCGTCCCCGGCTCGGTCCGGGTCGCGCTCCAGGCCGTCTCCGAGGGCCTGGACAAGGTCTTCACCGAGGCCGGCGCCGAATGGCGGCACGCGGGCTGCTCGATGTGCCTGGGGATGAACCCCGACCAGCTGGCTCCCGGCGAGCGCTCCGCCTCCACCTCGAACCGCAACTTCGAGGGGCGGCAGGGCAAGGGCGGCCGCACCCACCTGGTCTCGCCCCAGGTCGCCGCCGCCACCGCGGTGCTGGGCCATCTGGCCTCGCCCGCCGACCTGTCCGACGCCCGTACCCCCGCCGGAGTCCGATAGCCATGGAAGCATTCACCACGCACACCGGCCGGGCCGTTCCGCTGCGCCGCAGCAACGTCGACACCGACCAGATCATCCCCGCGCACTGGCTGAAGAAGGTCACCCGCGACGGGTTCGAGGACGGGCTCTTCGAAGCCTGGCGCAAGGACGAGAACTTCGTCCTCAACCGCCCCGAGCACCAGGGCGCCTCGGTCCTGGTCGCCGGCCCCGACTTCGGTACGGGCTCCTCCCGCGAACACGCGGTCTGGGCCCTGCAGAACTACGGCTTCAAGGCCGTCGTCTCCTCCCGTTTCGCCGACATCTTCCGCGGCAACTCGCTGAAGAACGGGCTGCTCACCGTGGTCCTGGAGCAGAAGGTCGTCGACACCCTCTGGGAGCTCACGGAGGCCGACCCGACCGCCGAGGTGACCGTCGACCTGGAGGCGCGCCAGGTGCGCGCCGAGGGCCTCACCGCCGACTTCGAGCTCGACGAGAACGCCCGCTGGCGACTGCTCAACGGCCTCGACGACATCAGCCTCACCCTTCAGAACGAAGCGGACATCGCCGCGTACGAGGCGGCCAGGCCCGCCTTCAAGCCGCGTACCATTGCCGCCTGAGCAGCGCTTTTCCAGGTCCGCGCCCCTTGCCTCCCGGCAGGGGGCGCAGTCGCTTGTTGAGACCCCGTCGGGCGACAACTCGCCCCAGATGGCACAATCGGTGCATGGAACGCGACAGCCAACTCAAGCTCTATGGCCAGGTCGCCGACCGATTGAAGGAAGCGCACGCGAAGGTGCGTGCACTGCAAGTCCCGGAGAGCGTACGGATGGCGCTGACCCGGAAGCTGCTGGTCGTCACGGCCGCGGCGAAGCACGATCTCCCGGACGCGGCAAGGCGTCTGGACCGGTTGATGAAGGACCTCGATGAGGGCCGATTCCCCGAAGGTGACTGACACGTGGAACTGCGCATCGGTCGACTTCGTTGCGGCACTAGGGTGATTAGCCCGTTTCGTGTTTGATTTGCGGTATATATCTGCCTAACGTGCGAAAAAGCTTGAACACTTTCGTTCTGGCAATGTCTCCGAAGGGGAAGACGTGAACAAGGCGCAGCTCGTAGAAGCGATTGCCGACAAGGTCGGCGGCCGTCAGCAGGCCGCAGACGCCGTCGACGCGGTACTCGACGCGATCGTCCGTGCCGTTGTGGCCGGGGACCGTGTCTCGGTCACCGGCTTCGGCTCGTTCGAAAAGGTCGACCGCCCCGCCCGGTACGCCCGCAACCCGCAGACGGGTGAGCGCGTCCGGGTCAAGAAGACCTCGGTGCCCCGCTTCCGCGCGGGCCAGGGGTTCAAGGACCTGGTGAGCGGCTCGAAGAAGCTCCCCAAGAACGACGTGGCCGTCAAGAAGGCCCCCAAGGGCAGCCTCTCGGGCGGATCTTCCGCCGCCCGTACGACGGTGAAGGCCGCCGCCGCCAAGAAGTCGGCCGCCAAGAAGGCCACCGCGAAGAAGACCACCGCCAAGAAGGCGACTCCGGCGAAGAAGACCACCGCCGCAGCCAAGAAGGTCACCGCGAAGAAGACCACCGCCACGGCCAAGAAGGCCTCCGCGGCCGCCAAGAAGGCGACTCCGGCGAAGAAGGCCGCGACGACCGCCAAGAAGGCCTCTCCCAGCAAGACCGCGCCCGCCAAGAAGACCACGGCGAAGAAGGCGCCCGCGAAGAAGACCACGGCGCGCACGACCACGGCCAAGAAGGCCACCGCACGCAAGAAGTGAGACCGGGCACCCGCTCGCTCATCACCACGCGCCGGGCCGGGCTCCCCTCCGGGGGAGCCCGGCCCGCGGGCTGTCCGGGCCCCGTTCGGCCCAGCGGCGTCGCTCCGGCCGGGAGCGGGTCAGAACGTCTGCAGGGTCACCAGGGTGATCCGCAGGGCCGCTCCCTCACCCTCGCCCTCGATCCGCACCCGCTGCCCCGGACGCAGCAGCAGCAGGCCGCCCGCGTCGAAGGCCGGCGCGCCGAAGTCCACCGGGGTGCCGTCGTCCAGCAGCACGCTGCCGCTGCGGGTCTCGGGGTCGTACGTGTACGAGGTCGCCTGCATGGGCGGCAGCCTATCGGTCACGGGACGGGGCGGGTACGGCCGCGATCCGCGCCGTGTGCGACCCCACCCCCAGGGCCAGAGCGACCCGCAGATCCTCGCCCGTATCCACGTCCCGGCGCACCGAGTCGACGCCGTGCAGCGCGATTTCCACCGCCCCCGACGCCAGGTGCCGGGCCCCGGACGGACCGCCGAAAGCCGGACGGAATTCCGCACCGCTCGCGGCGGCCAGAAATGTCGTTCCGATTCCCGCCGCGTCCCGCAGAAAAGCGTTGGGAAAAGCGGAAGCGAAATCGAGCACCCGCGCCAATTCGCCGGTGCGCAGTGCCGGCAGATCGGCGTTGAGCGCGGCCACCGCGGCGGCGGGCCGCAGCGTCCGCGCGGAGCGTGCGCCGTGCGCGAGCGCCGCGTTGAGCCCGGCCCCCGGAGCGTCCGGCACGACGTGTGCCCCGAGCGTGGAGAGAGCCGCCGCGGCCACGGCGTCGTCCGTGACGACCACCACATCCCGCACCAGGGAACAGGCCAGCGCCGCGGCCACCGTGTCCTGCGCGAACGCCAGGGCCAGCCGGGGCCGCGCATCCTCGCCGACCGCCCGTCCCAGGCGGCTCTTGGCCCGTGCGAGCGGCTTCAGCGGAACGACCAGGGACCAGGGCCCGGCCGGATCGGTGTTCGTGGCGATCTCCCCCTCCGTACGTGTCAGGACTTATTCTCGCCTGCCGGTAGGACAACCTGGAGGACCACTACCGAACGTGAGGCGTACGGTGTTCTCGACAGAGCAGGGGTCTGGGGCGAGACTTGACCGTCAGTAGCCAGGCTGCAGGTCGAAGTCCTTAAGGAAGGTGTCCGAGTGTCCCGCCGCAGAATCGGCTTCTGGTACCGCCTGGCGGCGGTCATCGCCAAGCCGCCATTGGTGGTTCTGTTCAAGCGCGACTGGCGGGGGACGGAACACATTCCGGCCGACGGCGGATTCATCACCGCCGTCAATCACAACTCCTACCTGGACCCGCTCTCCTACGGCCACTTCCAGTACAACACCGGGCGGGTGCCGAGGCTCCTGGCGAAGGCCGGCCTCTTCCGCACCCCGTTCGTCGGTATGATGCTGCGCGGCACCGGCCAGATCCCCGTCTACCGCGAGACCACCAACGCCCTGGACGCCTTCCGGGCCGCCGTCGACGCCATCGAACGCGGCGAGTGCGTCGCCTTCTACCCCGAAGGCACCCTCACCCGGGACCCCGACATGTGGCCGATGGCCGGCAAGACCGGGGCCGCCCGGGTCGCCCTGATGACCAAGGTGCCCGTCATCCCGGTCGCCCAGTGGGGCGCCAACCTCGCGATGCCGCCCTACGCCAAGAAGAACAAGTTCCGGCTGTTCCCCCGCAAGACGCTCCAGGTGCAGGCCGGACCGCCCGTCGACCTCAGCCGCTTCTACGGTCTGGAGCCGACCCCCGAGGTGCTGCGCGAGGCGACCGAGGTCATCATGGCGGCGGTCACCCGCGAGCTGGAGGACCTGCGCGGCGAGAAGGCGCCCGCCGAGCTCTACGATCACCGCAAAGCCCGTGCTGAACAACGGCGCAGGGCCCAGGGAAAGGGACCCACGTGACGCACCCCGTAAAAGCAGCCGTCTTCGGAACCGGCTCATGGGGTACGGCCTTCGCCGTGATCCTCGCCGACGCGGGCTGCGAGGTCACCCTCTGGGGACGCCGCGCCGAGGTCGCCGAGACCATCAACACCACCCGCACCAACCCGGACTACCTCCCGGGCATCGCGCTCCCCGACTCCATCCGCGCCACCACGGACGCCGCCGAGGCCCTGCGCGGGGCGGAGTTCGCCTTCCTCGTCGTGCCCTCCCAGACGCTGCGCGCCAACCTCGCCGACTGGGCCCCGCACCTGGAGCCGGACACCGTCCTGGTCTCCCTGATGAAGGGCGTCGAGCTGGGCACCGCCGAGCTGATGAGCGAGGTGATCGCGGACGTCACCAAGGTCTCCGCCGACCGCATCGCCGTCGTCTCGGGACCCAACCTGGCCAAGGAGATCGCCGAACGGCGCCCCGCCGCGGCCGTCGTCGCCTGCGCCGACGAGTCCGTCGCCCAGCGCCTCCAGGCCGCCTGCCACACCTCGTACTTCCGGCCGTACACCAACACCGACGTGGTCGGCTGCGAGCTGGGCGGCGCCGTGAAGAACGTCATCGGCCTCGCCGTCGGCATCGCGGACGGCATGGGCCTCGGCGACAACACCAAGGGCTCCCTCATCACCCGGGGCCTCGCCGAGACCACCCGACTGGGTCTGGCCATGGGCGCGGACCCGTTGACGTTCTCCGGACTCGCGGGCCTGGGCGACCTGGTGGCCACCTGCTCCTCGCCGCTCTCGCGCAACCACACCTTCGGCACCAACCTCGGCCGCGGCATGACGCTCCAGGAGACGATCGCCGTCACCAAGCAGACCGCCGAAGGCGTCAAGTCCTGCGAATCGGTCCTCGACCTGGCCCGCAGGCACGGGGTCGACATGCCCATCACCGAGACCGTCGTCTCCATCGTCCACGAGGGCAAGTCCCCGGTCGTCGCCGTCAAGGAGCTGATGTCGCGGAGCGCCAAGGCCGAGCGACGCTGACGTCTCCCCTACCAGCAGGTACGCTCATCGCGATATGAGCAGCGAGAACCTCCCCCAGAGCCCTGAGCGCGCCGAGAGCCCTGTGCCGCAGCGCCGCAAGCCCCGCGTGGCTGTCGTGTTCGGCGGCCGCAGCTCCGAACACGGCATCTCGGTCGTCACGGCCGGCGCCGTCATGAGGGCCATCGACCGGACCAAGTACGACGTCCTGCCGATCGGCATCACGACGGACGGCCGCTGGGCGCTCACCGCCGACGATCCCGAACGCATGGCCATCACCGACCGCAAGGTCCCCGACGTGGACCGGCTCACCGAGTCCGCCGAGGGCAGCGTCGTGCTCTCCGTGGACCCCGGCAGCCGTGAGGTCCTCTACAGCGAACCCGGCTCCGTGCCCAAGGCGCTGGGCGAGGTCGACGTCGTCTTCCCCGTGCTGCACGGCCCGTACGGGGAGGACGGCACCCTCCAGGGTCTCCTCGAACTCTCCGGCGTGCCCTACGTCGGCGCGGGTGTTCTCGCGTCCGCCGTCGGCCAGGACAAGGAGTACATGAAGCGCGTCTTCCTCTCCTTCGGGCTGCCGGTCGGACCGTACGAGGTCGTCCGCCCCCGCGAGTGGGACAACGACCCCGCCGCCGCCCGCAAGCGGATCGTGGACTTCGCCGGGGAGCACGGCTGGCCGCTGTTCATCAAGCCCGCCCGCGGCGGCTCCTCGATGGGCATCACCAAGGTCGACTCCGTCGAAGGGCTCGACGAGGCGATCGAGGAGGCCCGCCGCCACGACCCGAAGTTCCTCGTCGAGTCGCTGCTGCGCGGCCGTGAGATCGAGTGCGGCGTGCTGGAGTTCGAGGACGGCCCGCGCGCCAGCGTGCCCGCCGAGATCCCGCCGGTCACCGCGCACGACTTCTACGACTTCGAGGCCAAGTACATCGACTCGGCCGCCGGGCTCGTGCCCGCACCGCTCACCGAGGAGCAGACCGCCGAGGTGCGGCGGCTCGCCGTCGCCGCCTTCGACGCCGTCTCCTGCGAGGGCCTGGTGCGCGCCGACTTCTTCCTCACCGAGGACGGCGGCTTCGTCATCAACGAGATCAACACCCTGCCGGGCTTCACCCCGATCTCCATGTACCCGCGCATGTGGCAGGAGAGCGGCGTCAGCTACCCGGAGCTGGTCGACCGGCTGATCCAGGCCGCGTTGACCCGCTCCACCGGACTGCGCTGACGGATCCGGCGGCCGGCCTTCAGAACTTGCTCGGGACCGTCTTGGAGACCGGGCCGGCGAACGAGGCCAGCGGCGTGATGTCGTGGGCGTACGTCGAATCCAGCGTGACCTCGACGTACGCCTCGCGGTACGTGCTGGTGAACCGCGGTCCGGAGCCCTCGGGCTCCTCCAGCATCCACTGCACCCCGTCCGCCTCGACGCCCTGCGACTGGGGGTCGTCCATCTTGGCGGGCCGGGGGACCCCGCAGCGCAGTACGATCGCCCCGTCCCCCCAGCCGGCGGTCAGCTCCGAATCCGGGGAGGGGTCGCTGCGTTCCAGTTCGAGTACGGTCTTCGGCAGTTCCTCGTGCAGGGCCTCGCAGTACGCGGCGGCCTCCGAGGACGGTGTGGGAACCGTGATCGAGGGCTGCGCGTCGCTGAGGGAACAGCCCGCCGCGGCCAGTACGAGCACGGCAGCGGACGGACCGAGGAACATCGAGCGGGCGGAACGGCGGGCGGATGACGTCACCGGCCCAGCCTAGACGGGGGTCAGAGGTGGACGACCGGGCAGGTCAGGGTTCGTGTGATGCCGTCCACCTGCTGGACTTTGGCGACCACCATGCGGCCGAGTTCATCGACCGTGTCTGCTTGGGCCCGCACGATCACGTCGTACGGACCGGTGACGTCCTCTGCCTGGATGACTCCCGGGATCTGGGAAATGGTCTCGGCGACGATCGACGCCTTGCCCACTTCGGTCTGGATGAGGATGTACGCCTGTACCACGGAACCTCCAGGGCGGCCACGAGGATCATGTGGGGGAAAGGGACGCCACGTTATCGCGTTGCCGCGGGCCACGGGGAGACCTACGGGCCGGATGACGTCCACAGCGTGGCGTACAGAGCGCAGAAGTTGACGTATCTCTTGACGGTACCGACAGCACAGACGGCTCGCGACCGGGGGCCCGGACGGGTGTCCGGGGCGATAAAGGAGAGGTGAGACTCGGTGAAGGGAACCGTGGGCGAGTTGGGGGAGTTCGGGCTCATCAGAGAGCTCACGTCCCGGCTCACCACCACTCCGGCGGTACGGCTGGGGCCCGGCGACGACGCCGCCGTCGTGGCCGCCCCCGACCGCAGGGTCGTGGCCAGTACGGACATCCTGCTGGAAGGCCGGCATTTCCGGCGTGACTGGTCGACGGCGTACGACGTCGGCCGCAAGGCAGCCGCCCAGAACCTCGCCGACATCGCGGCCATGGGCGCCGTGCCCACCGCGCTGCTCCTCGGCCTCGTCGTCCCCGCCGACCTCCCCGTCACCTGGGCCGCCGAACTGATGGACGGGCTGCGCGACGAGTGCCAGGTGGCGGGCGCCGCCGTGGTCGGCGGCGATGTGGTCGGCGGCGACACGATCACCGTCGCGATCACCGCCCTCGGTGACCTGCGCAACCACGAACCGGTCACCCGGGCCGGCGCCCGCCCCGGCGACGTCGTCGCGGTCACCGGCTGGCTCGGCTGGTCCGCCGCCGGTTACGCCGTGCTCTCCCGCGGCTTCCGCTCGCCCCGCGCCTTCGTCGAGGCCCACCGCCGCCCCGAACCGCCGTACCACGCGGGCCCCGCGGCCGCCGGGCTCGGTGCCACCGCGATGACCGACGTCAGTGACGGCCTCGTCGCGGACCTCGGACACATCGCGGAGTCCAGCAAGGTCCGCATCGACCTGCGCTCCGGCCTCATCGACATCCCCTCGCAGATGTCCGACATCGGCCAGGCCGTCGGCGTCGACCCGCTCCAGTGGGTGCTGACCGGGGGAGAGGACCACGCGATCGTGGCGACCTTCCCGCCGGACGTGAAACTGCCCGCCCGCTGGAAGGTGATCGGCGAGGTCCTCAACCCCTCCGCCCTGCCCCAGGTCACCGTCGACGGCGCGCCCTGGACCAGCAAGGGCGGCTGGGACCACTTCGGCTCCATCGAGGACACCCAGCCGCGCGCGTGAGCGGGGGACGCGCGCGCGAGCATTAGATTGCTGCGTATGCCCCTAGTGCCCATACGTACCGCTGTCCCGCCCCGTGTGCTCACCGTCGCCGGATCCGACTCCGGCGGCGGTGCGGGGATCCAGGCCGATCTGAAGACGATGCTCGCGCTCGGCGTGCACGGCATGAGCGTGCTCACCGCCGTCACCGCGCAGAACTCCCTCGGCGTCCAGGGCGCGTGGGAGCTTCCGGTGGACGCCGTACGCGCCCAGTACCGCAGCGTCGTCGACGACATCGGCGTCCAGGCCGTGAAGACCGGAATGCTCGCCTCCGCCGCCCTCGTGGAGACCGTCGCGGAACTCCTCGCCGGAACGGACGCCCCCGTCGTCGTCGACCCGGTCGGCGTCTCCAAGCACGGCGACGCGCTGCTCGCCGCCGAGGCCCTCGATTCCGTGCGGACGAAGCTGCTGCCCGTGGCCACCGTCGCCACCCCGAATCTCGACGAAGTGGCCCAGCTCACCGGGGTCACGGTCACCGACGAGAGCGGGATGCGCCGGGCCGCCGAGGAGATCCTCGCCTTCGGACCGCGCTGGGTCGTGATCAAGGGCGGTCACCTGCCCGGTGAGGCGGTGGACCTGCTCACCGACGGGAGCGCGGAACACTGGCTGCGCGCCCCCCGGCACGACAACCGCCACACCCACGGCACCGGCTGCACCCTGGCCTCGGCCATCGCCTCCGGCCTCGCGCTCGGGAGGGACGTGCCCACGGCGGTACGGGACGCGAAGACGTACGTCACCGGCGCGATCGGGGCCGGCTTCCCGCTCGGCGGCGGCATCGGCCCCGTCGACCACGGCTGGCTGACCCGCCCGGCCGCCGATCCGGGCGCGTGATCAGCGCCTGATCAGGCACCGAGCACAGCAAAAAGCCGGTCCACCGAGGTGGACCGGCTTTTCTGGGCAACCGGAAGGCTGCGCTACGACGGGGACGTCAGCGCGCGACCTTGCCGGCCTTGATGCACGAGGTGCAGACGTTGAGCCGCTTCGGCGTCCGACCGACCACTGCACGCACGCGCTGGATGTTGGGATTCCAGCGACGGGACGTACGGCGGTGCGAGTGCGAAATGCTGTTGCCGAAGCTCGGCCCCTTGCCGCAAACGTCGCAGTTGGCAGCCACGGGTCACTCCAAAGACTTCAGATGCACTTACAGTGAATTCCGGCGCGCCGGAATCATTTGACTGAAGTGGCGGCACCGGAGGAATGGCCCGACTCTCGTCGGGCAACCGGAGCAGCATACAACGCCTGCTTCGGAGATACGAAACTACCACGGGTCGGCCCCCCGCCCCGCCCGCCCCCTGTCCGGACCGGAACCCCGCCAGGCGGGCTAACCTGCGGTGCAGTCCGTTGCCACGGCCGATCGAGGAGGACCATCGGTGCCGCAGCCCCCCGACGATCTGGACGCCGTCGCGGTGCGCACGTGGTGCTCACTGGCCCTGGAGGCCCTGGGCCGGGAGCGCGCGGAGATCGACGCGATCAATGTGTATCCCGTCGCCGACGGGGACACCGGCACCAACCTCTACCTGACCGTCGAGTCCGCCGCCGCGGCCGTCGAAGCGGTGTTCGCCGCGCATGAGACGGGAGCCACCGCGCCCGCCACCGCCGACGCCGTACGCGCCATGGCGCACGGCGCCCTGATCGGCGCTCGCGGGAACTCCGGCACGATCCTGGCCCAGCTGCTGCGCGGCATGGCCGGAGTGCTGGCCGACGGCGGCGACGCGGCTCATCTGCGCCTCGCCCTGGCCCGGGCCGCCGACGTCGCCCGGCAGGCCGTCGCCCACCCCGTCGAGGGCACCGTGCTCACCGTCGCCGCCGCGGCCGCCGAGGCCGCCGCAGGCGAGTCCGCGGACCTGCGCACCGTCGTGCACGCCGCGTACGACGGCGCACTCGCGGCCCTCGCGAGGACGCCCGAGCAGCTCGCCGTCCTCGGCCGGGCGGGCGTGGTCGACGCCGGGGGCCGGGGACTGGTCGCGGTCCTGGGCGCGCTGGTGGAGGCGGTGACCGGGCAGGCTCCGGTACGGGGACACCGCACCGGGCCCGGGAAGGCGCTCGCGCCCGTGGACGGCGGCTCCGTGGTGGGCCTGCCGGTGGGCGGCACCCCGGTGGAGGGAAACGCTCCCGCAGAACCCGCGGGGACGGGGCCGCTCGACTGTCCCGAGGACGGGGGCGCCGGCCCCGCGTTCGAGGTGATCTACCTCCTGGAGGCCCGTGACGAGCAGGTGGCACGGCTGCGCACCCGGCTCGACGGGCTGGGCGACTCCCTGGTCGTGGTGGGCGGCGACGGCCTCTGGCACGTCCATGTGCACGTCGACGACGCCGGGGCCGCCGTGGAGGCGGGCGTCGAGGCCGGGCGGCCGTACCGCATCCGGATCACCCACTTCGCCACCGAGAGCGGCCATGACCTCCGCGTCCAGGCCGAACCCGCGCGGCGCGCCGTCGTCGTCCTGGTCCCCGGCGACGGACTGGCCGGGCTCTGCACCGAGGCCGGCGCCACCACCGTGATCGCCCGCCCCGGCGAACCGCCCGCCAGCGGCGAACTGGTCGACGCCATCCGCCGCGCCCACGCCCGTGAGGTGGTGCTGCTGCCCAACGACGCCGCCCTGCGCCACACCGCGGCCGCCGCCGCCGAGCAGGCCAGGAGCGAGGGGGTCCGGGTCGCCGTCGTCCCCACCCGAGCCGCCGTCCAGGGCATCGCGGCCCTCGCCGTCCACGAGCCCGACCGGGGCTTCGACGAGGACGTGGTCGCCATGACCGCCGCCGCCGGCGCCACCCGCTACGCCGAACTGGCCGTGGCGGAGCGCCAGTCGTGGACCATGGCCGGGATCTGCCAGGCCGGGGACATCCTCGGGCTGATCGACGGCGACGTGGCCGTGATCGGCGCCGACGTCCCGGCCACCGCCCGCACCGTGCTCGACCGGATGCTTGCCGCCGGCGGCGAACTGGTCACCCTCGTCCTCGGCGAGGACGTCCCCGACGCGCTGGCCGACGCGCTGGAGGAGCACGTGCGCGAGGGCTACCTCGCCGTGGACACCGTGGTCTACCGGGGCGGGCGCCAGCGCGCACCCCTGCTGATCGGCGTCGAGTAGCCGGAAATCCGCGGCACGGTCGCGCCCGGCGGACAGCTGTCAGTGCCGTGGTGTGCAATGGATCGCGTGTCCTCGTTCGATGAACCCCTCAAGAAGCTGCTCGGCGGAGCCACCGCGAAGGTGATGGCCGAACACCTCGACCTGCACACGGTCGGTGATCTGCTGCACCACTACCCGCGGCGGTACGAGGAGCGCGGCAAGCTGACCGCGCTGGCCGACCTCCCGCTGGACGAGCACGTCACGGTCGTCGCCCAGGTCGCCGACGCCCGGATCCTGATGTTCAACAACGGCCGGGGCAAACGCCTGGAGGTCACCCTGACCGACGGCAGCGGCCGCCTCCAGCTGGTCTTCTTCGGCCACGGCGTCCACAAGCCGCACAAGGAGCTGCTCCCGGGCCGCCAGGCGATGTTCGCGGGCAAGGTCTCCGTCTTCAACCGCAAGATGCAGCTGGCCCACCCCACGTACCAACTGCTCGACGCCTCCGACGCCGACGAGACGACCGAGGCCGTGGACGCCTTCGCCGGACGGCTGCTGCCGATCTACCCCGCCTGCAAGCAGCTCGACTCCTGGCGGATCGCCAAGGCCGTCGACGCCGTACTGCCCAGCGCGCGGGACGCGGTGGACCCGCTGCCCGCCTCCCTGCGCGAGGGCCGGGGCTTCACCCCGCTGCCCGAGGCCCTGCTGAAGGCGCACCGACCGCAGACGATGGCGGACGTCGACGACGCCCGGGCCCGGCTCAAGTGGGACGAGGCGTTCGTCCTCCAGGTCGCCCTGGCCCGCCGCCGGTACGCCGACACCCAGCTCCCCGCTGTCGCCCGCCGCCCCGTCGCGGACGGCCTGCTGGACGCCTTCGACGCCAAGCTGCCCTTCACCCTCACCGAGGGCCAGGAGAAGGTCAGCAAGGAGATCTTCGACGACCTGGCCACCGCGCACCCCATGCACCGCCTCCTCCAGGGAGAGGTGGGTTCGGGCAAGACGATGGTGGCCCTGCGCGCCATGCTCACCGTGGTCGACGCCGGCGGCCAGGCCGCGATGCTCGCCCCCACCGAGGTCCTCGCCCAGCAGCACCACCGATCGATCACCGAGATGATGGGCGAGCTGGCCGAGGGCGGCATGCTGGGCGGCTCCGACCGGGGGACCAAGGTCGTCCTGCTCACCGGCTCCATGGGGATGGCGGCCCGCCGTCAGGCCCTGCTCGACCTGGTCACCGGCGAGGCGGGCATCGTCATCGGCACCCACGCCCTCATCGAGGACAAGGTCCAGTTCCACGACCTCGGCCTCGTCGTGGTCGACGAGCAGCACCGCTTCGGCGTGGAACAGCGCGACGCCCTCCGTTCGAAGGGCAAGCAGCCGCCCCACCTCCTCGTCATGACCGCCACCCCCATCCCCCGTACGGTCGCGATGACGGTCTTCGGCGACCTGGAGACCTCCGTCCTGGACCAGCTCCCGGCCGGCCGCTCCCCGATCGCCAGCCATGTCGTCCCCGCCAAGGACAAGCCGCACTTCCTCGCCCGCGCCTGGGAACGCGTCCGCGAGGAGGTCGAGAACGGCCACCAGGCGTACGTGGTCTGCCCCCGCATCGGCGACGACGCGGAAGAGGCGGAGGGGAAGGGCGGGAAGAAGGGGAAGGCCAAGAAGCAGGCCGCCGACGAGGACCCCGAGAAGCGGCCGCCGCTCGCCGTGCTGGAGATCGCCGACGAGCTGCGCAAGGGCGCGCTGGCCGGGCTGAGCGTCGAGGTGCTGCACGGGCGGATGCACCCCGACGAGAAGGACGACGTCATGCGCCGGTTCGCCGCCGGGGACGTCGACGTCCTGGTCGCCACCACCGTCATCGAGGTCGGGGTCAACGTCCCCAACGCCACCGCCATGGTGATCATGGACGCCGACCGCTTCGGCGTCTCCCAGCTCCACCAGCTCCGCGGCCGCGTCGGCCGGGGCTCCGCCCCCGGGCTCTGCCTGCTGGTCAGCGAGGCCCACGAGGCGAGCCCCGCCCGCGCCCGGCTCTCCGCCGTCGCCGCCACCCTGGACGGCTTCGAGCTCTCCCGCATCGACCTGGAGCAGCGCCGCGAAGGCGATGTCCTGGGCCAGGCCCAGTCCGGGGTGCGCTCCTCGCTGCGGATGCTCACCGTCATCGACGACGAGGAGGTGATCGCCGCCGCCCGCGAGGAGGCCGTCGCGGTCGTCGCCGCCGACCCCGAGCTGGAGCACCTGCCGGAGCTGCGCACGGTGCTGGCCGCCCTCCTGGACAAGGACCGCGAGGAGTATCTCGACAAGGGGTGAGGGCCCACGGACAGGGGAGAGGCGAGAGGGAGAGGCGGACGGGCCGGTGGAAGCGGTACGCCATATCGTGGACGCACGCTACGCGCACAGCGCGCGTAGCGACCGCCGACGGCCCGTGCGCCGTACGCCCCCGACCCCGAGGACCCCACACCCATGACCCGCGTGATCGCCGGCTCGGCCGGCGGACGCCGCCTGGCCGTACCGCCCGGCACCGGCACCCGCCCCACCTCCGACCGTGCGCGGGAGGGCCTCTTCTCCACCTGGGAAGCGCTGCTCGGCACCCTGGAAGGGGCCAGGGTCGCCGATCTGTACGCCGGATCCGGCGCCGTCGGCCTCGAAGCGCTTTCCCGCGGCGCGGCCCATGCCCTGCTCGTCGAGGCCGACCCGAAGGCGGTCCGCACCGTCCGCGACAACGTCCGCACCCTCGGCCTCCCCGGTGCCGAGGTCCGCACCGGCAAAGCCGAGCAGATCGTGACAGGACCGGCGCCCGCCGACCCGTACGACATCGTCTTCCTGGACCCGCCGTACGCGGTCACCGACGACGATCTTCGCGAGATCCTGCTCACACTCCGTGCTCAGGGGTGGCTCACGGCCGATGTCCTCGTCACCGTGGAACGCAGCACCCGGGGCGGAGAATTCGGCTGGCCCGCCGGATTCGAGCCACTGCGGTCCCGTCGATACGGCGAGGGAACGCTTTGGTACGGTCGCGCCGCCGCTACGTGCGAAGACGCACGATGACCGGACCGGAGAGCGAGGGAATCACAGTGCGCCGCGCCGTCTGTCCGGGGTCGTTCGACCCCATCACCAACGGACATCTCGACATCATTGGCCGAGCCTCGAAGCTGTACGACGTGGTGCACGTGGCGGTGATGATCAACCAGTCCAAGAAGGGGCTGTTCACCGTGGACGAGCGGATCGAGCTGATCCGCGAGGTCACCGCCGACTTCGGCAACGTCGAGGTGGAGTCCTTCCACGGCCTGCTGGTCGACTTCTGCAAGCAGCGGGAGATCCCGGCGATCGTGAAGGGCCTGCGGGCCGTCAGCGACTTCGACTACGAGTTGCAGATGGCCCAGATGAACAACGGCCTCTCCGGTGTCGAGACGCTCTTCGTGCCGACCAATCCGACGTACAGCTTCCTGTCGTCCTCGCTGGTCAAGGAGGTGGCGACCTGGGGCGGCGATGTCTCCCACCTGCTGCCGCCGACCGTCCACGAGGCACTCGTGGAGCGCCTGGGGCAACGCTGAGGCGCTGACGGCCCGTCACCAGGTGTCGGGCGGCGGCCGACTGGCCTTACAGTCGTGCCGTCCGTCTCCAACGGAGCAGCAGCTTCAACAGAGCAGCAGAGAGTGGCGAGCACACGGTGGACGTGCAGAAGAAGCTCGACGAGATCGTCGAAGCGGTCGGGAGCGCCCGATCCATGCCCATGTCGGCCTCGTGCGTGGTCAACCGCGCCGAGCTGCTCGCCATGCTCGAAGAGGTGCGCCAGGCGCTGCCCGGCTCCCTCGCCCAGGCGCAGGAGCTGATCGGCGGCCAGGAGCAGCTCGCCGTGCAGGCCCGGCAGGAGGCCGAGCGGATCATCGAGTCCGCCCACGCCCAGCGCGCCTCGCTGATCTCCGAGACCGAGATCGCCCGCCAGTCGCAGAGCGAGGCCGACCGGATCCTGTCCGAGGCCCGCCGTGAGGCCGAGGAGGTCCGGGCCGAGGCCGACGACTACGTCGACAGCAAGCTCGCCAACTTCGAGGTGGTCCTCACCAAGACCATCGGTTCCGTGGACCGGGGGCGCGAGAAGCTCCTCGGCCGCGGTCAGGGCCTGGACGAGCAGGGCTATCAGGATCCCGACTTCGCCGAGGCCCCCGAGCGCAGCGCCGACCCGGAGACCCTGCGGCAGCGGGCCGACGCCTACGTCGACGCCAAGTTCGGCGCCTTCGAGGCCGTTCTCGCGGGGACCCTGGAGGCGGTCGGCCGGGGCCGCCAGAAGCTGCACGGCCGGGTCGCCAGCGACGACCTCGGCGCGCACATGGCCGCCCAGGACGCCGCGGGCGGCCAGGGGCACACCAGCGACGCCGACTACCTGGCCGGCCTCGCCGAGCTCGCCCCGGAACCGCGGCAGGCGTCCCAGCCGTCCCCACCGCCCCAGCCGTCGCAGTACCCCGCGCCGCCGCAGGGTGAGCCGAGCTACGCGCAGGCGGCGTACGGCTACCAGGAGCAGCCGCTCCAGCAGGGCGTCCAGGACGCGTACGGCTACCAGCAGCAGCCCGACCCGTACGCGGCGTACCAGCAGCAGGGGAGCTACGACCCGAACGGGTACCCGCCCCAGCCGGGGACCCAGCCGGACTACGGCTGGCCGCAGCAGGCCCAGGCGCCCGACCAGCAGGGCGGGGGCGCGCTGGACGAGACCAGTCTCTTCGACACCAGCATGATCGACCTGGAGCAGCTGCGCCGGTACGAGCAGGGCCGCTGAGCTCGGGCGGGCCGCCCCGATTGGGTGCTGAGCGGTCCGTCCAGTATCCTGAATCCTCGGTCGCACATAGGTCCGCGATCTCGGCTGCCCGTTTCGTCCACGGAACGGAGACGGTTCGTCCCCGGACCGTAGACGACCCTCCCTTCGCAGTACGACACCCATGATTCGAAAGCAGGAAAAGCCCTGAACGGCCACCTCGACCACCGCAATCCTCTCGTGTTCGATACGCACGAGCTGGGTCGGCGTCCCGGTGCCCTGAAGCGGCTGACCCGCTCGGTGGACGCACCCGGTTCACCGGTCCTGGGCATCGACGGCGTCATCGGCGTGCCGGAAGGCGCACCCGTGGAGCTGGACCTCCGTCTCGAATCGGTCATGGAAGGGGTGCTTGTCACAGGCACCGCCCGTGCAACCGCCGAGGGGGAGTGCGTAAGGTGTCTGGAGCCGCTGACCGTAGAGGTCGACGCGGATTTCCAGGAAATGTTCTCGTACCCTGACGCCGATGACCGGGGCCGCAGCAGTGCGGCGGAACCGGCCGACGACGCCGAGGACGACGAGGACAGGTACTTCCTCGAGGACGGCTTGTTCGACCTCGAGTCAATGCTGCGTGACGCGGTAGTGCTCGCACTGCCCATGCAGCCGGTGTGCAAGGAGACCTGCGCCGGTCTGTGTTCCGAATGCGGAATCAGGCTGGACGAGAATCCGGACCACCACCACGACGCCGTCGACATTCGTTGGGCGGCACTGCAAGGACTCGCCGAGACCGTTCAGGACGGCGAGAAGGACAACATGGGCGGCGCCGAACCGGGCGTCGACGAGAAGCAGGAGAAGTAGCCGTGGCTGTTCCGAAGCGGAAGATGTCGCGCAGCAACACGCGCCACCGCCGGTCGCAGTGGAAGGCTGCGGTCCCCACCCTGGTTTCGTGCGAGCGTTGCCAGGAGCCCAAGCTCCAGCACATTGCGTGCCCGAGCTGCGGCACCTACAACAAGCGCCAGGTCCTCGAGGTCTGAGCGGCTGGTGAGAGGCCCGATGTCTGAGTTGTCCAGCGCCAAGAAGCAGGCAGACAACGTCAACACAGCCTCGTCCCACACGCTTCTGGAAGGGCGGCTCGGGTATCACCTCGAGTCCGCCCTTCTGGTGCGCGCGCTGACCCACCGTTCGTACGCATACGAGAACGGCGGTCTGCCCACCAACGAGCGGCTCGAATTCCTCGGGGATTCGGTGCTCGGCCTGGTGGTCACGGACACGCTGTACCGCACCCACCCCGACCTGCCCGAAGGCCAGCTGGCCAAGTTGCGGGCCGCGGTGGTCAACTCGCGTGCGCTTGCGGAAGTGGGCCGCGGCCTAGAACTCGGCTCCTTCATCCGGCTCGGCCGCGGTGAAGAGGGCACGGGTGGCCGGGACAAGGCTTCCATCCTCGCCGACACACTGGAAGCAGTGATCGGCGCGGTCTATCTCGACCAGGGCCTCAGCGCGGCCTCGGAGCTGGTCCACCGGCTCTTCGACCCGCTGATCGACAGGTCCTCGAACCTCGGTGCCGGCCTGGACTGGAAGACCAGTCTCCAGGAGCTCACCGCGAGCGAGAGCCTCGGAGTCCCCGAGTACCTCGTCACGGAGACCGGTCCGGATCACGAGAAGACCTTCACTGCTGCCGCTCGCGTCGGTGGTGTCTCGTACGGCACCGGCACCGGCCGTAGCAAGAAGGAAGCGGAGCAGCAGGCGGCCGAGTCCGCCTGGCGTGAGATCAGCGCCGCCGCTGAGGCACGGCAGGCCGCGGAGAAGTCCGCGTCCGACGGAGGGGCCGCCGACACCCCTGCCGAGCCGTCGCCGAGCACGGACGCCGCTCCGGCCTGAAGCGAAACGGGAACCCCCTCGGTGCCATGCGCGCCGGGGGGTTTTCCCTGTCCCGGGGGCCCCCGCGCCCGGTTTCCCCGTACGTCCCGGGGAGCCGGTCCCGCGCTCCCGTACTACCGTCGTCGTGTCTGGAGTAGTGCATCGTGCCTGAGCTGCCCGAGGTCGAAGTCGTCCGCCGTGGCCTCGAACGCTGGGTCAGCGGCCGGACCGTCAGCGAGGTCGAGGTCCTGCACCCGCGCTCGGTCCGTCGGCACCTCGCGGGCGGCGTCGACTTCGCCGCCCGGCTGCGCGGCGTCCGCTTCGGGGCGGCGATGCGCCGCGGCAAGTACCTCTGGGTGCCGATCGACGAGGCCTCCGCCTCGCTGCTGGGACACCTCGGCATGAGCGGACAACTGCTGGTGCGGCCGGCGGACGCGCCCGACGAGAAGCACCTGCGGATCCGGATGCGGTTCGACGACGGGCTCGGCACCGAACTGCGCTTCGTCGACCAGCGCACCTTCGGCGGGCTCTCGCTGCACGACAACACCCCTGACGGCCTGCCGGACACCATCGCGCACATCGCCCGGGATCCCCTCGACCCGCTCTTCGACGACGCCGCGTTCCACACCGCGCTGCGGCTGCGCCGTACGACGGTCAAGCGCGCCCTGCTCGACCAGTCGCTGATCAGCGGTGTCGGCAACATCTACGCGGACGAGGCGCTCTGGCGCGCCAAGCTGCACTACGACCGGCCGACCGCGACCCTGACCCGCCCCAGGTCCGCCGAGTTGCTCGGCCACGCCCGCGACGTCATGAACGCGGCGCTCGCCCAGGGCGGCACCAGCTTCGACAGCCTGTACGTCAACGTGAACGGCGAGTCCGGCTACTTCGACCGGTCGCTCGACGCGTACGGCCGGGAGGGCGAGCCCTGCCACCGGTGCGGCACCCCGATACGCCGCCGCGCCTGGATGAACCGCTCCAGCTACTACTGCCCGCGCTGTCAGCGGCCACCGCGCGCCTCGTCGTAACGCGTGCGGGCGGCCAGCACGTCGTCCATCCGCCCCTCGACGAACCGGATCAGCCCGAGGAGCTTCTCCGTGACCTCGCGGCCGAACGGCGTGAGTTCGTAGTCCACCCGGGGCGGGTTGACCGGCTGGGCCTCTCGCAGGACGAGCCCGTCCCGCTCCAGGGCGTGCAGAGTCTGGGCGAGCATTTTCTCGCTCACCCCGTCGACCCGGCGGCGCAGCTCGTTGAACCGGAGGCTTCCCTCGTACAGGGCGCCGAGCGTCAGGCTGCCCCAGCGCCCGGTGGCGTGCTCCAGCGTGGAGCGCGAGGGGCACTCCCGGGAGAAGACGTCGAACGCGAGACGGTCCGTATCACTGGCCATGCCAAAAGCTTACTCCCGCACAGTGCTCACCCCGAGGGAGCGCTGTGCGGGAGCAAGTGGATCGCGGAGGTGGGGTCAGAAGCCGAAGTTCTGGACCCACCAGGGGCCGCCGGAGCCCTCGTGGACGCCGATGCCGATGGTCTTGTAGTCACAGTTGAGAATGTTCGCCCGGTGGCCCTCGCTGTTCATCCAGGCCTCCATCACGGCCTGGGCGTCCCCCTGACCGCGGGCGATGTTCTCCGCGCCGAGCCCCTGCACGCCGGCCTGCGCGGCCCGGTCCCAGGGAGTGTCGCCGTCCGGGTCCGTGTGGTCGAAGAAGCCGCGGGCCGCCATGTCCTCGCCGAAGTTCTGGGCGAGCGTGGTCAGCGGGGCGCTCGTGGTCAGCGGGGAGCAGCCGACCTTCGCGCGCTCCTGGTTCACCAGCGCCAGAACCTCGGTGCGTGCGGAGGCGTCGGTGGGGGAGGGGCTCGGCTTCTTGCTGGGCGGCGGGGCGGAGGAGGTCTTCGGCGGGGCCGGGGCCTTGCTCGCCGGGGCGGTGCTCTTCTCCGGGGCCTTCGGGGCCGAGGCGGGCGCCTTCGACTTCTCGGTCGGGGTGGCGGCCGGCTTCTTCGACGTGGAGGGGGCGGCCGACTTCGACGGCGTCTTCGAGGGCGAGGCCGAGGGCGTCTCGGACGGTGTCTTCGACGGCGCCTTGCTCGGCGCCTCCGGACGCTCGGAGCCCCGGCTGGTCGGAGAGGCGGACCGGTCGGCCGGCGCGGTGGAGCTGCCGCCCTGCGTCAGCAGGTCCGGAGCGCCGCCGGAGCGCACCTGGTCGGCGGCGGTGGTGTTGCCGGAGGTGTAGGTGTCGCCGCCGGGAATCAGACCCGAGGCGACGGCGACCGCGCCGACGGCCACGGCCGCCGAGACGCCGAGGAGCCCGGTGCGGATCGGCACGGCGGACTTCTTCCGGCGTGTGCCCCGGCCTCGGGAAGCGGCCCCGGCCGCGGGTTCTTCAGCGGCGGGGCCTGCGGCGGATCGTCGGTGGCGTCCCATGCGCTGTGCCTTCCTGCTACTCCGGACGCCGTTGCGACGTCGCTCGACTGCCCCGTTGATCGAATTCGGTGACGCGGAGCGAATGCCGCTTGATCGACTTTCCGTCGACACCCGTCACCTGTCCGATACTCACCCGATCGAGTGAGGCTGTTCCGACGGGACTGTAGCCCATGGGCGAAAGGGGGCGACGTGCTTCACGAGCAATGGGCCGGTTAGCGTTCGGGCATGAACGAAGAAGCGCGCCTCGTCGTCTGGGTACGCGGCCGAGTACAGCAAGTAGGCTTCCGCTGGTTCACCAGGGCAAATGCTTTGGAGATCGGCGGTCTCATCGGGTTCGCCCTCAATCTCGACGACGGCAGGGTGCAGATCGTGGCCGAAGGGCCGCGTGAGAATTGCCACCGCCTGCTGGACTGGCTGCGGTCCGACGACACACCCGGGCGCGTGGACGGAGTCACTGAGATCTGGGACACCCCGCGCGGTGGATACGACGGATTCGCCATCCGCTGATCCCGTCCCGCGCGGACCGTCGGACCCGCTCGGTGAATGCCGTGCGCCGTACGGTCACCGGAACGCCCGCTCGGGCCCCGCACCTGAAATGACCTGCGGCGGGACCGGACGGCGGCCGATGGTTGCCAGATGCGCGATGTCGTGCAAGGCTGCGGAATTGACGAAGATCCGCACACCCCTCGGGGTCCCGCAGGAGAGCCGCGCCGGATGATCGTCCGGCAGCGCGCCCCCGGGACGCCCGGGTACACAGGGTGTGATCGTGTTGACCGTCAAACTTTTTGGTGAGACGCTGAAAACCCCGCGCACCTTAGCTGTTCGGTAGAGCTGATTAGCAGCAGAACCGCAGTGGTGACAGAGCCCTGCCGAGCACCGCGGGTGCGATCCCCTGACGACCCACACCGCATCGGTCGGTCACTCATTGTGGAGGACCATCCATCATGGCAAAGGCGCTTCTCGGTTACGTCGGCGGTTCCGACCCGCGACTTCTCGCCGAGATGCGACGGCTCCAGCAGCGCGTCCAGGACCTGGAATCCGAGCTCAACCGGATCCAGGACGAGAACGACGCGCTCAACGCCGCCGCTCAGCACCAGGAGTCGCTGCTCGACAGCATCGACATCGACGTACCCCAGGGCGAGCCTGCGCTGACCTGACCACCAGGGCCCCCTCGGGCCGGTCGGGCCGGGCACGCTCAGTAGCCTCGGAATATCTCTGATTCGTTCTGCGTCACGGATCGCCGTCCCCGAACACCGGGGTCCCCGCATCGGTGGGGACGTCGTTGTCCGGTCGTTCTGCGATGCACGGCGCAGGACCGCAGCTGGATGCACGGAGACACCAGCAAGATTCACAGGGACGCTTCGGCGTCCCTTTTTCTTTGCCCGACCCCCACCCCGGACGTACCGGCCTTCGCTTACCGTCTGATGTGCCCTGCACCTTCATCAGCGAAACCGAGAGCGAAAGGTAGAGTCCGGCGGCGTGCACCTCAAGGCCCTGACCCTGCGTGGTTTCAAATCGTTCGCGTCCGCCACCACCCTGCGGTTCGAACCGGGGATCACCTGCGTCGTCGGTCCCAATGGATCCGGCAAATCCAATGTGGTGGACGCGCTCTCCTGGGTCATGGGGGAACAGGGAGCCAAATCCCTGCGCGGCGGCAAGATGGAAGACGTGATCTTCGCCGGGACGACCGGGCGGCCCCCGCTCGGGCGCGCCGAAGTGTCGCTGACCATCGACAATTCCGATGGCGCATTGCCCATCGAGTACGCCGAAGTGACGATCACTCGGATCATGTTCCGCAATGGCGGCAGCGAATACCAGATCAATGGCGACACCTGCCGGCTGCTCGACATCCAGGAACTTCTCTCCGACTCCGGTATCGGCCGCGAGATGCACGTCATCGTCGGGCAGGGCCAGTTGGACTCCGTGCTGCACGCCGACCCGATGGGCCGCCGGGCCTTCATCGAGGAGGCCGCGGGCGTCCTCAAGCACCGCAAGCGGAAAGAGAAGGCGCTGCGGAAACTAGACGCGATGGGCGCCAACCTGGCCCGGGTCCAGGACCTCACCGACGAACTGCGCCGCCAGCTCAAGCCGCTCGGCCGGCAGGCCGCCGTCGCCCGCCGGGCCGCCGTCATCCAGGCCGACCTGCGCGACGCCCGGCTCAGGCTCCTCGCGGACGACCTGGTGACCCTGCGGGACGCGCTGCGCGACGAGATCGCCGACGAGGCGGAGCTGAAGAAGCGCAAGGACGCGGCCGAGGCCGAGCTGAGCACGGCGCTCGCCCGCGAGGCCGAGCTGGAGGGCGAGGTGCGGCGGCTCGCGCCCCGGCTCCAGCGCGCCCAGCAGACCTGGTACGAGCTGTCGCAGCTGGCCGAGCGGGTCCGCGGCACGATCTCGCTGGCCGACGCCCGGGTGCGCAGCGCCTCCGAGGCGCCCGCCGAGGAGCGTCGGGGCCGCGACCCCGAGGACCTGGAGCGCGAGGCCGCCCGCATCCGCGAGCAGGAGGCGGAGCTGACGGCGGCCCTGGAGGCGGCCGAGCACGCGCTGGAGGACACCGTCGCCCACCGCGCCGACCTGGAACGCGAGCTGGCCGCCGAGGAACGCCGGCTCAAGGACGCGGCCCGTGCCATCGCGGACCGGCGCGAAGGGCTCGCCCGGCTGAACGGCCAGGTGAACGCGGCCCGCGGCCGGGCCGGTTCGGCGCAGGCCGAGATCGACCGGCTGGCCGCCGCGCGCGACGAGGCGCAGGAGCGCGCGGTGAGCGCCCAGGAGGAGTACGAGCAGCTCAAGGCCGAGGTCGAGGGGCTGGACGGCGCCGACGAGGAGCTGGCCGTCCGCCACGAGGAGGCCAAGCAGGCGCTCGTCGAGGCCCGGGCCGCCCACAGCACGGCGCGCGACGAGGCGACCGCCACCGAGCGCAGGCGGGCGGCGGTCGCGGCCCGGCACGAGGCGCTGGCCCTGGGGCTGCGCCGCAAGGACGGTACGGGCGCGCTGCTCGGGGCCTGTCTCTTATACACATCT